>CAZYMF010000157.1:4969-11988 GCA_964648215.1 uncultured Binatia bacterium (SeqCode) | reverse complement strand
GATGCGGTTGCGGGCGTCGACGAAGACCACCTTCGGCTCCCAGGCGCGGGCCTCGGCCTCGGCCATCCAGCCGAAGGTGGCGATGATGACGAGGTCGCCCCGGCGCGCCTTGTGCGCGGCCGCGCCGTTGATGCACACCACGCCCGAGCCCGGCTGCCCGCGCAGGGCATAGGTGCGGAAGCGCTCGCCGTTGGTAACGTTCCAGATCTCCACTTCCTGGTGCGGCAGGATGTCGGCGGCGTCGAGCAGCTCGGCGTCGATGGTGACGCTGCCCTCGTAGTGCAGGTCGGCGCCGGTGACGGTGGCGCGGTGGATCTTACTGCGCAGCATGTTGCGATACATCAGCCTTCTCCCCAAGCGGCCCCACGGCCGAGAAGTGTGTTGTCGATCAGGCGCGTCTGTCCGATCCAGACGGCGAGCGCCAGCAGCGTCGGGCCGGCGATGCGGGTCGTCGGCCGCAGCGACTCCGGCTCGGCGAGGGTCACGTAGTCGATGCGCGCGCGCGGCTCGGCGTTCAGCACCGCGTAGGCACGGTCGAGCACGGCCGCGCCGCTGCGCTCGCCCGCCTGCACGGCGGCCTCCGCCGCCGCCAGCGCGCGCGAGAGACACAGCGCCGCCTCGCGCTCGGGCACCGACAGGTAGGCGTTGCGCGAGCTCATCGCCAGGCCGTCCGCCTCGCGCACGATCGGCCCGCCGACGATCTCGATGTCGAAGTCGAGATCGCGCACCATGCGGCGAATGGCGACCAGCTGCTGGTAGTCCTTCTCGCCGAACACGGCGACGTGGGGCCGCACGGCGTTGAACAGCTTGGCCACCACGGTGGTTACGCCGCGGAAGTGTCCCGGCCGCCTCTCGCCGCACAGACCGCGGGTAACCTGCTCCACCGTCACCGCGGCCTGGAAGCCCTCGGGGTACATCTCGCCCGCCGGCGGCAGGTAGAGCACGTCGGTGCCCGCCTCGCCGAGCAGGTGCGTGTCGCGGCCGAGATCGCGCGGGTAGCGGTCGAGGTCCTCGTTGTGACCGAACTGCAGCGGGTTGACGAAGATCGAGGTCACCACCAGCTCGGCGTGGCGGCGGGCCTCGGCGACCAGGCTGAGATGGCCGGCGTGGAGATAGCCCATCGTCGGGACCAGACCGATGCGCCTGCCCGCGGCGCGGGTGCGCTCCGACCAGGCGTGCATGGCGCGAATGCTGTCGATGGTCTCCATCGCCTCAGCCTTGCGCCGCCACCTTGTCGTCGCGCGCCGGCACGGTGGTCAGAGAGTGGAAGGAATGGCGATCGCTGGGGAAGACGCCGCTGCGCACGTCCTCGACGTAGGCACGTACCGCCTCGCTGGCCACGTGCCAGAGCTCGGCGTAGCGCTTGGCGAAGCGGGGGGAGACGCCATCGCTCAGACCGAGCACGTCGTGGAGAACGAGGATCTGCCCGTCACAGTCCGGTCCGGCACCGATACCGATGGTGGGGATCGTCAGCCGTTCGGTGAGCTCGGCGGCGAGATCACGCGGGATACCTTCGAGCACCACCGCGAAGGCGCCCGCCTCCTCCACGGCCAGAGCGTCGGCGATCACCCGCTCGCGCTGGCCGGGCTTGGCGCCGCGCGCCCGTCCCTGCACCTTGTGGCCGCCCATGCGGTGCACCGACTGCGGCGTCAGTCCGATGTGGCCGATCACCGGGATGTCCACCGCAGCGATGGCGGCGATCGCTGCGGCCACGGCGACGCCGCCCTCGAGCTTCACCGCCTGCACCCCGCCCTCCTTGATCAGCCGCCCGGCATTGGTGACCGCCGCGGCGGCCCCCACCTGATAGGACAGGAACGGCAGGTCGCCCACCACCAGGGCTCGCGGCCGGGCGCGGGTGACCATGCGGCAGTGGTAGACGATCTCGTCCATCGTCACCGGCAGGGTGGTATCGAGCCCCTGCACGACCATACCGACGGAGTCACCGACCAGGATCAGGTCGATGCCGGCGCTGTCGACGACGCGGGTGAACGGGAAGTCGTACGACGTGATCGCAACGATCGGCTCGCCGCCGCCTTTGCGCCGAAGGAGATCTGGAACCGTGACTTTGCGCTCCATAAGAAAGCCCTCCAAATTCGGAATGTGACCGATTGGGAGGGCCCTCGCGTACGCAAAGCCGGTGTTTCAACCGATCCGTGACGGAGGATTCGAGCGGGTTGAGTCGGTCGCCTTGTGGCCGCTCGGCCCGAATCGACGGTCAACGAATCACGAAACCCCGAAGTGCCCCCGTCTCGGTCCTTCCCGGCCGTGCCGGGTACTACTTGGATCCAAGCGGTATGTAGTGTTGCACCCCTGGCCCCATGCTTTTGATTTCACGGATCAAGTCCGCCATCTCCTCGGAGTTGGCAACGAAGTCGATGCCCGAGGAGTTGACCACCAGCAATGGGGTTTCGTCGTAATAGAAGAAATAGTCCCGATAGGCCTCCGCTACTCGTTCGACGTACTCGCCCGCGATCCGCCGCTCGTAGTCGCGATCGCGCTTGCGCAGGCGGGAGAGCAGGACGTCAGCCCGCGCTTGCAGGTAGACGACCAGGTCCGGCTTGGGCAGGCGCGCATCGAGAAGACCGAAGAGCTGGCGGTAGAGAGCGAGTTCATCGGAGTCCAGGTTCAGCTGTGCGAAAATCTGATCCTTCGCAAACAGATAATCAACGACGGTATTCTGGCTGAAAAGATCCTGTTGGGCAAGCTCCCGCTGCTGGCGATAGCGCGTCAGCAAAAAGAACAGCTGGGTCTGGAAGGCGTGCCGGCGGGGGTGCTCGTAGAACTTCTTGAGGAAGGGGTTCTCGTCCACCTGCTCGAGGACGAGCCGGGCCTCGAAAGCTTCGGCCAGCAGCCGCGCCAGAGTTGTTTTCCCGACCCCGATCGGCCCGTCGACGACGATGTACCGAGCGCCCTTCACCGCCCCATCCCTTGTTCGAGCGCGACGGCAGTACCACAACAGCGGCGGAAGCTCAAAGCCGCAGAGAATGCCGAAAGCCTAAAGCTGAAAGCGGAAAGCGCCTGGACGAATCTTCCCCCTTCGACCTTCCACTTTTCGACTTTCGACCTTCTACTTCCAGCTTTCCGCTTCCAACGGTTCCCGCTACTGTGCGCCTCATGGATCGCCAGGCACTGCGGGCAAGCATCGGGCGGGTGTTGGTGGCGGGCCTGCCCGGTGTCGAGATCGACGCGGCCGCCCGGGAGACGCTGAGGCGGCTGCAGGTCGGGGGCGTGATCCTGTTTCGCCGCAACGCCGGCAGCCCGGCGCAGCTCGCCGCGCTGTGCCGCGAGCTCCACGAGCTACCGTCGCGCCCGCTGGTGGGCATCGATCACGAAGGCGGCCGGGTCCTGCGTCTGGGGGCTCCCTTCACCGCCTTCCCGCCGATGGCCCTGGTCGGCGCCACCGGCGACGAGGGGCTGGCGCATGCGGTCGGGCGGGCCATGGCCGTCGAGCTGGCTGCGGCCGGCATCGACCTCGACTTCGCGCCGGTGCTCGACGTGAGCTCGAATCCGGCCAACCCGATCATCGGCGACCGCTCCTTCGGCGCCGACCCCGCAGTCGTCGCCAGGATGGGGATCGCCTTCATGCGCGGGCTGCACGCGGGCGGCGCGCTCTCGTGCGGCAAGCATTTTCCCGGTCACGGCGACACCGAGCGCGACTCGCACCTCGAGCTGCCGGTGGTGCACCGCGAGCGCGCGGCGCTCGAGCAGATCGAGCTGGTCCCGTTCCGCGCCGCCATCGCCGCCGGCATGCCGCTGCTGATGACCGCCCACGTGGTCTACCCGTCCCTCGATCCCGATCGTCCGGCGACGCTCTCGACCCTCATTCTCCGCGACCTGCTGCGACGACAGCTGGGGTTTCACGGCGTCGTGGCGAGCGATGACCTCGAGATGCGGGCGATCAGCGATCAGCACGAGGCGGGCACGGCCGCGGTGCAGGCACTCGCCGCCGGCGCCGATCTCCTTCTCGTATGCGCCGATCTCGCCAAGACGGAGCGGGCCGCGGCGGCGATCGAGCAGGCAGTGATCGACGGCGAGCTTTCCCCCGACATCGTCTCGGCCGCCGCCAATCGCATCCTCGGTTTGCCGCGCCCGGCTGCGCCGACGCCGGCGCCCGCGATCGGCGACCTGCCGATCGCGGCGCACGCGGCGTTGCGGGAACGAATCCTGGCGCTGGCGGGCACACGCCGGGCGTGAGAGCCCCGTCCTTTCTCGTCGCAGCCGGGTCGCGCGACGCGGCTGTCCCGCAGATCCCGTCTTGACCAGCCCGCGGAGGCATAGCTATGAAGACGGGGGGCAGCGAGGGAATGTGATTCGCACTGTCGAGTGGCGCAACGGCACCGTGGTAATGATCGACCAGCGCTTGTTGCCGACGCGCGAGGTCTACCGCGTGTATCGCGACTACCGCGAGGTGACGGGCGCGATCAAGGACATGGTCGTGCGCGGCGCCCCCGCCATCGGCGTGGCCGCCGCCATGGGGATCGCCCTGGGCATGGCGCACACGCAACCGCGGGAGATGGGGCGCGCCTTCGAGCGCATGTGCAAGGCCTTCGCCGCCACCCGACCCACCGCGGTCAACCTGTTCTGGGCGATCGAGCGCATGCGGCGCGTCTTCCAGGCGGCGCGCCGCCGCGGCCCGGAAATCCTGCGCGAGCTGCTGCGTCAGGAAGCGCTCGCCATTCATCGCGAGGACATCGCCGCCAATCGTGCACTCGGACGCTACGGCGCGGAGCTGCTGCCGGCGAAGGCGACCGTGCTGACCCACTGCAACGCCGGCGCACTGGCCACCGCGGGGTACGGAACGGCCCTCGGCATCGTCCGCGCCGCGGTCGAGAGCGGGCGCAAGGTCAGCGTGCTGGCGACGGAAACCCGCCCCTTCCTGCAAGGGGCGCGACTGACCGCGTGGGAGCTGAAGAAGGACGGGATCCCGGTCACCTTGATCACCGACGGCATGGCCGGGCACTTCATGAAGCAGGGAGCGGTGGACGGCGTCGTCGTCGGCACCGATCGTACGGCGGCCAACGGCGACGTGGCCAACAAGATCGGAACCTACTCGCTGGCCGTTCTCGCCGCGCGCCACCGCATCCCCTTCTACATCGCGGCGCCGACCTCCTCCATCGACCTGGAGTGCAAACGCGGCGAAGACATCCCGATCGAGGAACGAGCGGCACGCGAGGTCACCCACATCGGCGACCGCCAGATCGCGCCCAGCGGCGTTCGCGTCGCCAATCCGGCCTTCGATGTCACCCCACACGAGCTGGTCACCGCCATCATCACCGAGCGCGGCGTGGCGCGGCCGCCCTACACCCGGTCGCTGGCCCGCCTCCTCCGCGGGGAGAGCCGGCCCCGCAGCCGCAAGGTAAGCTCCCGCTGAACGCCCGGCTCCGAACCCCTCGCCCGGCCACAGTCGGGACAACGCCGGACAGGGCCCTTCGGGACCGACCTATTCTCACCACCAGGGCAATGCGTTCCACGAGAAGCCACCCGTGAGACGGGGGAGGCTTGCCGCCCGTGCATACATGAAGGAGGCAAGTTGGGCTCACAACTTGCTGACGGTAAGGGGGAGGAGGACGGTGGACTTGCGAAAGATGCCCGGGCAGAATGTTCTTGACAAGCTGCGTCATAACCTCGTAAGTTCGGCTGGGTGATCTAGGAGGTGCGGGCGTGGGGATCACGATAGTCCAGAAGAGTGAGCTGGGCGTCCGGAAGCACGATCCGAAGATCGCCCTCGTTTTGGCCGGCGGCGCCATCACCGGCGGGGCCTTCAAGCTCGGTGGCCTCAAGGCGCTCGACGACCTGCTGGTCAACCGCAAGATCAACGAGTTCGACACCTACGTGGGGCTGAGCGCCGGGGCGGTGCTCGCCGCTCCCCTGGCCGCCGGCATCAGCCCGGCCGAGATGGTCAGGAGCCTGGAGGGGAAGTCCGCGCAGCTGTCCCAGTTCCGCCCGCTGGACTTCTACAACCCGAACTTCCGCGAGTTCGCGCAGCGCCCGCTGCAGTTCGCCTTCGACGTGGCGACCTATCTCCCCGGGCTGCTGCTCGACCTCGGGCTGCGCACACCCAGCCTGTTCGGACGCCTGCGTTCGGCGGCGGCGGCGTATCTGCGCGAGCCGTCGTCACAGCGCCTGGCCGGGATCCTCGAGCCGATCGCCGAAACGCTCGACAAGCAACGCGACTTCCCGTTCGTGCTCGACTACATCCCCTCGGGCTTCTTCGACAACGCCAGCATCGAGCGGTACATCCGCCGCAACCTGGAACGGGCCGGCCTCAGCAACGACTTCCGCACGCTGTACCAGAACAGCAGGCGCGAGCTCTACATCGGCGCGATGAACCTCGACACGGCCGAGCGCGTCGTCTTCGGGCACGACGAAGACGCCTCGGTGACCATCTCCGAGGCGGTGCAGGCCTCGACCGCCCTGCCCGGCTTCTACAAGCCGGCGCGGCTGCACGGCGTGGACTACGTCGACGGCGGCGTCCGGCGGACGGCCAACATCGACGTCGCCATCGAGCACGGGGCCGACCTGGTGATCTGCTACAACCCGTTCCGTCCGTTCTCCAACCGGGTCCGGCAACGCTACGTGAAGGAGCTCGACAAGGTCGTGGTCGAGGGCAAGCCACTGGTCAACACCGGCCTGCTCACCGTCATCAACCAGGTCTTCCGCACCCTGCTCCACTCGCGGCTGCAGTACGGCTTGCGGCAGTACCAGGACGACCCCCACTTCCGCGGCAACATCATCGTCATCGAGCCCAAGGAATCCGATCTGCACTTCTTCCAGATGAGCGCCCTGGCCTACTGGCAGCGCATCGTGGCCGCGCAGCACGGCTACATCTCGGTGACGCAGTCGATCGAGCAGAACTACGACCTGATCAAGCCGATCCTCGAGGGGTACGGCATCGCCATCAGCCGTCGCGCCGTACGCGCCGGGATGGACAAGCTGCGCAACGAGGACGAGGAAGAGGCTTCCGAGGTCCTCACCCGCGAGATTCCGCGCCGCAACCTCAGCGTGGCTTGAAACTGAGC
>CAZYMF010000157.1:0-4869 GCA_964648215.1 uncultured Binatia bacterium (SeqCode) | reverse complement strand
ATGCCGATGCACATGGTGCTCAGGCCGTAGCGCTTGTTCTGGCGCTCGAGCTCGTCGACCAGGGTGCCGATCAGCATCGCCCCGGTGGCGCCGAGCGGATGACCCAGGGCGATGGCGCCGCCGTTGACGTTGACGCGCTCGGGATCCATGCCGATCTCCTGCATCACGCACAGCGGCACCGGGGCGAACGCCTCGTTGATCTCGATCAGGTCGATGTCCTCGATCTTCAGCCCGGCGCGCTTGAGCACCTTCTGCGTCGCCGGGATCGGCCCGGTGAGCATGATCACCGGCTCCGAGCCAACGATCATTTGATCGACGATGCGGGCGCGCGGTTTCAGCCCGAGCTCCTTCACCTTGCGCTCGGAGGCCAGCATCACCGCGGCGGCGCCGTCGACGATGCCGCTCGAGTTGCCGGCGGTGATCTTGCCGTCGGGCTTGAACGACGGCTGCAAGGCCATCAGCCCCTCGAGCGTCGACTGCGGCCGCACGTGCTCGTCGGTGTCGAAGATCTTGTCCTCCCCGTTGACGTTCACCTTCACCGGGACCAAACCCTTCTTGAACCGGCCTTCCTGGATCGCCTGCCACGCCTTCTGCTGACTCGCCAGCGCGAAGCGGTCGATCTGCTCGCGACTCAAGCTCCACTTCTCCGCGACCATCTCGGCCGACAGGCCCTGCGGCACGAGGTTGTACTTCTCCATCAAGCTCATCGGCAGCGGTCCCATGTCGGCGCCCATCGGCACCCGGGTCATGTTCTCCACCCCGCCGGCGACGACGAGGTCCTGGGCCCCGGCTTTGATCGCTTGCGCGGCGAAGTTCACCGCCTGTTGGCCCGAGCCGCAGAAGCGGTTCAGCGTCACCCCCGGAACGTCGACGGGCCAGCCCGCCGCCAGCACGGCGCCGCGCGCGATGTTGGTGCCCTGCTCGCCCGTCTCGGTGACGCAGCCCATCACCACGTCGTCGACCTCCTTGGCATCGACGCCGGTGCGCTCGGTGACCGCGTTGAGCACGGTGACCAGGAGATCCATCGGATGGACGTTGGACAGGCTTCCCTTGCGCCGGCCGCGTGGGGTTCGGCACGCATCGATGATGAACGCTTCAGACATCGGCACCCTCCTTGGGACAATCAGCTGCGGCAGGACTAACAACCACCCGACAGCCAGTCAATCAGCCCCCGGGCGGCACCGCGACGGCCGCCGGCACGCGCGCCCGTCATTCCTCTCCCTCCTCTTCCTCCTCGCGCAAGGCGAGCAGGGGATCCCCGAGCGCCTGAATGCACCAGCGGTGAACCCGGCCGGCCCGCCGTTCCCAACCGCCCTCCACCGGGAGAAGGTGCCCACCCGCTGGGTCGACGAGCAAGTCGGCTCCGGTCGCGTGCGCGAGCCGCTCGGCGGCGGCCACCGGCACGAACGGGTCGCGGCCACCGGCCACGATCAGCTTCGGTGACGGCGTCGTCGGCAGGGTGATCTCCGCAAACAGCAGAGCGCCGAGAACCGCCGTCGACTCCGTCGCGGAGGCACGCCACGGATCACCGCAGTAGGCGCGCCCGCCGACGCGCGGCGCGGGCAACGATCGCCGCAACCGGAGCCGCAGCGGCCCGAGCACACCCAGCAGCGCGCGCGCCGACGGGTTGGCGTGAGGCCTTGCCACCCAGGGAGCCAAGACGACCACGGCGCGCGCCCCCGCCGCCAGGCGCAGCGCCAGCAGCCCACCCAGGTCGTGACCGACGATGATCGGAGGCGCATCCATCGCGGCCACGGCCTGGCGCACGTCCGCCTCGTAGTCCTCCAACCGCCCGGCGCGACGAGCATCCGCACCGCGGCCGCGCAGGTTCAGCGCATGACACGACCAGCCGCGGTGCGCGAGAAAGCCGGCCCACCGCCGCCACACGTCGGCCTCCCCCCACAACCCGTGGAGCAGCAGGAGTGGGGCGGTAAACTTGGGGCTGGGCGAGCGCGTGAGCTCGATCACCAGCTCGCCGACTCTTTCTTGCATCGGTCGGCTCTTAGCGCGCCGGCGCGCTGCACGCACGCCAAAAACGGAGAGGCCCCCTGGATGTCTCCAGGAGGCCTCTCCGCTGAGCCCGAAGGCTCGTGCCTGTGAGAAGGAAAAAAAACCTGGCCTAGTGAATGGCCTCAGACAGTTGGATACTGCGTGGTACTGGTACTACTTCTTCTTCTTGCCAGCAGCCTTCTTCTTGGCAGGAGCTTTCTTCTTGGCAACAGCCTTCTTGCCCTTCTTCGCTGTCGCTTTCTTTCTCGCAGTCGCCATACTTACCTCCTTGGGAAGCCTCTTTGGGCTTCGTGTCCCGAACCACTTCCTTCTCCTCAGGCGATCTCCACCTCACTCAGCCACCCACCACCAGTTACGGTCGCGATTATAGGAATGAGCCTTCCGACGTGTCAAGAGAAGAATGCCATTTTGGAAATTTTTTTTTATTGCCGAATCCCACGCGCATTGGGCGAAAACCGACTCCTAAAATGACGTTCAACGATTCCCCGAACGAGCTCTAGCAGGCCGTTTTACCGCCCTATCCACAAGGCCGGAAGCGCGTTGTGCACAGCTCAGATGTGCAGCAGCAGGCGCAGCAAGGCGCGCAGCCCCCACCACGCCGCCCCCCACATCAGCTCGCGCTTGATGTCGGCGGACTCCGCCTCGGGCTCAGGTGGCGCCGCGGGGCTCGTCGCTGCGCTGAGGTTACTGACGGTGGGCCAGTTGGCCGCGCTGGCGTAGCGCTGCGACAGCTCGTGGATCTGGGGGTCGAGCAGGGCGGCCGGCTGCGCGGCGCTCGGGCGGCGAGACTTGAAGCGGCGCAGCTCGCCGCGGTTGAGCCACATCCCTTCGCAAGCGGCGCAGCGCTCGATGTGCGCGTCCTCGGGGAGCAAGGGATCGCGAAAACGCCGCAGTGGCGTGCGGCAGCGCGGGCATTTGAGATCGCGCTTGACCGTGGCCACGGGAGACCACAGAGCGGGCTGGTCGACCGGGTCGAGACGTTCGGCCTCGGCGGCGGCGAGCGGAAACAGCTCCCAGCGATCGCACCACACACCGCCGCAACGCGAGCACTGATCGAGGGCGAGCAGATAGCCGGTGCGGGCGCGGGCCGTCACCGGAGCCAGGGGCACGTCACAGTTCGGGCACAGCGGCTGGCTCACGTCGGCGCTCCGTGAGCGAGCCCGCGCAGGATGGCGATGCGCCGCGCCAGCGGCGGGTGGGTGGCGAAGAGATCTCCCAGCCGGTCACCGCGGGCGGTCGCGCGGCGGCACAACGGGTCGCTGATGAACAGGTGGGCCGTGCCCCGGGTCGCCGTGCGCAGCGGTGTGGTCGCCGCGCCGATTTTCTCGAGCGCGCGGGCCAGGCCGAGCGGGTTGCGGGTCAGCTCCGCGCCGGTCACGTCGGCCAGGTACTCGCGCTGGCGCGAAACGGCCATCGCCAGCAAGCGCGACAGCAGCGGGGCGAGCGCGGCGAGGAGCAGCACCAGCACGAACGCCACCACGCTCCCCCGTCGGCGCCGGCCACCGCTGAAGTAGAGCGCGCGGCGACCCCAGTCCGCCATCATCACCAGCCCCCCCAACAGCACCCCTACCACCGTCATCACCAGCGTATCCCGGTTGGCGATGTGGGCCATCTCGTGCGCCACCACACCCTGGGTCTCCTCGCGATCGAGCAGGTCGAGCGCGCCCTGGGTGACGGCGATGGCCGCGTGTTGCGGATCGCGGCCGGTCGCCAGCGCGTTGGGCGCCGGGTCGGGGATGACGTACAGCCGCGGCTGCGGCAGACCGGCGGCCAACGCCATCTCGGTGACGATGTTGTGTAGCTGGCGATGCTCCGGCAGCTCGATGTTGAGAGGTTGCGCCAGCAGGGACGCCATCACCAGGCGCACGCCGCCGAAGTACGACGTGAGCGCCAGACCCGACGAGGTAGTCAGCGCGATCAGGGTGATCAGGGGAAGCGGCTCGCCGCCGGGCGCGAGAAAGCCGTAACCCGCAACGTCGAGACCGAGACCGAGCGCAACGAAGACGAGAATGAAGAGCAGCAGGAACGCGAAGGTCCGGCGCCGGTTCTGGGCCTGTCGCGCGTAGAGGTCCACAAAGGGCTACGGCTTCAGCGACAGATCGACCTGCGGCACGACCTTGTCAGCTTCGTCCGCGGTGAAGAACTCGGCGCGCTGGAAGGCGAAGAAGTTGGCGATCAGGTTGGACGGAAAGACTTCCTGGCGCGTGTTAAACTGCATCACGGTGTCGTTGTAGAACTGCCGCGCGAAGCTGAGCTGGTTCTCCGTCGTGGTCAGCTCCTCCTGGAGCTGCAGCACGTTCTGATTCGACTTCAGGTCGGGGTAGTTCTCGATCACCGCCAGCAGCCGACCCAGCGACTGGGTCAGGGCCTGCTCGGCCTGCGCCGTCTCGTGCACGCCGTTGGCGGACACCGCCTTGGCGCGCGCGGTGACGACCCGCTCGAGCGTGTCACGCTCGAACTGCATCGCTCCCTTGACGGTCTCCACCAGGTTCGGGATCAGGTCGTGCCGTCGCTTGAGCTGCACGCCGATCTGCTTCCACCCGTTCTGGACGCGGTTGCGCAGCGTCACCAGGCCGTTGTAGGCAACCATGGCCCACACCGCGGCCGCCACGATCAGGATCAGTAGAACCGTCGACATCGTCCCCCCCCGATTTCTTCAGCGGCCGCGCCGCACGACGCCGCGGCCGGGAAACTCGGCGCGCTTTCCGAGCATCTCCTCGATGCGCAGCAGCTGGTTGTACTTGGCGATTCGTTCGCCGCGGCTGGCGCTGCCGGTCTTGATCTGTCCGGCGTTCACCGCCACGGCCAGATCCGCGATCGTGGTGTCCTCGGTCTCGCCCGAGCGGTGCGAGATGACGG
>CAZYMF010000156.1:0-12063 GCA_964648215.1 uncultured Binatia bacterium (SeqCode) | reverse complement strand
GGGAGTGCCCCTGGGCGAGTCCTACCGCCGAGAGCGCGTCCTCGATTCCCTGCACGAGCGAGGGGAACTTCACGTAGCGCGTGATGAGCCAGTGAGCGCGGTCGGGAAAGTCTGGTTTGATCTGCAGCAAGCTCTCGATCCTGGTGGCGGCCTCGTCGGCCCGATCGTCGGCGACCAGCGCCACCGCTTCCATGAGAGGACTCCAGAAGTAGGCTTCGGGTGCGTGGGCTCGGGCCGCGGTAAGAGCCGCCGCCGGGTCGTCCCGGCGGAGGGCGTCCAGCCACAATGCACAGTGACAGGCTCTGCGGGGGAATGGGTTGATCCGCACGGCCCTTCGGATCAATCCCGGGCCCCTCTCCCAGTCGCCCGACAAGGTGAGCAGATGGCCAACCGCATCGAGCCAGAAGATCGACATGTCGCTCAGTTCGAGAGCGATGTCCGCTTCAGTCCGTGCCTGGTCGATCTCATCGGCGATCAGGAGCACATAGCCCAGCACGACACGGCTGCGCACGTCCAACGGAGCGAGCTCGACGCCGCGGCGAGCCGCAGCAATCGAATCCTCAATTGGGATGGCGTCGCCCGACAGGCCCATACTCCAGTGAATCCCGCCGAGCCGGGCAAGGTAGGACCAGCAGAGGGCGCAGTCGGGGTTGGACTCCAAGGCCTGACGAAGGGCCGTGAGGGCTTCGACAAACACCTGCGGGTCGTGTGTGAGCTCAAAATGATGATGGCGAAGGATGGCCTCATAGGCGTTGCCGTCGGCATAGGGTCGACGCCGCGACTCCTCCCCGAGATGCCTCGCCACGAAGCCGCGCTCATCTGCGACCATGGCCGCCGCGGCCTGCACCACCCTATCGAGGACGACGCCCCGATCGGATCCCGCCGGGCAGCGGTACGTGTGAGCCCACCTCTGGCGGCCGGTTTCCCTGTCGAGCAGGTGGAACGTGATCCTGAAGTCGTCTCCCCTCAGGGCAACGGCGCCCGTGAACTCCCACCGGGGCAGGCCCGCCCCCGTCGAGTCAGCCCCTGCATATGGGGAAAGGAAAACGCAAAGATCTGCGTAGTGATTCAGCTCCGCCGCCAGGTCGGAGGCAAGACCCTGGGCGATGAATTCCGCGTCCTGCCGGCCCGTCAGGTTGCGGAGTGGCGAAACGAGAAGCGTCGGCCAGGAGTCGCCATCGGCCGGAGCCGGCGCGGCGGTGGGCTGCGGCGCCGTCGGGGAGGTCTGACGAAACTCGAACGTCGGCACGTAGGATCCCTTGGGCAGGCCGATCAAGACCGGGTCGGAGCTCCCCGCCGTGAGGTAGTAGTGCTTGAGGGAGCGCCGCACCCGGCCGGCCTGCATGCGGACAATCGGATCGGTGGTCGGATCGAACTCGTCCCCGCGGCCGAACACGTCAGCGGCGATGGCGTGCTGAGATATGGTATTCTCGCGGCCGGCCAGGGCCGCGGTCACGACGAAACGCAGGAAATCCGCCGACCGCTGGCTCGTGTCAAAGTCCGGGCTTGCGGTGATACGGTCGAGTTGGGCCCGAACCGCCCGTTTGCCGGGCACGCGCGCAATCTCACTTTTTCGAACGCCGGCAGCCATTGCCTACCCCGCGGACCCCGCGGGCACTCCAGCAAGTGCCACACGGCCGCACCCGGCGTCAATGACCGTAAGTTACGCCTTGTTACTGGGCGCCCCGCGGGATGGATGAGTATGCTTCCGGTCATGAAGAAGAACGTCCGCCCTGACCCACTTCGCGACGTCCTGGCTCGTTTCCCCGAATCGGGCAACAGGATTCGGGAGCTGTTCCAGGCGGACGAGCAATTTCGCGAGCTCTGCACCGACTACGGCGAGTGCATCGCGGCACTCCGACGGTTTCGGAAGCAGGACGCCGGCAGGGTCGACCGCATTCAGCAGTACACCGAGTTACAGGTGAGTCTCGAACGCGAGCTGGTTGGGAAAATCGCAGAGCCGGCAGGAAGATAGAACAAGCATCGCAGGAAGACGTCAGGCAAGAACATGAACGCGGAATATTTCGAACACATTGGGCTGCGAGGGGTCTCTCTCGAGAAAGGGGAAAGGCATTGAGCATCCGTCGCACCGTGAGCGCTGCCATGTTGATGTGCGTGTTGGGCATTGCCCCCGCTTTCAGCGAGCAAGCCGACCAGAATGCCGAGTTGGCGAAGGAGCTGCAGAACCCCGTCGCGGCACTCATCAGCGTACCGCTCCAGAGCAACTTCGAGTGGGGCGGCGGACCCCAGAGCAAAGGCTTCCGTTACCTGCTGAACTTTCAGCCGGTGATTCCGTTCACGTTGACGGAAGACTGGAACCTGATCTCGCGCACGATCGTGCCGTTCATCCACCAGGATGACGTCATCCCCAACAGCAGCCAGGGCGGCATCGGCGACATCGTGCAGAGCGGGTTCTTCTCGCCGAAGAAGCCCGGACCGGGCGGGCTCATTTGGGGCGCCGGGCCCGTCTTCCTCCTACCGACGACAACCGAGCGCGGCCTGGGCGCGGAGAAATTCGGGCTCGGCCCGACGGCAGTCGTCCTGCGACAGGAATCGGGCTTCACATACGGCATCTTGTTCAACCACATCGTCTCCATCGGCGGCACACGCAGCACGCCGGACGTCAACGCGACCTTCCTGCAGCCGTTCCTCTCCTACACCACCCAAACCTACACGACTTTCGGCCTGAGTACGGAGTCCACGTACGACTGGGAGAACGCAAAGTGGACGGTGCCCCTCAACGCCAGCGTCAGCCAGCTGCTCAAGCTCGGAGGGCAGCCGGTGAGCTTACAGTTGGGCCCGAAGCTCTACGTCGAAGGCCCGCGCAGCGCCGCCGACTGGGGCATGCGGTTCACCGTCACGCTGCTCTTTCCAAGGTGAGCGAAGCCGTGCACCCGAGCAATGGTGAACAAAGGAGACATAAGATGAACAGGCCGACCGCCGGCAGCAGCGACGACAGAAGTTCCCCGCGAATGCTGAGCCGAATGCTTTGCCGCACTCTCCTCGGAGCCGCACTCATCTGCGTCTGCGCCGGCAGCGGGCAGGCCATCGAGCTGAACCATTACGCCGCCGGCATTCCGAATCTCGACGACTTCTTCCTGCCACCCCCCGAAGCGGGGCAGTTCATCTACGGACAGTACAACATGTACTACTTCAGCGACACCTTCCGGAACTCGGACGGCAAGAAGGTCGATTCGATCACGCTGACGGGGCCGGGCGGCAGACCGATCACCATCAAGCTGGACATCGACATCGACAACTACAACATCGCGCCGTTGTTGATGTGGGCCCCGAAATTTACCCTACTCGGCGCTCGCTACGGCGCCTACGCGATTGTTCCGGTGGGCAACCCGTCGCTCGCTGCCGACTTGTCGACCGAGATCGGGCTCGGCCGGAGCGTCAATGAGGGCACGTGGGACATCGGCGACTTTTTCTTCCAGCCGCTGTGGTTGATGTGGAGCCTGCCGCATGCCGACATCACCGCGGGCTACGGGCTGTACGCGCCGACAGGCCGATACTCGAACGGTGCCCTCGACAACGTCGGCCTCGGATTCTGGGAACACCAGCTGCAGACGGCGCTGCGCTACCATGTGGATCAGGCGCGGACACTGAGCGGCGTTCTCGCCGTCACCATCGAGATTCCCCAGGAGAAGGAGGACGTCGACATCACGCCGGGATCGAGCTTCGCGTTGAACTGGGGGCTGCGCAAAAACTTCATGGACGACTGGCTCCAGCTCGGCGTGGTTGGCTACGACACCTGGCAGATCACCGACGACACCGGCTCGGCAGCACCGCCGGAGCCACTACGCCATCACGACGAGGTCCACGCCGCCGGTATCCAGATCGGCGTGCCGAAGCTCGGCGTGGCCTTCAAGTACATGCACGAGTACGAGGCGCGCGATCGTTTCGAAGGACAGTTGCTGACGCTCTTCTTTGCGGTACCGCTCGATCCGGCCATCAACTGGATTAGTACGTCGCTGTGAAGTTGCACCGGCGATTCTCGGAAAGGAAGGAGGCAATCATGATGCACACATTGAACAAGCAGACGGTGTCAGCCGCAGCCGTGGCGGGCCTGTGTCTCAGCCTCGCCCTCGCAGGCTGCGCCGCCACTCGTGGGCGGCGAGCAGCGCCGGAGCAGTCCGGCTTCCTGCGAAACTACTCGCAGCTGCAGAAGAATCCCGACTACCCTGCCGCCCTGATCTATATCAAACCCGGCGTCCAGTGGTCGCGCTACAACTCGATCAAGATCGAGTCCGCCGGCCTGTGGGTCAAGGAAGGCACCAAGCTCAGCCCGGAAGACCAGCAGATGCTGACGAACATGGTCTACAAGACCCTGTACGACGAGCTGAGCAAGTACTTCATGGTCACCAGTCAGGCGGGTGCCAACACCCTGCTGCTGCGGGTGGCGCTGACCCAGGCGCAAGGTGCGAAGGTCGGAATGCGCACTGTGACGACCGTCGTGCCGCAACTGCGGCTTGCCGGCTCACTCATAGGGCTCGGAGGCGACACGGCGACGATGGTCGGCAGTGCAACGACGGAAATGGAAGCGCTCGATTCGGTCACCAACCAGCGACTCGCCGCGGCGGTGGACCAGCGCGCCGGTACCAAGGTGCTGTTTGCAAAACGTGCGTACCAGACGTGGGGCGACGTGCAGGCCGCATGCGAGTACTGGTCGAGGCGCCTCGCCTGGCAGCTCGCTCGCCAGGGTGTGCAGCTGAAGCCCGGGGCGACGATGCCCGAAGAACCCAAGGAAAGCCGCACGCTATAAGTCGGGCGTGGCTGGCTCGCGCCGGCCGTGTTTCGGGCACCCCAGCGGTCCATGGGCAGGGTGCTCCGAAGGGCGGCGCGAAATCCAGGCAACCGCCTGCGCGACGAAGCTCAACGCCGATGCCACCGCGTCGGCCAGGACATGGGGGATCGCCCAATGAGAAGAATCATCAGCAGCGCAGTGGCGAGTGTGTTCCTGCTTACCGTCAGCAGCGCAATGGCGCAGTCCAACCCGTTCGTCTACCCGCAGAAGGGACAGACCAAGGCTCAACAGGAGAAGGACGAGTTCGAGTGCCACAAGTGGGCCAAGGAACAGACCGGCTTCGATCCGATGGCGGCGCCGAGCTCGTCGGCCGCCACGGAGCCGGCTCCGAAGGGTGGCGCCCTGCGCGGAGCGGCGAAGGGTGCCGCGCTCGGGGCTATCGGGGGCGCCATCGCCGGTAATGCCGGGAAGGGCGCTGCAATCGGCGCCGGCGTCGGCGGCGCCGGTGGCGCTCTTCGCCAGCGCGGGCAGGTCAAGGAGCAGGAGCAAGCGCGCCAGGCCGAGGCCTCGAGCCAGAGTGCACAGCGCAGCCAGTACCAGCGCGCCTTCGGCGCCTGCATGGAAGGACGCGGCTATACGGTGAAGTAAGAAAGGGTACCTCGATACCGCCTTTGGACGAGATGCGGAAAGTGAAGAGCCAGCCTGACAGAGATGAACCCATCTGCCTTCAGCCCAAAAGCCGTCCCGTCTTTCCTGCAAGTGGGCCGAAAGATCCTGCGCTTCTTCGTCTTGGCGGCATCGCTGCTCCTAGCGGCCTGTACGCCGATCGGAGCCCACCGGCTTCCGGCAGATCGCTTCGACTACAACGCGGCCATTGCCTCGTCGACCAACGAGCAAATGCTGCTCAACTTGGTGCGACTGCGTTACAACGAGACACCGGTGTTTCTCGATCTGAACACGGTGATTGCGCAGTACCAGGTCGAGGCCCGCGCGCAGGTTGGCGCCGAGATCGGTTTCTCCGGTACGGGTCCACCCGGGGACAGCATCGTCAACCCCGAGGTTGGGGCTGGCTGGTCGGAGCGGCCCACGATCACCTATGCGCCGCGCACGGGGCCGAAGTTCATACGCAGCCTGCTCACGCCTCTTTCGCCCGCGGCGGTGTTCCAGCTGGTGCAAAGCGACTGGCCGGTCGACGACATCGTCTGGGGCGTGGTGAAGTCGATCAACGGAGTCGGGCCCCGGGCGCCCGCCGGAGGATGGAACCCGGATTACTCGAGAATGCTCGAGGCGCTTTCCCGGGTCCAACGCGCTCGGGCCTTGGGTGTCGGCTTCGAAGGCGAGGCACGGAAGGCTTTCACACTGAGGTTCCGCCAGACAGGCCTGGACGAAAAGACCGCGGCCGCCATCGCAACCCTGAAGCGGATCTGGGGCCTGAACCCGAAGATTAGCGAATACCGGCTGGTCCCGGGAGTGGTGCCGCGCAACGCCGACGAGATCGCCGTGCTCACCAGTTCCATGCTGGACCTCATGCGGGGCACCGCAGCGCTCATGGAAGTTCCGCCCCAACACGTGAAGGAAAAAAGAACCGCTCAGACCTTCAAGCTCCCCCCGAATGCGCCGTACGGCGGCCGCGCATCGATCAGCCTTCATCTGGCCCGCGAGCGGCCGCGCGACGCTTTCGTCGCCGTGCAAAAGGACGGCTGGTGGTACTCGATCGCCATGAACGATCTGCGCTCCAAGCGGGTGCTCATGCTACTGAACGTCCTGTTCCAGCTTTCCGATGGCGGCGAGCACACGGGCGGACCGATCGTCACGGTTCCCGCCAGCGGATGAGCCCACTTGGTAAAGGAAAGGAGTACAAGGCCATGACGAGAATGAAACGCCACTCTTGGTTGGTCGGCTGCTTATTCAGTTTCATCGCAGCCTCGGTCTTGGCGCTGCCGGCCGCTGCTCAGGAGATTCTACCGTTCCCGCCCAAGCCGTCCGGCAGCACGGCGGGGCGGACCCTGCAAGAGTCGACCTACAGCCCGCTGCCTGTCGAGACGCACCTGCCGAAGGATGCGCCGAACATCCTGATCGTCCTGATCGACGATGTCGGCCCCGCCCAGACGGACACCTATGGCGGTGAGATCCACACGCCGACGCTGAGCAAGATCGCCAAAGAAGGCATCTCCTACAATCGATTTCACACGACGGCGATGTGCTCGCCCACGCGCGCAGCGCTGCTCACGGGACGCAACCACCATCGCGTGGCCAGCGGCCAGATTGCCGAGCTGGCGAACGATTGGGAGGGATACCGTGGCACGATCCCGAAGAGCAGCGCCACGGTGGCCCAGGTGCTCGAGGACTACGGCTATAGCACCGCGGCCTGGGGCAAGTGGCACAATACGCCGGCCATGGAGACCACCGCCGCCGGTCCCTTCGATCACTGGCCGAGCGGCTATGGCTTCCAATACTTCTACGGTTTCCTGGCCGGGGAAGCGTCGCAGTACGAGCCGATGCTCGTGCGCAACACGGCCTACGTCGAGCATCCCGAAACCTCCGGCGGTCACGACTACTATCATCTGAGCGAAGACCTTGCCGACGACGCAATACACTGGTTGGACCAGCACAAGGCCCTGACGCCGGACAAACCGTTTTTCATGTACTGGGCGAGCGGCGCCTCGCACGGCCCGCATCAGGTCCCAAAGGAATGGGCCGACAAGTACAAGGGCAAGTTCGACGACGGCTGGGACAACTACCGTGAGCGCGTCTTCAAGCGCGCCAAGGACATGGGCTGGATCCCGAAGAGCGCCAAGCTGACGCCGCGACCCGCCACGCTGGCGTCCTGGGATTCCATCCCCGAAGACGAGAAGCCCTTTCAGCGCCGCCTGATGGAGGTGTTCGCCGGGTTCACCGAGCACGTGGATGTGCAGATCGGCCGCATCGTCGACGAGATCGACCGGCTCGGATACGGCGAGAACACACTGATCCTCTACATCTGGGGGGACAACGGCGCCTCTGCCGAAGGCCAGAACGGCACGATCAGCGAGCTGCTCGCGCAGAATGGCATTCCCAGCACCACGAAGGAGCACATCGAGGCGCTCGATGCACTGGGCGGACTCGACGTCCTGGGCTCGCCCAAGACCGACAACATGTATCACGCCGGCTGGGCCTGGGCCGGCAGCACGCCCTACCGGGCGACCAAGCTCATCGCCTCCCACTTCGGCGGCACGCGCAACCCGCTGGCCATCCGCTGGCCCGCGAAGATCAAGCCCGACGCCACGCCGCGCGCACAATTCCTGCACGTGAACGACGTGGTTCCCACCCTCTACGACATCGTCGGCATCACCCCGCCGCGCGTGGTGCACGGCGTTGCCCAGGATCCGTTCGACGGGGTCAGCTTCGTCAGCACGTTCGACGACGCCGGCGCGAAGGTGGCGAAGCACACGCAGTACTTCGAGATCATGGCCAGCCGTGGCATCTACCACGACGGCTGGATGGCGTCCGCGTTTGGCCCGCGCGCCCCGTGGGTCCCCGGTCTGCCCAAAGGCATCAAAGAGTGGACGCCCGACAAGGACAAATGGGAGCTCTACGACCTGACCAAGGACTGGTCGCAGGCCGACGATCTTGCAGACAAGATGCCGGCGAAGCTCACGGATCTGAAGGAGCGGTTTCTCGTCCAGCTCACGGAGAACAAGGGCCTACC
This sequence comes from uncultured Binatia bacterium (SeqCode), assembly GCA_964648215.1. Taxonomy (GTDB): domain Bacteria; phylum Desulfobacterota; class Binatia; order HRBIN30; family JACQVA1; genus CAZYMF01. The sequence goes on along the minus strand of CAZYMF010000156.1, from coordinate 3,625 downwards.
CATCGGCGGTGGCATGTGGATTCCCATCTTCCATCCCGAGCTCAGAGTGGTGCCGCCCTACACGTCGTGGACCTTCCCGGGGGCGATCACGCGGGTGCCTGAATTTGCGGCGCCGACGCTCGGCAACAAGGACAACGTCGTCCGTGTCGATGTCGATGTGCCGGCCAACGCCAACGGCGTAATCTACGCCCTCGGCGGCTTTTCCGGCGGCCTCTCCCTGTACGTGAAGGACGGCGTGCTGTCCTACGAGTACAATCTCTTCGAGATCCGACGCACCCACATCAAGGCCAAGGAGAAGCTGCCCACCGGCAAGGTGAAGCTCGAAGTCCAGACGACCTACGTCGAGCGCAAGCCCGCCGGTCCCCTCAAAGTGGCGCTCAAAGTCAATGGCAAGGAGGTCGCGTCCGGCGAGGTACCCGTCAGCGCGCCGCTAGCGTTTACGGCCAACGACGCCCTTGACTTCGGCATCGACCTCGGCTCACCGGTGGGGATCGAGTACTACGACCAGGCCCCATTCAAGTTCAACGGCAAAATCGAGGGTGCGCAGGTGAAATACCTCGGCTCTGCCGCCGAGCTGAAGAAGGAGGAACTGGAGACGGAACGGCCGTTCCCGGTGGCGGACTGAACCGGCCGTCTCGCGATGCCGCGCCCGGATTTCACACGGGTGTCCTCTTAAACCGAGGAGGCGAAACATGATCGAGAGCGCGAAGTCGATCTTTGGGCCGGTGGCAATTGCGGCAGTGCTGGCGTGCCTTGCCCCCGGGCCGACGGTACGAGCCAAAGGGGTCGCGCTCAACGACGCGCAGGTCGACAACCTGGTGCGCCGCTCCTATCCGTACGTCGCCATGTACAACGTGAACAACAAAGGCGCGATGAGGTACGGCGGGTGGAACATCTGCGGCGCGGATACCCAGCTCAAGGACCACACGTTCAAAATCATCGCGCGGCCGAACAACGATACGCTCTACATCACCTGCTTGCTCGACCTGCGCAAGGACCCTGTCATCCTCGACATGCCGGCCTTCGATTCAGAATACGTGTCGCTGATGGCCACCGGCTACGACCACTATGTGAACATCCCCATGTCGACCCGCCAGGGCGAGGACGGCGGTATTGCCATCTACATCGCCGCCAAGAAACCCGCGGGCGTGCCCGAGGAAAACTGGCTGCCGCTGAATCGCGGCGACTACGGCATCGACGTGGTCCTGCGGCTCTATGTACCCGACATGGAGAAGTTCAAGACCTGGACGCCGCCGAAAGCCGAGCAACTCGCAACGACGTAACGAAGCAAATCAACGAAAGAAAAAGGAGATTAGAAATGAAATCATTCACAACACTTTTACTGATCTGCGGCTTGCTTTTTACCATACCCTGTTATTCCCAACAACCGGCGCCACAGTTGACTGACAATCGCATTGAACAGATCGTCCAACGATCCTATCAGTATGTTGCCATGTACAATGTAAATCAAAAGATGGCCTTGGCCGAGGAAGGTGTAACAACCAAAGGATACAACAGGGGCATGCGAAAAACCGACTTGCTGGACCATACGGTTCAATTTATCGCGCGCCCAAATAATGACGTACTTTACCAATTGGCGATGCTTGATTTGACAAAGGATGCCATCGTTTTTGAAATTCCGGCTATCGACTCCAAATTTGTTTCAATGATGGCAACCGGTTACGACCATTACGTGACTATCCCTATGTCCACTGTTAAAGGTGATTTTAAAAAGCCACAAACCATTCTTTTTTATACGAAAAGAACAGAAGGATATCATGGAGAGAATATTAAAGGGATCGATAAAACATTTGAAATGACAGGTGACTTTGTCTCATTGGTTATGCGGGTGATGCCACATGCCGATCAGCCTGAACGACACAAGCGCATCGTCAGTGAGATCCATGCCATTAGGGGGATGTCCTTAGCTGAGTTTCTCGGGAAGCCGAAGCCGGAAGCCGATGAGGTTCAATTTCCTCCTTACGGGAAAACAGATGCCGACATTTTCGGAAACAATTTATTGCAGGTGATGCAGTTTGTCTTCAATCACACTACCTTCGACCCCAATTTCGAACTGGACCGTAAGGTGCTGGCTTTGTATGCCCCACTGGGTATTGCGCCCGGGAAAAAATACAATCCTGAAAAGGTAGCCAAAATTGACGGCAAGAGATTTCGAGAAATTTCCATCAAGGTAAGGGACGAAGAAATAGCAAAAATGAACAATAGCAAGTTCATTGCCCGCATATTGCCGACACTCTACCTACCCAAAGGTCAGGCCGGATTGGAATCACTCTTGCTGGTTTCTGTAGTAGGCCCGATCGGCCAGCCCATAAGCGAAGCGATGTACCCGCCGATCGTGACGGAAGATGGCTCGCCGATGAATGCATTACACGACTATGTCATTCGAATGACAAAAGATGAATTGCCTCCTGCGAACGCGTTCTGGTCATTCACGCTTTACGATGCTGTGAATGGCTTCTTTATTCCGAACGAACGCAAGAAATACAGTGTTGGGGAAAATGCCGGAAGGAAGCTCAATAAAGATGGGGGAATTGATATATATATTGCTGCTGAAAAGCCAGCGGGCGTCCCGGATGAGAACTGGCTGCCTATCCAAAGGAAAGACCTCGAACTGACGGTCACTCTTCGGATCTATGCGCCTGACCTGGAGAAAATGAAGACATGGAAAGCACCTAAGGTGGAGATGCTCAAGTAAGAAACATCGGCGTGGACGTGAGCAAGGCTTTGGATGGAACCTGGGAACTGCCACCGTTGAAGCGGGTGCACTAGATCACGCGATCAAGACAGATGAGACCGCCCGTGACAATGTGCAGAAATCCAATGGTCGCGGCGCCCGGATAGGGGTTTCAAGAGAATGAGGATACCGATCCGAATCGATCAGGCCAGGATCAGCCGAATCGTGCTCGTTCTGCTGCTCCTCGCGGGCGTCGCGGGCTGCGCCGGCCACCCCGCGGGACGCAGGCCCGCCGCCGTGCCGGAGATCGCGCCGGGCATCCTGGCCGGATACCTCAACAAGGAATCGCTCCCCGACAGCATGGCACTGCTGCCCCCGCCTCCCGCGAAGGGGTCTGCCGCGTTCGCGGCGGACCAGGCGGCCAGCCGCAAGGCCCTCGCCCTGCGCGGCACCCCGCGCTGGACGATTGCCACCGCCGACGCGGAGCTGCGCTTCCCGCAGGCCGCAGGCACGTTCGCGTGCGCGCTGGGCGCCCCGGTCAGCGAAAGGGAAACGCCGCAGCTGTACATGCTGCTGCGCCGCACCCTGGCCGACGCGGGGCTTTCCACCTACGCCGCGAAGAACCACTACCAGCGCATCCGGCCGTTTCTGGTGAACCAGCAGCCCACGTGCACGCCGGACGAAGAGAAGCACCTGGAGAAGGACGGGTCATACCCGTCCGGGCATACCGCACTCGGCTGGGCGTGGGCACTCGTCCTCACGGAGATCGCGCCCGAGCGGGCGGACGCCATTCTCGCCCGCGGCCTGGCCTTCGGCGAAAGCCGCGTCGTCTGCAACGTGCATTGGCAGAGCGACGTGGTCGCGGGGCGCATCATGGGCGCAGCCACCGTGGCCCGGCTGCACGCCGATCCCGGGTTCCGCAAGGACCTC
>CAZYMF010000155.1:1781-12200 GCA_964648215.1 uncultured Binatia bacterium (SeqCode) | reverse complement strand
CCTCACGGCGTCGGCTGGATGTCCTCCGCCCCGCGCACCCAGACCTCGTACCCCGCGAGCAGTGTGCCGTCGCTGCCGGGGTCGTCCTGCACCACGATCCCCACCAGGTCGAAGGCGCCGGCGCCGATCGCCGTGAGCTCGTCCACCATGGCCTGCGTGATGGTGTTCTTCTGGAAGCGCAGGATCGCCGTCGTCGCGCCGCCGTCGTCGCTGACGTCGACGAGGGTGCTTTTGCTGCCCAGCGCCGGCCAGTTGCCGCCGACCTTCTGCACGTTGGCAATCTGCACCAGCGAGCCGGTGTACTCGTTGCCCATGGCTTCCAGCGTTGCCAGGTCGACGGCTTGGGGCGCGGGAAGCGGATTGCCGCTGCTGAGCACGGTCCAGGAGCCGCCGGTGAGATCGACCGCCACCGTGCCGTTGGCGGGGTTGGCGTCCGAGGTCGGGTCTTTCTGGATGATGACGCCGGTGGCGCGCAGCCGGTCGCCCGCCTGGAACGCATCGACGTCGGCGGACGACTGATGGTAGACCATGATGCCGTCCGACCCGTCCTGCATGAACACCTTCAGCTTGTTGTTGGCGAAGACGCCGGCGGAGACGGTGACCACCCCCTCGGTGGTGATGGTCTCGCCCAGGTGCAGGGCGACGCCGTCGGCGTCGCGGGCGACGGCACCGGCAATCGGCAGTACGCCGCCGGCGGTCTCCGTCGGTGTCGGTGTCGCCGTCGGTGTCGGTGTTCCCGTCGGTGTCGTGGTGTCGGCGTAGGTTGCCGTCGCGGTGGCGATGCTCACGGACGTCGCGGTGGCGGTCGGCGACGGAACCGGGATCGAGGTATTGGTGGGCACGCTAGTGGGTACCGTCGTTGCCGTGGCGGTGGCGGCGAGCGTCGGCGTCGCGGTCGGCGCGGCGGAGCCGCCCGAGCCGCCGCAACCGGCCAGTAGCAGGCCGAGCAGTATCCCCGCGCCGTTGATCGTGTTTGCTACCCGGTTTTCCTGAAGCATTTTCGTCTCCTTGCTGTGTGGTCGAAAGTCGAAAGTCAAAAGTCAAAAGTCGAAAGTCGAAGGTCGAAGGGGCGCAGCACTCGGTTCTCCGCTCCTCAGTAGGTTGCCCGCAGCCCGGCGAACTCCCAGCGGCCCGGCTGCGGGTAGCCGAGCTTCTCCTCGTGGTCGGTGTCGAGAATGTTGTTGACGCCGGCAAAGACGCTCAGGTGGCGGCCGAACGACTTGGTGATCTGCACGTTGAAGAGAGTGAAGGAGTCGACCCGGACGTAGGTGCCGAAGTGGTCGACCTGGTTCGAGGTGTAGAGCCCCTCCAGTCGTAGCCGCACCTCCGGCGGCAGGAGAAGCTGCAGGATGCCGTTGAAGCGATGCGCCGGCTTGTGCTGGATCTCGGAGTAGGAGTCGGACGGCTGGTTACGCGCCTTGGCGTCGAGGTAGGTGTAGTTCACGTCCACGCGCAGGGCGTCGACCGGCCGCACGCCCGTGGCGATCTCGACTCCCTGCTGGATGGCGTTCTGCAGGTTCTCCGCGCGCGCCTCGTTGCCGCTTCCTACCTGATCGATGAGGTTGTCGACCTCGATGCGGAACAGGCTGGCATCGACGTAGTAGCGCTCGGCCTGCAGCCGGTGGCCGATCTCGTAGGCCACCGCGCTCTCGGCTTTCAGGTCGGGATTGCCTTGCACGGGATCGAAGAGCTCGCGCAGATTCGGGAAGCGGGTCTTGCGGCTGATGCCGACGCGCGAGAGGCCGTAGCGGCCGAAGTCGATCGCCACTCCTCCCTCCGGGTTGACTTCCGAGAGCGTGCCGTGGGCGCCGCCGGTCTGGAGATCGCCGCTCAGGCCGAACAGCAGCCAGACCTGCGGGGTGAGGAAGTACGTGTTCTCGAGCGCGCTGCTGGCGGTGGTGAAGTCGGGGGCGGCGTTGCCGTTGGCCGGGTCGGTGATGTCCGCGCTCGCCCCGCGTACCTGGGTGGCAATGGCGAGGGTGTCGTTGTCGCCGAGATTGACCGTGAAGCGCCCGATGCCGCCGACCTCGTCGCTGTCGGCCCGGGTCGTGACGATCTTGGTCTGGTAGTCCGGCCCGGTGTACTGCGTCTCCTTGGTCGAGTAGGCCGAGTAGAAGACCGCGAGCGCGATCCCCGCGCCCGGGGTCAGCTCCTGGTCCCAACCGGCCTGGATATGGTCGAGCTCCTGGTGGTCGTTGCGGCGAAAGGCGGGGGCGAACTCGGCCGAGCCGGGTGGAATGCCGAACTCGGCCCACGAGCCCAGAAACGTCGCGTGCAGGCGGCCGGTGTCGGAGAGCTGGTAGCCGAAGTCGGCGAAGGCGCTCTTCTCGTCGCGGTCGCTGTTGAGCCGCAGGCCGCCGTCCTCGAAGCGGCGGCGGCTGGGCGACCGGTCGTTGAAGTCGGCCGACAGGGGAAAGCCGGGGCTGGTCAGGAAGCGGCCGCCGACCAGGGCCGAGTAGGGCCCCTGCGCCGCGCCGGCGCTGGCGCGCGAGTCCCAGAAGTCCGAGTTGCGCCAGATGGTCGAGACGCCGCCCATCCAGGGCTCGGTGGGCTTGCGGGTGACCATCTTGACCGTGCCCGCCATGCCGTTGGGGCCGTAGAGCGCCGAGGAGGGCCCGCGGGTGGTCTCGACGCTGCCGAGCATCTCGATGGGGAACAGGTTGAGGTTGACGATGCCGTTGTAGGGCTCGAAGACCGGCACGCCGTTGAGGGTGAACAGCGTGGCGCGCTGATCGAAGCCGCGCATGTCGAGCCGCGGCTCGCCGCGGCCACCGTCGCGGACGTTGACGCCCGGCGTCAGCTCCAGCACGTTGCTGAGCTCGCTCTTGTGCGAGTCGACGAGCTCCTGGCGATCGACCTCCGTCCGCGCCGGCAGATAGGTGTCGAGGCGACTGGCCTCGACCGTGATCTCGTCGAGCAGCACCGGCTTCTGCGCGCGTGCGGTGGCGGCGAGCATGGTCAGGGCGCAGAGGCCGATCAACGCTTCTCGGCGAGGTAGGCGAAGAAGCCGGCACGCTCGAGGGCGCGCACGACGAGGAAGCCGAGATAGCCGCCGGCGAGCCCGAAGACGACGTAGGTGAACGTCGGGTACAGGCGCCCGACCAGCACGAATCCCGTGGGTATTCCGATCCATAACTCCAGCACTATCTTCACGCCGAGCTTGGCGAGGTTGCCGGCCAACCCGGCCACCACGCAGGTCGCCGCTCGCGTCGGCGGTCCCAGCAGCAAAGTCACGGCGTCGACGCCGACGCCGGCGGCCGTGTACGACAGAAACGTATCCAGCGGCCCCCTGTCGCCGAGGCCGGCGAAAGCCGCGATCAGCCCGCTCATCAGCGCCGCGGTGGTGGCGGCGCCATTCTTGGGGACGATGGCGCGCGCGGTCACCAGCAGGGCCATCCACACCAGGCCCGAGTGACCGGGCATCTTGAGCGGCAGGTGCAGCGCCAGGTTGGCGGCGACGACCAGGGCGCCGAGCATCCCCAGCAGCAGGAGATCGAAGGTCGAGAAGTGCAGCGACGGCGATCGAGAGCTGTCGGGCGTGGTCATCGGGTCGAGAGCACTCCGAGGAGCACCAGCGCCACGCCGGCGAGAAGGAGCCAGTCCAGGCGCGCGAGACGAGCCCGGGCGTAGGCGCGTCGCGCCGGTGAGTCGAAGCCGCGCACCGCCGCGGTCTCGTGGATCGACCAGGCCCGTTGCGTCACCATCACGATCGCCGGCACGACCAACGAAACGGTGCTCGTCAGCCGCTCGCGCCACCGGCGCCAATCGCGCGGGCGCGCCGCGTCGTCGTGGATGCCACGGGCCTGCTGGGCTTCGCGGATTCCCTGCCACTCCGATTCGAGCAGCGGTAGGGCGCAGCAGGCGGTGGCGAGGGCGAAGGCGACGCGCCGCGGCAGGCGAACGCTCTCGAGCGCGACGCGGAGCTCGTCGGCCGTCGTGGTGGCGAAGAGCAGGGTGAAAGCGGTGACCAGTAGCGCCAGACGCAGGCTGATCAGCGCCGCAAACGGCAGGCCGACGAAGATCCAGTCGACCGCGAACAGCAGCGTCAGCAACGGTGCGACGGGCACGAGCTGACGCAGCGCCCGCCGGCCGAGCCCGGCGGCGAGCACCAGAGCCAGATGGGCGGCGCAGAAGATCACCAGCGAGCGCAGCGGCAGCATGACCGCGGCCGACGCGGCGAGCGACAGCAGCAGCTTCGTCCGCGGGTCGACGCGACGCAGGAACGAGTGCGAGGTTAGAGTGAAAGGCTTTGCCGCTGGCATGGCGTACAGCTCTCGGGCAACAGCAGGCCGCCCCGTGTCCAGATCTCCGGCTGTCGCCGCGCCGAGGCCGGGTCGGCGACGGCGGCGATCTGTCCCTCCTGCAGCAGCAGGAGCTGGTCGCACCACCGCGTGGCCCATTCGAGATCGTGCGTGGCGACGACGCAGAGGTAGCCGGCACCGGCGAGCCGGCGGACGATCTCGCCGAGGAGACGGCGGTGATACTCGTCCTGCCCCAGCGTCGGCTCGTCGAGGCAGATCCCCGACAGGCCGGGTCGCAGCAGCATGATCGCCAGCCCCAACCGCTTCTTCTCTCCTTCGCTCAGAAGTAGGGGCGGCGTGTCCTGGTAGGCCGTGAGGCCGAGGAGCTCGACCACGTCGTCGTAGAACGCGAGGTCCGGCTCGTCACAGCCAAAGAGTATCTCCTGCCGCACGGTCGGGTTGAAGATCTGCCGGTCGGGGTTCTGGAAGCACAAACCGAGGCGTGGGAGTGGATGACCGCCGGTGGCGTAGCCGACGGTGCGCCCGCTGTGCCGCTGCAGCCCGGCCAGCGTGCGCAGCAGCGTCGTCTTGCCGGCGCCGTTGGCGCCGACGATCGCCCACACCTGTCCGCCGGCGAGCGCCAGATCGAGGTGGCGCAGCACGGCCCGTTGCCCCAGCTCGACGCCGACGTCGTCCAGCACGACGCGAAAGGCGGGCACGCGCGTCTTGAGGTCGGGCAGGGGCCCCAGGTCGCGCTCCGCGCCGCTCAGTCGCTCCCGCTTGACGCCGTCGAGCTGGGCGAAGGCGCCCTCGCGGTGCTCGAAGGCCACCACCGCCGACCCTGCGGCGCGCAGCCGGTCCACGGCGGCGACGATCTGCTTCGCCGAGGCGGTGTCGAGCATGGAGAGCGGCTCGTCGAGGACCAGTGCCTCGGGCCGGCGGGCGGCGGTCGCGGCCAGCACCAGTCGCTGTTGCTCGCCCCCGCTCAAGGTGCGCGGGTCGCGCTCGGCCAGCGGCTCCAGGCAGAAGCTGGCCAGGGTCTCGTCGAGGCGCTGCTCGATCTCCTCACGCCCGAGACCGAGATTCTCGAGGCCGAAGATGATCTCCTCGCGCACCGTGCCGGTCAGGAGCTGGGCCGCGGGGTTCTGCGACATCAGCCCGACGCGGGTGCTCAGCTGCCAGAGAGGAAAGTCCGCGGCGCCGCGGTCGCCGAGCAGCACGCGACCTTCGAGCCGGCCGCGGTAGAGGTGGGGAATTGCCCCGCTCAGCATGCGCGCCAGCGTGCTCTTGCCGCAGCCGGAGGGGCCGCAGACGAGATGGATCTCGCCCGGCGCGACCTGGAGATCGAAGGGGCCGACCGTGCGCGTCTTGCCCGCATAGCGGAAAGCGGCGCGCTCGGCGGTCAGAGCGGCGGGGATCGTCACATCGATCCCTCGTGGTCGGCGTCGGCGTGGCGCTTCTTCTGGTCGAAGCAACGCCAGCCGCGCTCGGTGCGCTCGACGAGCAGCACCGGTTGCCCGGCGATCAGACGCGGCCGGACCCAGTCGCCGGTGGCGACCGTGGCGTCGGTCGGTACGATCTCGCTCTCGCGGGACATCGACAGCAAAGTGATGCCGCGCTCTCGCAGCGTGCTCGCCGGTACCTGCTCACCGAAATCGCGCAGGCCGCCGCCGAGCTCGAGGAAGCGCCCGCCGTTGCCGTCGGCGGTCAGACCGACGGCCGCCAGGGCGCCGATGACGCCGTCGCCGGTGCCTCCCAGCTCCTCCAGCAGCAGGTCGTGCCGGCGGCCGAGCGCGACGGCGTCCTGCTTGGCGACCACCTCGGTGCTGGCGCGCCAGCCGAAGTGGACGATGCCGCCATCGACCTTGTTCTTCTCGGCCAGGCACAGGCCCGGGTCCGATCCCTGGGCGCAGCGGCCCAGGACGTAGCCCGCGGCTTCGTCGAAGAGGCGGCGGGCAAAGCCGTTCGCCGGCGCGTCGACGCGCAGGAGCACGCAGGCGGGGCTGTTGTGGCTGGTGTAGGGGATGCGCGGGTCGACCAGTAGCTGATGGCGGACGACACCCGTCAGCCGCGCCAGTCGCTGCTGCTCCAGATGCGCGCCCAGATCGCGCGCCAGTCGGCCGGTGCCCGGCTTGTGGCCGAGCACGTCGGTATCGTCGATGCCGAGGAGAAGCTCCATTCTCGCTCCCTTCAGTGCACGGCGGTGATGATCTCGCTCATGCGGGTGACGTCGTAGCCGCTGAACGTCGCCGCGGCGCGGTGAAAGTCGTCCTGGTGGATCAGCTCCAGCAGCGGGCGCAGCCGCGGCGAGTCGAAGACCCGGCGCGGGATGGCGAGGTCGTAGCGCTCCTGGCCGAGCGGAATGAACTCGAGGCCCCAGGCCTCGGCGGCGGCGCGAATGCCCGGGCCGACGTCGGCGCTGCCCGCGGTGATGGCGGCGGCGACGGCATTGTGCGTGTTGACGGCGTGGTCGTAGCCGGCGATCGCCTGCGGCACGATGCCGGCCTGGCGCAGGCGGTGGAGCAGCAGCAGTCGCGTGCCGGCGCCGCGCTGGCGGTTGATCAGGCGCACGTCCGGGCGCAGCAGATCGCGCAGCCGGCGGATGCCCTTGGGGTTGCCGGCCGCGACCATGAGCCCCTGCTCGCGCTGCGCCAGGTGGAGCAGCACCACCGGCTCCTCCGGAACCAGGTGCTTGACGAAGGGGACGTTGTACTCGCCCGACTCGACGTCGAGAAGGTGAATGCCGGCGAGGTGGGCGCGGCCTTCGGCGAGGGCGATGAGACCGGACAGGCTGCCGACCGGGCTGGCGGAGAAGTGGATTTCCGGATGCGCCGACGCCAGCCGGCGCGCCAGCAGGTCGACGACGAGATCGTCGCTGCCGACGGCGATGAGCGGCTCCGCGGCCGCCGCCGTGCGCGCGCGGCGGCGGGTGACGCCGGCGCACGACTCCAGGGCGGCGAGGGCGCCCTCGGTCTGCTGGCGCCGAGTCTCCGTCACCAGCCACTGGCCGACGTCGCGCTGGCGCCGCGCCCGCTCGGCACGCGTCCTCTCCTGCTGCCGCTGCCCCTCGAGTCGCCGGCGCCGCTCGGCGATGAGCTCCTTGGCGGCGGTGCCACGGGCGAGTCCGAGCCGGAGCTTCACCGGAAACTCGTCCCGGCCGCGCACCGACTCCGCCGCCGGCTGCTGCAACCAGTGCTGCAGCTCGCGGCGCCCCCGTGCCGTCAAGGCGTACATCTTGCGGTCGGGGCCGCGGGTGCCGCGTTCCACGCGAACGCGCAGCCACCCCTTGGCGCGCATCGAGGCGAGCAGGCGATAGAGCTGGCCGAAGTCGAGGCGCCACTCCGGCCCGAACTCCTCTTCGAGCTGATCGCGCAGCTCGTATCCGTGACGCTCGCCTCGCGCGAGCAGGCCCATCAGGGCGTGTGCCGTCGGCACTGCAGCATCCCCTCTTTTCGTGCGCCGCCGTCGCGACTATAGGCAAAGTCTATAGTGGGAAGGGCCGGCGCCGGTCAATGGCCGGGGAGGGATTTGGGCCGGACGGGGATCTCGTGACGGCGCGCCGCTGCCGCCTCAGACGTGGGGCATCACCTCTTCGGCCAATCGGCGTATGGGGGCGCCGCCGGAGAAGAGGACTTGCGAGACGTCCCAATCGCGCTGGCGCCGCTTGAGCTCGGCGATGCACTGCTCGGGCGTGCCGATGAGCGAGAGCGGCGAATGCAGCATCCCGTCGGGCGTGGTATTGAACATCGGCGCCATGCCCTCGGCCGTGGCCTGTGTCTCTGCCGCGGAGTCGGTCACGATCACCGAGAAGATCACGTTGCTGATGCGGATCTTGCTGCCGTCGCGGCCGTGGCGGGCGGCCTCGTCGCGCAGGAACTTCACCTTCGCCCGGAAGTTGTCGTCGGTGAGCTTGGCGACGTTGGCCAGCTTGATGTAGCCGGGTTTGCCGGCATCGGAGATGATGTTGACGATGTCGGCGTGCTTCGCGGCGACGCGCAGCAGGCCCTTGCCGCCGCCGCCGAGGAGAATCGGCGGATGAGGCTGCTGCACCGGCTTGGGCCACAGGATCGACTCGTTGAACTGGTAGAACTCGCCGGCAATGGTCGTCTGCTCGTTCGTCCACAGCGAGCGCATGCAGGTGAGCGCCTCGTCGAGCATGCGCAGGCGGGTGGCGATGTCGGGAAAGGCGATCCCCGTCATCTTGAACTCGCGCTCGGTCCAGCCGGTGCCGAGACCGGCGATCGCCCGGCCGTCGCTGAGCCGGTCGAGCGAGGTCAGGCTCTGCGCCGTCATCACCGGATGGCGGAACAGGTTGCAGAGGACGAGGTGGCCGACGCGCGCCTTCTTGGTCGCGCGGGCCATCTCGGCCGCCTGGATCATGACGTCGTAGGAGAGGGAGTGGGGGTCGAACTGACGCTCCGGCCCTTCGGACACGATATGATCCGGCACGAACAGCGACTGGAAGCCGAGACCCTCCGCCTCCTGCGCGGTGTCGCGCAGCTGTTGCCATTCCATGTTGCTGATCTGCAGCCCGAACTCCATGCGTCGTCTCCCTTCGTTCCCTTGCCGCGCCCGTGATGGGTTCTCCGAGCTTCGTGTTGTGACCCAGGAACAAGCTTGATGCAACCCGCGGATCGGCGAGGCACGGAGCGCGGGCGCGACGCTCGCCTGTGCCGGCAGGCGCGGGCGCGGACGGGGAAAGGCATTATTTTTTGTAATTGGCGGAAGTTGCGGCGACCGTGCTAGCTTGTGTCACTGGAAAAACGCCCGAGACCAAAGGGAGCGCCCCGGGGCAGGCGCGAGAGGCGTTTGCGTGCTCGCATGTCCGGCCTTGCTGAAGAGAATCGCCTTGTGGGCGAGCGCTGCGGGTGTCGCGGCCCTCCGTGGCCGCGCCGGTGACCGCGTGTGCGCTACCAGAAGCGTGTCAGCATCAGGAGGATGCTATGAAGAGCCAACAGACGCTACGGTTCGTTGCCCTACTGGGCTTGGTCGCCCTGATGGGCGTGGTTGCCCTGTTCGTTGTTCCCTCAACGGCCCGGCCGCAAACCTCCGATCAACCGCCCGCCCTGGACCACCTCAAGTGCTACACGATCAAGGATTCCCTGCAGCCGGCGAAGTTTCAGGCCGACCTGCGCAACCAGTTCGGCCTCGAGAAGGGCTGCGTGATCGCCCTGCCGGCTCGTCTCCTCTGCGTCGAGACCGACAAGCGGATCACCTCGGCGGAGGTTCCTCCCGGCGGTGGTCCGAGCGGACGGCCCGCCGGTCATTTTCTCTGTTATTCAGTGCGCTGCCCGGACTCCGAAAACCCGTTCAAGGTCCCGGTGCAGGATCAGTTCGGCACCCGCAGGATCGCAGTCGACAGAGCGCGACTTCTCTGCGCGCCGGCCAACAAGCTGATCTGCGGCGACGGGGATCTGGACCCGGGCGAGCAGTGTGACCCGGGAAGCGCTGCCACCAACGTCTGCCCGGGCGGAGAGCCGTGCAACGCGGACTGCACCTGCCCGGTGCCGATCTGCTGTGACTGTGGTCCCAACGGATGTTCGGATGCGACGGCGGCGGGCTGCCCGCCCGGTTGCCCGCCGGTCTCCGGCGTCGCGTGCACGGCGAACGGCACGTGCGAGGAGTGTCCGTGCGGCGCACGCTGCCTGGATGCCGACGGCAACGTGGGCGCGTGCAGGCCGACCGGCAGCGCGGCGACGGACCCCTGCGAGTGCGTGGTCGAGCCTCCGCCCGAGTGTCCGTGTGGCGTCAACTGCACCACCGATTCCGGAATCACCGGGTTCTGTCGCCCGGTTGCCGGTAGCGATGTCTGTCGTTGCGTGGAAGGACCGCCGCCGGTGATCTGCCCGTGCGGTACGGATTGCACCACGGCGGCAGGCGAAGTCGGCTTCTGCCGGCCGGATCCGGCGACGAACCAGTGCACCTGCCGGCCGGTCCCACCGCCTCCCGATTGCCCGTGCGGCACGACTTGCGTGGATGCCAACGGCCAGGCCGGGCTATGCCGCCCGGTGGCGGGCTCGAACGCTTGCGCCTGCGTAACCATCCCGCCTCCGCCGCAGTGCCCGTGCGGCACGGATTGCACCACGGCCGCGGGCGAAGCGGGGAGCTGCCGGCCGGATCCGACGACGAACCAGTGCACCTGCCGGCCGGTCCCACCGCCTCCCGATTGCCCGTGCGG
>CAZYMF010000155.1:0-1681 GCA_964648215.1 uncultured Binatia bacterium (SeqCode) | reverse complement strand
CGCCACCTGCGTGGACGCCAACAATCAAGCGGGCGTATGCCGGCCGGTTCCGGGGGCGGACGCTTGCGCTTGCGTGGCGATTCCACCGCCGCCCGAGTGTGTGTGCGGCAAGTCCTGCACGACATCAGCAGGCCTCTCCGGTCACTGCCGGCCTGTGAACGGAACGCCGGGAGTGTGCGCGTGCACGCAGGATCAGATTCCGGGTCGCTCTTCCCGGCACTGAGTTGGTGAAACGACCGCGGGCAGAGGGGATATCCCCTCTGCCCGCGGTCGTGATTGTCAGATCGCGGTGGTCAAAGCGTCGTGTTGACGGCGCCGACGGCGCAACTACGGCGCCACCGCCTCGACGCGTTCCTCGTCGTCGATCGCTCGCTCCAGACGCTCGGTGTCTTCCGGGGTGAGGCTGAAGTACTTGGCGTCCGGATGGTGGAAGACCAGGGCGCTGACGGAGCCCTCCGGGTCCATCATGTAGCCTTCGGTGAGCCGGACGTCGATGTGCTTGGTCACCTCGAGCAGGCGGAAGAGCTGCTCCTGGTCCTCCAGACGCGGGCAGGCGGGGTAGCCGAAGGAAACGCGGATGCCGCGGTAGCGCACCTTGATCAGGTCCTTGAGCGTCGTCCCCGGAGGGTCGGCGATGCCCCACATCTCGCGGATCTTCTGGTGCAGCAGCTCGGCGAACGCCTCGGCGCCTTCGAGGGCGAGGATCTGCAGGATGTGCGATCGGAGGTACTCGCCCGCTTCCCGCCACTGATCGGCGAGAGCGCGCACGCCGGGGCCGACGGTGGTGGCGAGCAGGCAGACGTAATCGGCGCGCTCGGAGCCGGCGGGCAGGGTGTAGTCCGCCAGACAGAGCCCGTCGTTGACCGACTGGCGGCCGAAGTGGAACGACTCCAGCACCTGTTTGCCGTCCGGTGAGCAGATGTGGAGCGTCTCCCCGTCCGCGGCGGCGCGGAAGAACTTGTACACGGCCTTGGCGGTGATGTCCGGCCGCTGCAGCATGATCTCCTCGACGGCGGCGACCTGCTCGCGCAGCTCGCGCGCCTTGGCGTCGCCGCGCGCCAGCGCCTCGTCGAACTTGCCCTTGAAGCCGAGGTGGCGGGTGTAGAGCATCACCGGGTTGATGTAGTGAAAGAGCTCCTCGAGATCGTGGCCGCGCACGACGTGGAGCTTGAGGTCCGGCGGCGTCGGGATGTCGTGATCGCGGCGGACGGTGGCCTTGCGCAACCCCACCGGCGCCTCGCTCGGCGCGCGCTTGGCGGTCTCGGCCGCGAGCGCCGCTGCGTCGCGCGCCAGCTTGGCGGCGAGCTCCTCGCGCCGGATCGGCTCGACGACGCGGTTGGCCAGGTCGAGCCCGGTCATGGCGTCGTTGGCGTACACCACCATGCCGTCGTACTGCGGTGCGATCTTGAGCCGGGTGAAACGGTTCGACAGCGCCGCGCCGCCGACCAGGATCGGGCAGGCGATGCCGGCCGCCTTCAGGTCCTGCGCCGTCACCACCATCATCTGCGCCGACTTCACCAGCAGCCCCGACAGACCGATGGCATCGGGCTGGTGCTCCTTGAAGGCGCGCACCAGCTCCTCGGGCGGGATCTTGATGCCGAGGTTGATGATGCGGAAGCCGTTGTTGCTGAGGATGATGTCGACCAGGTTCTTGCCGATGTCGTGAACGTCGCCCTTGACC
>CAZYMF010000154.1:0-12203 GCA_964648215.1 uncultured Binatia bacterium (SeqCode) | reverse complement strand
GCCGCCGCCCGATTGCCTCTCGCAGCTCCATGAAGGCTCCTTCTTAGTCGATAGTCGATAGTCGATAGTTGATAGTTGGTCGTCGAAGGCCGACGATTGCATGGGGGGTGGCAGGGCCTCTTCTCGACTATCGACCATGAACTATCGACTTCTTCTCACAGCTTGGAGGCGCCCACCAGGCTGAGGACGTCGTTGCAGCCGTCCTCGATCATCGAGGCGCGGGCGTCCCGCAGCAGCTTCTCGATCGGGTACTCGCGGCTGAGGCCGTTGCCGCCGAAGGTCTGCAGGGCGAGGCTGGCCGCCTCGAAGGCGGTGTTGGTGCAGAACACCTTCGAGGCGATCGAGTACTGCACCAGCGGTGGGTTGCTGGTGTTGTAGATCATCACCCGCCAGGCGAGCGAGCGCGCCGCCTCGACCTGGGCGAAGATCTTGAACAGCCGTGCCTTGACGCTCTGGTGCTCGAAGATCGGCACGCCGCCCTGCACCCGCTCCTTGGCGTAGGCGATGGCGTGCTCCAGGGCGGCGCGGCCGAGGCCGACGAAGATCGAGCCCATGCTGGCGTTGGCGAGTGTCAGCACCGCCTCCACCATCATCGAGTACGCCTCGGGACCGACGATCATGTAGTCGGCGGGAACGCGCACGTTGTCGAAGTAGATCTCGCCCTGGTTGAGCGCGCGCTGGCCCAGCTTGTTGAGTGGCTTGCCGCGCGACACGCCGGGCAGATCGAGCGGTACCAGGCAAATGCCGCCGCCTTTGAAACCTTGACTCGGGTCGACGGTGCAGAACAGTGTCGCCACCTCGGCGATCGTCCCGTTGGAGACCCAGGCCGACTTCTGGCCGTTGATGACGTACTCGTCGCCCTCGCGGTGCGCGACGCAGTTGGCCTTCAGCTTGGGATCACTGAAGTGGCGCTCGGTCACCGTGAGCGAGTCGCTGCCGTGGTCGGGTTCAGTGACCGCCCAGCAGCCGATGTCGTGATTGTGCGGGCTGCCGTAACGCTCGATCAGCGCCGCGCGCCCCGACATCTGGGCGAACATCTTGTGGAAGCCGGCGACGCCGAAGCTGATCGCCAGGCCGGAGTCGCCCCAGCCCATTTCCTCGGAGATGAGGAAGCGCAGGCGTGCCCGCTGCGCCATGGGCATCTCGTCGTTGTCGAGCGCATCGAGCTGTAGCTCCCGGTACTGCTTGAACCCGTCCCAGAGAATGGAGCCTTTGGCGATGACGTCGGCGGGGTCGGACAACTTGTCCAGGGCCGCCCCCGCGGGCCGCATGACCTCTTCGGCGAAACGGTGCGCCGTGTCGCGAATGGCTCGCTCCTCGTCCGTCAGGGTGACCTCGATATCCGCTAAGGGCATGGGCGCGCCTCCTCGAGAATCATTGTGTGGGCAATTCTCTCGTCCTCGCGCCGCCGAATCGCGCGCAAGAACACAAGCAGATCCTACCGACCAGTCGGACGGCTTCCATGACCTGTGTCAGCAAGAGACGTGACAGCCGGAGCTTGCGCCGCGGGCGGTGGGAGGAGCGATCGCGACGGAGACCGAGCCGATTTTGTTGCCAGGAATGACAAATTCCTGGGGTGGATTCCTACCTTCTGGGGCGGCGTCGCGAAGGCGGGACCATCGGACACGACGAGGTCGCGCGGTGCCGCCCGAAATGGCGCACCGGCCCAGCGGCATGGAGGTTGCGAGCTTGCGACCGCGACTAGGCTGACTCCGCTGGCGCTTTTCAGCGGAGATTTAAGGAGGGGACAATCATGATGTCACGCTCTAGAGTCGGTCAACTAGTGGTTGCAGGATTCTTGGCCTTGGCGTTGGTGGTGGCCGGATGCAGCGGCGATGACGGGGCGCAGGGCCCAGCCGGGGCTCCGGGTCAACCCGGTGAGCAGGGGCCTCCGGGCCAGCCCGGCGACCCGGGTCAACCGGGTCAACCCGGTGAGCAGGGACCTCCGGGGGTGAGCACCGGCACGGTCAACGGCACGGTGACCAACAGTATCAGCGGGGCCGCCCTGGCCGGCTTGGCGGTGGAGCTCGATCCCGCCGTGAGCGGCGTAAGTATCACCACCGGTGCCGACGGCAGCTACTCGGCAACGCTTCCGGTGGGCGTCTACGCTCTGACCTTCGCCGCCACCAACTACACGACGCAAACGGTAGAGGCCAGTCTGATCGCGGGCGGGAGCGCGACCAAGAACGTCGCCCTGGTCCCGACGGCGCCGGTGGTGATCACCACGTCGGTGTCCGGCGACACGACACCGGGCAACACGGTGACGGCTGCGGCGGACATCGCGTTGCTAGACGGCTCCAGCCTCGTCAGCGCGACTTGGGCGCAGAAGAGTGGCGTCGCGGTGAATCTGGGCAACGGGCAGGCCGCGGTCGAGGCGAGCTCCATACCGGTCATGCTTCCCGGCGTCACCGCGTTCAAGGACTATCTCTTCGAGTTCGTCGACCAGGATCGGCATGCGCTGCTGGATCGCTACATGGTCATGCCCATCTCTCCCTTCGATCTGGAGGAAGCGTCGAAGATCATTCTCGAGCTGACGGTGGTGACCAGCGGCGGGACTTATGTCAACGACGTCGAGATCGACGCCAAGCTCCCGTTCGTGTGGTCCGGCGGCATTCGCAACATTGCCGTCGGCGAGACCGTCCTGCTGCACGGGAAGAGCAAGGGCGACGGCGGCAGCTACGACTGGACGGTGGCGGTGCCGCAGGGATCGCAGGTTCAAGGTCTCAACGACGCCGATACGCAGAACCCGTATTTCACCCCGGATGCCGAGGGAAAGTACGTCGTGACCGAGACCGACAGCGGCACGACGCTCGAGATCTACGGCGGGTCGTGGGTAGGAGCGATCGCACCGGGAGGCCAGCCGAGCGACCTGTGCACCACGTGTCACGACGGCGACATCGCCCCCGACAACTTCACGCCGTGGAAGGCCTCGGGCCACGCGGAAATCTTCACCCAGAATCTGAATGCCGGCGGTCACTACAGCACCTCGTGTTTCCCCTGCCACACCGTCGGCTACGACCCGAACGTGAGTAACAACGGCATCGATGATCAGGCGCGGTATCAGGACTTTCTCGATACCTTCTTCCCGGGCGGGCACGCACCGGCGCCCAGCCCGAACAACTGGATCAACATGCTCGCCGAGTTTCCCGGCGTGGCCCGCTTCGGCAACGTCCAGTGCGAGAACTGCCACGGACCCAACGCCAGCGAGGCGCATCGCAACAAGAACGACACGACCGCGCGCGAGACGATTTCCTCGGCCCTGTGCGGCGCGTGTCACGGCGAGCCGGCCCGCCACGGGCGCTACCAGCAGTGGCAGGAGAGCAAGCATGCCGACTACAGTCTTGCCATCCTGGAGGCAACGGTCGAGAATCGCGGGTCGACCGCGGGTCACTGCGGCCGCTGCCATGCCGGCCAGGGCTTCCTCGCCTGGATTCAGCAAGGTGACCTGACCCAGCGGATCCAGGGCGCCGACGGCAACGCCACGGTGGCGGAGCTGACGGCCCTGGGCCTCACCGTCGACACGGTGCAGCCGCAGACCTGCGTCGTCTGCCACGATCCGCACGCGCAGGGGAACACCTCCGGCAAGCCGAACAACGCCACCGTGCGCATCAGCGGCAACACGCCGATGCTGCCGGCGGGGTACGCCGCCAACGGCGTCGGTCGCGGCGCGATCTGCATCACCTGCCACAACACCCGCAACGGGGCGCACAACGACGGCGAGGGTGCCCCGACGAGCTACTCGGCGCCGCACGTTGCCGCCCAGGGTGACGTGCTGATGGGCCAGAACGCCTACTTCGTGCAGGTCGGAGACCGGTCGCCGCACTCCTTCATCGCCGACACCTGCGCCACCTGCCACTTGGAGCTGACGGCGCCCCCGCCCGAGTTCAGCTACGAGGGCTCGGGAACCAACCACACCTTCGAGCCCAGCCTGACGATCTGCTCCGACTGCCACGGCTCCTTCGACGGCGGCACGCTGCAGGCGACGACCGAAGGCGAGCTGGAGGATCTGGCGGCGACGATGGGAACCTACCTGCTGAACGACATCACCGCCGGCGCGACGTTGTATGTGGCCGACTACACGCCGCACGAATACAACGGCACGAGCTACGACGTGAAGAGCGACACGACGCAGGTGGACCCGGCCAATGTCGACTCGTTGTCGCCGACCGAGCCACACGGGCAGCAGGGCTTCATCGTGAAGTTCAAGACCCCGGTGGAGTTCACCTACAGCCCGTCGGGCGAGGATCCGCACATGGTCACGCTGACGGAGGCCGAGGTCCAGCTCGGCGACTTCACCACGGACGGGACGACGAAGCTGGTCCCGGCCAGCGACCCGCTGGTGCGGGCGGGCTGGAACTACTTCCTCATCCACGGTGACGCGAGCAAGGGCGTCCACAACCCGAGCTTCGTCCTGAACGTGCTGGATGCCTCGAAGGCGGCGCTGCAGAATGCCATGACGCCATAGCGCTGTCCCGGGGCGGACGCCTTTCCCCCCAAAGGCGTCGAACGGCGGACCCCATCGGGGTCCGCCGTTTTTTCCCCCGTACCGCGTGCCCGGCCGAGGAACACGGGCTGGAAGCCGGCACCACCCAAGAGGCTTCAATCCGGTGGCACGGGCATCCTGCCGGTGTCCGTCTTTCCTGGCGGCCAAACCTCGGCGCTACGTGCTCGCCCCCGCGTTGAATTTGTCCGCGGCCATCGTAGACTGGGAGGGGATGAGCGGGGAAGTGAGGAGCAACGCGTGGTTCGCACGCGGCCGACCGCGTTTCGGACCACTGCTGGCACTGGCACTCTCGCTGCCGGTGGCCGGCTTCACCCAAGGAGGTACCGCGATGAGTCTACGGCTGACGTCCTCGAGCTTTGCCGCGCAGGCGGAGATTCCCACCAAGTACACCTGTGAAGGCGAGGACATCTCGCCACCGCTGGCGTGGTCGGGGGTTCCCACAGGCACCAAGAGCCTGGCGCTGATCGTCGACGACCCGGATGCGCCCGATCCCCAGGCGCCGAAGATGACCTGGGTTCACTGGGTGCTCTACAACCTGCCCCCGACGGCGACGGAACTGCCCGAGGGAGTTGCCCCGAGTGACCTGCCCGCTGGGACGCTAGACGGCCGCAACGACTGGAAGCGTACCGGCTACGGCGGCCCGTGCCCGCCCATCGGCCGCCATCGCTACTTCTTCAAGCTCGCCGCGCTCGATACGGTGCTGCCCGATCTCGGCACCCCGACCAAGGCCGATCTCGAGAAGGCGATGAAGAGCCACATTCTCGCGCAGGCCGAGCTGGTGGGGACGTACGAGAAGAAGAAGTAGGAAAGGGCAAAGGTTAAAGGTCAAAGGTTGCGGGTCATCGGCCCTCTTCCGACGTGCCTTCACCTTCGACCTTTTCCCTTTGACCTTCAGTTTTTCCTTCCGGCCGCTGATACAGCCCGACGTAGCGGGCCACCATCAGGTACTTCTTGAAGAAGCGGTTGGTCTCTTCCTCGTGCTCGCTGACCGTGTTGCGATCGACCGGATCGAAGAAGCAGGTGGGGTCCTCCTGCATCGCGTCGCCGGTGTGGAAGTAGGCCATCGCCCGACAGCCGCCGCAGGTGTACTGGTAGCGGCACTGGCCGCAGCGTCCCTTGAGCTGGCTGCGGTCGAGCAGGGTGGCGAACAGCTCGCTCTCGTTCACCAGGCGATCGAGCGGTTTGTCGCGCACGTTGCCGGCCGAGAGCACGTCGAGCAGCACCGGGCACGCCGAGACGTCGCCCTCGGCGTTGAGCGTCAGCCAGGTGCCCACCCAGCAGCCGATCGGAGGGTTGTGCGGCACGGTGCCGTTGCGAACGCCGCCGGAGACCTGATCGTGCAGCTCGGGTGAGAGAAAGAAGGGCGTGTAGCTGACGTAGCCGTTGACGTGGCGTCGGAGCTCGGGGTGGAACTTCTCCTTCAGGTCGTCGCGATCGAAGGCCTGGTCGCGGAAAAAATCGCAGCCGGAGCCGCGGCCCACCAGCGGCGAGCGATTGTAGGAGATGCGGCGCTTCACCAGGTAGTCGATCGTCTTGTCGAAGCTGTCGGCGTTGTGCTTGCCGATGGTGACGATCACATGGCGATCGATCTTCAGCTCCTTGCACAGCTCCAGCACTTCGATCGTGCGATCGGGGCTGGCGTCGCGCGTGGTCTCGTTCCGGTCGTCGATCGAGTTCAAGCCGAGAGCGATGGTGACGCGGCCGCGGGTGGCCTCCTTGATGTCGCGCAGGCGCTGGCGGGTCAGCAGCTCGCCGTTGCTGCAGACCTTGCACTGGTAGCCGAGGTCGACGGTGAGGCGCAGCAGATCGAAGGCGTCCCGGCGCAGGAGGAACTCGCCGCCGCTCCAGCCGACGGCCATGACGCCGAGGCGTTGTGCCGGCAGCAGCACCAGCTCGCGGATCTCGTCGTAGCTCAGCTCCTGCTTGCGGCTCTGCCGCACGCGTTCGGCGTCGTTGCTGCCGGTCATGCACGCCTGACACTGCAGATTGCAGAGCCGCGTCGCCTCGAAGTAGATCGCCGGAAAGGAGTAGCTCATGAGGTTCGTTTAGCAACAGTCCCGACAAATGGCGATGAGACGGCGTGACGAGGATCTCCCTTCTGCATGACCGAGATCAGTAAGTGCCGCCTCCGCCCCGGGCGCGGATTCGCTGCGAGCCGGGGGCTACGCCTTCACCACCTCCACCGTCGTTCCCCGCGGGCCGTGGCTGGGGGCGTAGCTGAACATGCGGTAGTGGAGCTGGCCGTAGCCGCCCGAGACGTGCTGCGGCTTCCACGGCGACGGCACCGCCTCCTGGCTCTGGATCCAGTCCTTGAACTGGACGTTCTCCCAGGCGTGGTAGATGACCACCTGGCCGGGTTGCAGCGCCGGTGAGGGTTTCACGTGGATGTGGAAGGAGCCGACGTCGTTGTAGACGCGAACGTAGTCGTTGTCCTTGACGTCGCGCTTCTCGGCGTCGTCGATGTTCATGTACATGACGGGTTGGCCGCGCTGCAGCCGCAGCATGTGGCGCTGGTCGCGCCAGATGGCGTGGATCGACCAGCGCGTGTGGCCGCCGGTGAGCCGCAGCGGGTAGTTGCCGCCCGCCGTCGGCGGCTCCTTGTGCACCGGCAGGGCCTCCCCGGTCTCGATGTACCACTCTTGATCGAGCAGGAACTGCTGCCGGCCGGTGAGCGTCGGCCACGGCTCCTTCTTCTCGACGAACCACTGCTGCGGGTAGACCGTGTTGCCGGGCTCGAAGTCGCTGCAGATGGCGTTGTGCGGCCCGTAGCGGCCGATCGCCTGGATCGGCAGCGCGCCCTGTGTCTTCGCGTCCTCCCAGGTGAAGCCCTTGGTGACCGCGGAGGTCTGGATCATGTGGTCCATGGCGCGTTCTTCGTTGCCGACCTCCATGAGACCGTCCATCCGGTACTTCTCGAAGAAGTTGGCGTAGTCCCGCTCGATGCCGTAGTGGTCCTTGAACGGCTTGACGTTGCGGGCGCGTGCCCTCTCCTGAACCTTGTGCGCGAGCATGGCGAAGACGGTGAACTCCGACTGTGCGTCCTCCATGGGCTTCACCGCCTGGTCGGCGAAGACGACGTACGGCACCAGGCTCTGCGGGTACTTGAGCCCGATCTTCTCGTAGTACGCGGCGGCCGGGAGCAGGATGTCGGACTGCAGGCCGGTGGAGCACATGCGGAAGTTCAGGTTGACGATCAGGTCGAGCTTGGGCCACAGGTGCTTGAGCGCGAGCTGGGGCACGGGCCAGCGCCGCAGCGGGTTGGGGCCGGTGTAGAAGTAGACCTTGGGGGGCCGCTCCGGCGGCGGCGACACGCGCAGCCACTTCTTCTCCGTCGCTTCCTTGATGTACTCGGCGAAGCCGTGCGGCAACGCCGGGTCGTTGAAGTCCTTGCGGTCGCAGACCTCCTTCATGCCCCCGTGGACGTAGAGGAACGGCAGCAGGGGCGTGAACGGCCGCTCCCAGCTGTGGGTGGTCATGAAGCTCTCGAAGTCGCGTGTCTTGGGCGACATGAACTTGAGCAGCAGGCGCTGGTAGAACGGAACCTCGACCTCGCTCGAGATCTCGTTCATGGCGTCGATGCTGTACCAGCCGCCCGGCCGGATGCCGCCGCCGCGCTTGCCCTGGTTGCCGGTGAGCGCCATCAGCATGCACATCGTCCGCTGCGCCAGATCGGAGTGGTAGTGCTTGCACGAGCCCCAGGACGCGAAGATCATCCCGGTCTTGGCCTTGGCCAGGCCGCGCGCGACGCCGCGGATGACGTCGGCGTTGACGCCGGTGATCTTCGCCGACTTCTCCGGGGTGTACTGCTGCAGGTGATCGGCGAGGACGTCGAGCAACGGGCGCACCGAGACCTTCTTGCCGCCGGCGAGGGTGACGGAGAAGCGCCCGTGCAAGGCCGGCTTGATGGCGTTGAGGTGGATGTCCTGCGTCCCGTGCCCCTGGCTCCCGGGGGTCTCGGCGATGTGCTTGGTCGCCTCGTCCCAGAAGTAGAAGACATCGTCCTTGCCGCCGCTCTCCACGTCGCTCTGCCGCAGGTACTTGCGGCTGTCCTCGCGGACGAGAAACGGCAGGTCGGTCTGCTCGCGGACGTAGTCCGCCTTGAACAGGTTCTCGCTGATGATGACCTGCGCCATGGCCAGGCCCAGCGCCGCGTCGGTGCCCATGCGCAGGTTGAGCCACTCGTCCGCGTGGATGGAGGTGGCGTTGTAGTCCGGGGCGATGGACACGATCTTGGTGCCGCGGTAACGCGCCTCCCAGAAGAAGTGGGCATCGGGGATGCGCGTGTACACCGGGTTGGCGATCCAGATCAGGATGTAATCGGCGTTGAACCAGTCGTCGGAGGTGCCGTCGGCGTTGAAGTTGCCCCACGTCTGGATGCACCCCATCGGCAGATCGCCCACGCCCGCCCACGAATCCATCACCGTGGCGCCGATCATGCCGAAGAAACGCATCTCGGCGCCCGAGCCGGTGCCGAAGTCGATGTTGGTGGTGCCGTGGTCGTAGACGATGCAGTCGGGGCCGTCCTTCAGCGCGACGTCGAGGAGGGTGTCGGCCACCTGGGTCAGCGCTTGGTCCCAGCTCTGGCGCTCCCACGAACCGGAGCCGCGCTCGCCCTTGCGCCGCAACGGATACTTCAGGCGCGACGGCTCGTACATGAGCTGGCTGTAGCAGCCGCCCTTCTGACACCCGCGCGGGTTCATGTCCGGCACGTTCGGCGCACTCGGCTTGTAGATCGTGTTCTGCTCCTCGCGCCAGGCGATGCCGTCCTTGACGTAGATGTTCCAGGAGCAGGCGGCGATGCAGTTGGCGCGAATGTGGGTGCTCTTGACGACCTTGTCCCACGTCCACTTGCCGCGGTAGACGTCCTCCCAGCGGCGGTAGTCGGGTAGACCGGGCAAGGATGCGGCCCGCGGCCCGGCGGACCCGGGCTCGTTCGCGCCGAACGCGAGGTCGAGGTTCCCCAGGGTCAACGTGGCGACGGCGGCTCCGGCGCCACGAAGAAAGGCTCTGCGAGATAGCTCCATCGACGACTCCCTATGCCTGCTCTGTGATCGTTCGCTGCAGCGCTGCGTGCCGCCTGTCGGCACACGCCCCGCATGCGTCACCTACCGAATGGTAGGCAGGGAAGACATGACCCGTATCCGGCAAGCAGATGACGAGGCTCATTTCTGGACCGCCAAGGCCGGTAACTTGTGGAGGTTCTGAACCCCGGGCACCTCCGAGACGGAGGCGCCATCGCTGTCGGTCGCCAGCGACACCTCCGTGGGGCGCGGGACACGACTGACGTTTGTCACATTGTTCGCTGATGCCGGGACTGTCGCGCCTACCGACCGAACGGTAGGAAGGTTGCACAACGCCGGGCTCCGGCGACCCCCTGAGGAGGAACGGCCCATGGGCAAACAGATGGCGATGGTCTTCGACCTGAACAAATGCATCGGCTGCCAGACGTGCTCGGTTGCCTGCAAGGTCCTGTGGACCAACGAAGACGGCAAGCGAGACATGTGGTGGTGCTCGGTCAACACGCAGCCCGGCCGCGGCACGCCAAGGGACTACGAGAAGATGGGCGGCGGCTACGACGCCAGCGGCAAGCTGGTGCTGGGCGAGCTGCCGACTCCGGCCGAGTTCGGCGGCGCCTCCCAGTTCAACTGGCCGGACGTCTACACCTCGGGAAACGGCGGCGGCGCCGTCCATCTGCAACCGACGAGTGACGAGCCGAACTGGGCGATGAACTGGGACGAGGACGAGGGCGCCGGCGAGTATCCGAACGCGTACTACTTCTACATGCCGCGCGTCTGTAACTTCTGCTCCAAACCGAGCTGCGTCGAGGCCTGTCCCAACGGGGCGATGTACAAGCGCGAGGACTTCGGCGTGATCCTGCGCGACGCCGGCCGCTGCAAGGCGACACAGCAGTGCGCCCAGGCGTGTCCGTACAAGAAGGTCTATTTCGATGCCGTCGCCAACATCAGCCAGCACTGTATCGGCTGCTTCCCGCGCCTCGAGCACGGCGTCGCCCCCGCCTGCGTGCGGCAGTGCCCGGGCCGGGCGGTCTTCGTCGGCTACCGCGACGACCAGAAGGGAGCGATCCACACCCTGGTCGAACGCTACAAGGTCGCGCTGCCCTTGCACCCCGAGTGGAACACCGAGCCCAACGTGTTCTACGTCCCGCCGCTCTCCGCCTTCGTGGTGCGCCCCGACGGCTCGATCGACGAGTCGCAGCGCCGCATCCCGCTGTCGTACCTCGAGTCGCTCTTCGGCGCCGGCGCCGGCCCGGCTCTCCAGACGCTCGAGCAGGAGATGGCCAAACGGCAACAGGGGCAAAAGTCGGAGCTGATGGACACGCTGATCGCCTATCAGTGGAACGAGGTGCTCGGCCCGTTCGACCGCGACCCCGCCACCATCACCTGGTAGCCCACTTCATTCGCAAAGGAGCTCGCCATGGCTACGGAAACGACCAAAGATCGCCAATCCTCGGAAGAGACGTACCGCAACGCCTGGAAGTGGGACAAGGTCACCTGGGGTTGCCACGCCGTCGACTGCTATCCCGGCGGCTGTCCCTGGCGGGTGTACTCGCGCGACGGCAAGGTGGTGCGCGAGGAGCAGGCCAGCATCTTCGGCACCATCGAGCCCGGCGTCCCCGACATGAACCCGATGGGCTGTCAGAAGGGTGCCGCGTGGAGCCAGCAGCACTACAACGAGGAGCGCGTGCTCTACCCGATGAAACGCGCCGGCAAGCGCGGCGAGGGCAAGTGGCAGCGCGTGTCGTGGGAGACCGCCCTCAAGGACATCGCCGACGGGATCCTCGACGCGGTCGAGGATCAGGGGCCGCAGTCGCTCTACCACATCGGCACCCCGGGCGAGGGCGGCACGCAGCAGATCCTGTGGAACAACTTCTCCGCTCAGCTCGGCTTCCAGGTCACCGACCTGCAGGCCGAGATCAACGACTTCAGTCCCGGCATCTACACCACGTTCGGCAAGTTCGATCCGGCCCCCGGCGCCGACGACTTCTTTCACAGCGAGCTGGTGCTGATCTGGCACGCCAACCCCGTGTACACCAACATCACCTGGTACCACTTCATGCAGGAGGCGCGCTACAACGGCGGCGAGGTGGTCACCATCGCGCCCGACTTCAGCCCCTCGGCCGTGCACGCCGACTACCACATCCCCATCGACATCGGCACCGACGCCGCCTTCGCCAACGCCATGTCGCAGGTGGTGATCGCGGAGGGGTTGGCCGATTGGGACTTCGTCAAGAAGCAGACCGACCTGCCGCTGCTGGTCCGCAGCGATACCGGCCGCTTCCTGCGCGCCTCCGAGGTCTCGGGTGGCGCCGATGATCAGTTCTACTGGCTCGACGCCAAGACCGGCAAGGCGGTCGAGGCGCCGAAGGGGACGCTCGATCCGGGCGCCGTCGATCCCGCCCTCGAAGGCTCGGCCCGGGTCAAGCTCGCCGACGGCAAGGAGGTCGAGGTGCGCCCGGTCTTCGTTCTGCTGCGCGACATGCTCAACGCCCAGTACACGCCCGAAAAGGTGCAGGCGATGTGCGGCGTGCATCCGGAGACCACGCGCAAGCTGGCGCGCAAGATCGCCAAGAAGCGCACCCGCATCATGATGGGGTGGAACTCGGGCAAGTACTACCACGGCGACCTGATGGAGCGGGCGATGATGCTCATCCTCGGGCTCACCGGCAACTGGGGCAAGC
>CAZYMF010000153.1:0-12268 GCA_964648215.1 uncultured Binatia bacterium (SeqCode) | reverse complement strand
CGGGCATGTCGTGGCCGCTCCACTGATCGCGCAGCGCCGAGACATAATCCGGGATGTCGTCGATCAGCCGAACGTCCTCCGGATTGGGAGTCGGTGTCGGCGCGCTGGCCGGCGCTTCCGCTCGTGGCGGCACGGGCGTGGGGGTGGGCGTGCCGAGAGGAGGCGTTTCCGCCCGTGCCGGGGCGGTCAGAGCCAAACCGATCAGACCGATCGTCACCACCGATGCCAACCGCAAAGCCATGGGCCTCTCCCTCGTCATGGTTCGGTTGCCTCTACCACGTCGCCCGCGAACGGTCACCCCCGCTTGCGCCCGTTGGCGACGTCGCCCCACAGCGGCACGCGCGCCGCCGCGCCGTAGAGCCGGCGCCGCAGCCGCGCCAGTGCCCGCGTGCGGCCGAGATCGTCGAACAGCGAGTAGGCCACCGGCGTCAGCAGCAGGCTGAGCAGCAGGCACAGGGCCTGCCCGCCGATGATCACCTTGGCCATCGAGGCGCGGCTGGCCGATCCCGGGCCGCGGCCGAGGGCGATGGGGATCATGCCGGCAACCAGCATCACCGTGGTCATCAGAATCGGGCGCAACCGTACGTGGTTCGCCTGCAGGATCGCTTCGTCGCGCTCCATGCCCCGCGCCCGCAGGGTATTGGTGTAGTCGATCTGCAGGATGCCGTTCTTCTTGACGATGCCGAAGAGCATGAACAGGCCGAGGACGCTGTAGATGTTGAGCGTGTCGCCGAGCGCCAGCAGCGACAGCAGGGCGAAGGGGATCGACAGCGGCAGCGCCAGCAGGATGGTAATCGGGTGCAGGAAGCTCTCGAACTGCGCCGCCAGGATCATGTACATGAAGATCAGGCTGAGAACGAAGGCGATGAGGAAGTTCTTGCCGGTCTCGCCCATCTGCTTGGCCCGCCCGGAGAACGAGGCCCGGTACAGCGGCGGCAGATCCAGGCCCTTGACCAGCTGCGTGATCTTCGCCGTGGCCTCGCTCAGCGGAATGCCGTCGAGGTTGGCGACCACCGTCACCTTGCGCTGGCGGTTGTAGCGGTCGATCTGCGCCGGGCCGCGCTCCTCGGTCATCGTCGCCAGGTTGGCGAGCTTGACCAGCTCGCCCTTCGGCGTCGCCACGGCAATGTCGCCGAGGGCGCGCGGGTCGGAGCGGTCGCGCCGCGCCGCACGCAGCCAGACGTCGTACTGGTCCTGATCCTCCTTGTACTTGGTCACCGGCTCACCGCCGACCAGCGTCTGCAACGTCGCGGCGATGTCCTGCACCTTGATGCCGAACTCGGAGGCCTTCTGGCGCGAGATGCGCACGCGCAGCTCGGGCTGGCGCACCGACAGCGTGGTGTCGACGTCGACGATGCCCGGCGTCGCCCGCATGCCGTCCATCAGCTTGTCGGAGTAGGTCGCCAGCTTGTCGAGGCTGGGGCCGGTCATGTCGAGCTCGATCTCGGTCAGGCGCTGGCCGCCGCTGACGAACAGGTTCACGTTCTGCACGCTGGTGCGCAGGTCGGGAAAGTCCGCGAGCAGCGCGCGCGCCTTGCTCATCACCGCGCTCTGGGAAATCGTGCGGTCCTCGAGATCGGTGAGGCGCACGTAGATGCTGCCCTGGGTCACGGGCCCGGAGCCCGGCCGGAGCCGGCCGCTGGCGTCGCCGATGGTGGTGAGCAGATGTCGCACGCCCGGCAGCGGCCGCAGCCGGCGCTCGAGCTGGCGGAAGACCTCGTCGGTGCGGCTGAGGCTGTAGCCGTCGGGGGTCTGCACCGTGACCTCGAACTCGCTCTGGTCGTCGCTGGGCACGAAGTCCTTGCCGATGGCGCGGAAGAGCGGCCCGGTGCTGTACACGGTGAGGATCGACAGGGCGACGATGACCCAGCGGTGGCGCAGCGACCAGTCGAGCACGCGGGAGTAGCCGCGCTCGATCGCCGGGTAGACGCCGCGGTCCCGCGAGCGGCCGCGGTGGGGCTTCACGCGCAGGAAGCGCGAGCACAGCATCGGCGTCAGGGTGAACGAGATCAGCAGCGAGACCATGATGGCGCAGGCCACGGTGACGCCGTAGCTGTTGAAGAAACGGCCCACCTGCCCCGACATGAAGGCCACCGGCAGGAAGATCACCACCAGCGACAGCGTGGTCGCGCTCACCGCCAGGCTGATCTCCTTGGTCGCCGACGACGCCGCCTCCATCGCCGTCAGCCCCTCCTCCTCCATGTGGCGGAAGATGTTCTCCAGCACCACCACGGCGTCGTCGATGACCACGCCGGTGGCCAGCACCAGCGCGAGCATGGTGAGGTTGTTGAGCGTGAACCCGAGGTACTGCATCAGCGTGAAGGTGGAGATGATCGAGGCCGGGATGGCGATGGCGGCGATCAGCGTCGCCCGCAGGTTGGCCATGAACAGCAACACCGTCAGGCTCACCAGCAGCGCCGCCAGGATGAGGTGGAACTGCACCTCGTTGATGGAGCGCTTGATGAAGCGCGAGTGGTCGCGGATCACCTGGAGGTGGATGTCGGGCGGCAGCACCTGGCGCAGCTCCTCGAGCCGCTTCTTGATCACGTCGATCACCTGCACGGTGTTGGTGCCGGACTGCTTGCGCACCAGCAGCGACACCGCCGGGTTGCCGTCGAGCCGGGCCAGCGTGCGCGGCTCGACGAAGCCGTCCTGCACCGTGCCGATGTCGCCGATGGTGATCGGCCGCCCGTGCACGTTGCCGACGATGAGCTGGTTGAAGTCGGCCACGCGGGTGATGCGCCCCATCGTGCGCAGCACCAGCTCCTTCGGCCCCTGGTCGACGCGGCCGCCGGGCACCTCGAGGTTCTGCGCCCGCAGCGCCGCCTTCACCTGCTGCACCGAGAGGTTGTAGGCGGCCAGCTTGTCGGTATCGACGGTGATGTTGATGGCGCGCTCGAGGCCGCCGGTGAGAGTCACCGAGCCGACCCCGTGCAGGGTCTCGATGTCCTCCTTCACCAGCTTGCGGGCGATCTCGGTCACCTCGCGCAGATCGCGGTTGCCGGAGACGGCGATGCTGAAGATGGGCGAAGACTCGACGTCGAACTTGTCGACCACCGGCGTGTCGGTGCCCTCGGGCAAGCGCGACAGCGTGGCCGAGACCTTGTCGCGCACGTCCTGCGCCGCCAGCTCGCCCGACCGTTCGAGAACGAAGAAGATGAGGATCGTGGACAGACCCTCCTTGGTCGTCGAACGCAGCTCGTCGATGCCCTCGATGGTGTTGATCGCCTCCTCGAGCGGCTTGGTGACGCCGGTCTCCATCTCCTCGACGCTGGCTCCCTTGAGCGTCGTGGTCACGGTGACGATCGGGAAATCGATGTTGGGAAAGAGGTCGACCGAGAGCTTGCGATAGGAGAAGAGACCGAGAACCACGAGGAAGGCCACCAGCATGGTGGCGAAGACCGGGCGGCGGATGCAGAGGTCGGCGATTGGCATGGCTTTCGGCGAGAGGCCCGCTGCCGGCGCGAACGCCGCGTCCGGCTTTCTCGTGGCACCGGGACGCGCGATCGATGAGCCGCGCGGCTAAGGGCTCTTGCAACCCAGAACGTCTCTAGTGCGAGTCAAACCTCAACGAGTCACCAAGGGGAGCGACCGACGGGAGCGTGGGACGAAGCCGCCATCTCGCTGGGGCCGCCGCGGCGCTAGTACTAGCAGCCCGTTGAAAAACCCCACCCGATGCTTCGACAGGCTCAGCATGAGCGGAGCCCCACCCTGATTTCAAAGGACTTTTCCCGCTCACCCTGAGCTTGTCGAAGGGTGTCTTCGCGTTTTTCAACGGGCGGCTAGCCTTTGTGCTCCTGCTCCGGCGTCTTGATCGCCACCTGGGCCCCGTTCTGCAGCTTGGTGAGACCCGAGGTCGCCACCATCTCGTCGGCATGCAGCCCGTCGACGATCTCGACCAGGCCCTCGGCCGTGCGCGTTCCCGGCTCGACCTTGCGCTCGTGGGCGATGTTGTCGGCGACGACGAAGAGCTTGGTCACCCCGGCGAAGGTGATGAGCGCCTCTTGCGGCACCATGATCGCCTCGTCGTCCTTGCGCGTGACGATGGCGGCGTTGGCGAAGAAGCCGGGTTTGAGGCGCCGGTCGTGGTTGTCGAGCGAGGCCTCGACGGCGATCGACCGGCTCTCCCGGTTCGACGTCGGGCTGATGCGCGTCAACCGGCCCTCGAAGGTCTCGCCGGGAAAGGCATCCACCCGCACGCGCACCGTCTCGCCGACCTTGAGCTCTTCGGCGAAACGCTCGGGAACGTCGCCGCGCAGCTTGAGCGGGTCCTCGGCCACCAGCGAGAAGAGCGGCGTTCCCGGGCGCACGTATTCGCCCGCCGACACCAGCCGCTTGGCGACCGAGCCGGTCAGGGGCGAGCGCACCCGGGTGTAGCGCAGCTGCACGTTGAGCGTGTCGCGCTGCGCCTCCATCACCGCCGCCTGCGTCTTCATGGACTCGTATTCCTGCGGCGAGATGATTTTCTTCTCGACCAGCCGCCGGCCGCGCTCCTCGTCGGCGCGGGCTTTGGCCACCGTCGCCTCGACCTCGCGCAGGCGCGCCCGCAGCTGATCGTCGTCGATCTCGGCCAGAACCTGACCGGTTGCGATGGAATCGCCGAGGTCGGCCGAGATCGACCGGATCTGCCCTTCGGCCCGGCTCGAGAGCGTGACCTCCTCGTGGCCGAAGAGAGTGCCGACGAAGCTGACCAGGCGTTCGCTCGGGCGGATCGTCGCCGCTGCGGCCGTGATCGGGATCGCCGCCTGCTCAGCGGCCGCCGTCGCCGCCGGCGGGGTTTCGTTGTGGCGCGCACAGCCGGCGCTCAGGAAGGCCAGCAGAATCGCCAGCCGGCGAAAAGTCATGATCGAGCCCTTCCTCCGCGCAGCGGGGTCAGAGAGGGCCCGCCGGCACGCACGGGGCGTGGCACGCGCGTCGCGGGATCTCTCGCGCTCAGGGCCGCCGGGTCCGCCTCGATCCCGTGCAAGAACACGCTGGTGATCACCCGGGCGAGCCGCTCGGGCCGATCGTCCGGCTCGCGGAAGAGGCAGGCCGAGCGGATCATCCCGAGCAGAATCTCAACCGCCAGCCGCGGCGTCTTGCGTCCGACGCTGCCGCGCGGCAACGAGCTCTCGAGGATGCCGCGCACGCGCTCGACAACCCCGTCCCGCTGCTGCTGCCACTCGGCCCGCTCTTCCGGTTCGAGCTTCGGCTCGTGACGGTGAAGCAGGATGAAAAAGTCGCGCCGGGTCCAGAAGTACTCCAGGATGGTGCGCACCAGGCGCTCGATGACCACGGCCAGCGGCGCCGGCTGCCCCAGCGCGGCGGTGATGGCCTCGTGCATGCCCTTGAGCCCCTCGATGATGGTGGCGAAGTAGAGCTCTTCCTTCGAGTCGAAGTAGCGGTAGATGGTCCCTTTGCCGATGCCGAGCGCGGCGGCGATGTCGTCGGTCAGCACCTCGTGATACTCGCGTTCGGCGAATACCTTCGCGGCGCAGCCGAGGATGGCGGCGCGGGTGTCGGGGCTCTTTTTGCGACCTCGCATGGGGGCGGCAATTCCGGACTGACCAGTCCGTTCCTTTATCAAAGGGAGCCGGCGAGTCAACATGATAGTGGCCCGCGGTCGCGGCCCGGCATAAGGACGCGTCGGTGCTCGCACGCAACGGGTGCGAGTAATTCCGTCACGCCGGTTGCGGGGCTTCGCCCCTGCGTCCGGCGAGGGAAGGACCAGAGGGGCGCTGGTCCTTCCCTCACACTCCCTTCTCCGCGCCCCGGAGCCGGGCAATGGGCCTCGGCTCCGTTCCGCGCCGGGGATGCAGGACCGTCTACTCCTCGACCTGCCCTTGGAGTCGGATGCCCGGCAAGACGAAGAATAGCTGCAAGGGACAAGGTTCAAGCGACAAGCCGGAGAGCATCGTCCGGCTTGGACCTTGTGACTTGGAGCTTGCGGCTCTCACTCCACAGAGCCCAGAGGCCGCCGGCGGCGTTCACGAGCCCACCATTGGCGGGAACGCCCGCTGCCGTTCAGAGACGACCTCGGTGCGAGGCCGACTCGGCACGACGCGGCCCATGGCACGCGCAGCGGGCGCGGAGATGCAGCGGAAAGTCAAAGGCGCAAAGCGAAAAGTCGGTCAGTTCTGGCTTTCATCTTTCGCCTTTCACCTTGAAGCTTGGTCTCGGGGGCGGAGCCCCGCAGGAGACGGCTGGACAAGCTCGACGACTGCGCGCGTGGAACTCTTGACGCCCCGAGCCGCTCGCCATACGGTGCGCGACACGAGGAGGTGCACATGCAGCATCCGCACAAGAACGCGGCGCCCGTCGGCCTCACGGTCGTAGCCGCGATCCTGGGCCTGGTGGCGGCGCGCCCCGCGCGGGCGGCCGACAAGCCGACTCCCGCCGCCAAGAAGGCGGAGGCGAGCATGCCCAAGACCGAGGTGAAGCCGGTGACCACCGCTTCCGGCCTGCAGTACATCGATTTCAAGATCGGCGACGGACCGAGCCCGCAGAAGGGCCAGATCGCCATCGTGCACTACACCGGCTGGCTCGACGACGGGACCAAGTTCGACTCCTCGCGCGATCGCGGCAAGCCGTTCGGATTCCGCGTCGGAGAGGGGCAGGTCATCAAGGGCTGGGACGAAGGCGTGGCGACGATGAAGGTCGGCGGCATCCGTCGGCTGATCATCCCGCCCGATCTCGCCTACGGCGCCAGAGGCGTGGGCAAGGTGGTGCCGCCCAACGCGCGGCTGACCTTCGACGTCGAGCTCCTCGACGTGCGGCCGTAGACCGGGGCGTTCCGGAGGCACACCTTGACGCACCGGCGACCCGGCCGTATGACCGTATCCTAGATGTCCGCCGGCACCTCACCCGCGCTCGCCGTCGTGCGAGTCGCACGCGGCGCAGCCAAGCCGTCGCTCGAGCAGCTCCGGGAAGCGCTCGACCAGGACCGCCGCTTCTTCGGCCTGCCGCCGGGCGATGCCGGCAACGAGCTCATCGTCACCGGGCCGTTCCCTGTCTCCGTCGGCGGCAAGGATCAGGATGAGTACGTCGTCTGGGAGCGCTGAGCCGGCGTGCGAGAGAAGGCAGAATCAGGAACCGGGAATCAGGAATGACGAACCGGTGAACGAAGCGCACGGAATTGACCGGTTCTCCATTCCTGATTCCTGATTCCCGGTTCCCCATTTCAGTTCTCGCTGGGGCCGCCGCCCCCGCGAGGGCGGGCCATCGGGCCCGCAGCGCAAGAACCCCTCCCCATGCTTCGACGAGCTCAGCACGAGCGGAGGCCCCTCCTGATTTCAAAGGAGCCCTTCCGTTCACCCCGAGCCTGTCGAAGGGTGCTTCTCGACAGGTCACTACGAACCGCGGCGGCGCTCGATCTCACGCTCCACCTCGCCCGGCTCGGGAAAGCGATCGACCTGGTCCTTGGAGAACACCAGCTCGCCGTCGACCCGGACGTCGAAGACGCCGTCGCGCCCGCGAATCAGCTCCGCCTCGACCCCGAAACGCTGCTTCAGTGACGCGGCCAACCTGGTCGCGTGGGGAAGGTAGTTTCAAGGCACGCACCATTTGATCGAAATCTGCATCCTGGACCTCCAAACACCCCGAGTATACGAAGGCGCGGGCCGGCTGCCAAACCGTCTCGCACCGAATCATTGCAACAGCCTCCCTGCTCCGCTACACGGCGGGCATACAATCGGAGGAGGGACGGATGGCGCAGAGAGCTTCGGGCACACCCCGATGGACGCTCCGGGTCGGCGTGTTGGCGGCGATCGTGTTCGTTGCCGGCCCGCTGTTGGCGCACTTCCGCTTCGTGCCGGCGATGACGGGCTTCCTCGTCTTCGATCTCGGCGGGCTGCTGGGTCTGATCAGCGTCGTCTTCGGCGTCGTCGCCCTGCTCCGCGGCCGCCGGCCCTGGGTCGCGCTGCTTCCGGGCCTGATCGTCGCGCTGGTCTTTCTCGGCATCGCCTCGAGAGCGGGGAAGTACCCGCGGATCAACGACATCTCCACCGACACCCAGACCCCGCCGCAGTTCGTCCAGGCCGGGTCGATCGCCGCCAACCAGGGTCGCGACATGAAGTACCCAGGGGCCGGCTTCGCGCAGCAGCAGCACGCCGGCTACCCCGATCTCGCGGGCCTGCCGCTCGCCGCGCCGCCGCCCGAGGCCTACCAGCAGGTGCTGGCGGCGGCGAGGTCGATACCCGACTGGCAGCTCACCCGCGACGATCGCGTCCACCTCGCCCTCGAAGGGATCGCCACCAGCCGTCTGTTTCACTTCCACGACGACTTCGTCATCGAAGTCCGCCCGCACGACGGTGGCAGCATCGTCGAGATGCGCTCCAAGTCACGCGACGGCAAGGGCGACATCGGCGCCAACGCGAAGCGCATCGAAAGCTTCTTCGCCAAACTCAGGCAGTGACAGCGTCACGCACCGCCGGCCACCAAGTCTTCTCCATCGACTTTTCTACCCTTGGATCTCCAACTTTCCGACTTTGACCTTTCACCTTTCACCTTTGACCTTCTACCTCCAACCTCACCTCCCCTCGAACTTCGGCGCCCGCTTCTCCTTGAACGCCGCCACCGCCTCGGCGTGGTCGCGGCTGCGGTAGAGGTGGTCGAGGACGAACGCCTCGCCGCGCACCTGCGCTTCGAAGCCGGCGGTCAGCCCCTGGTAGAGCGCCTGGCGCGTGGCCGACCCGCGGACGTTCTTCGGGCCGGCGCGGGCGGGTAGCTCGCCGCGCCGACGAGGAGTAGATAGTGAGGACGGAAGATCGTCTCAATCTCTCGCCGGAATCACGGCAAGGAGGCAGCATGGAATACCCGCTCAATGGCCTGACCGACGATCAGCGCGAGCTGCGCGCGGCCGCGCACGACTTTGCCGAGCAGGTGCTGCGGCCGGCTAGCATCCAGATCGACCGCCTGCCGGCCGCGGCCGTGGTCGCCCGCGACTCGCCGCTGTTTCGCGTCATACGCCAGGCCGCCGAGCTCGGCTACACGCGCATGGGCGGCGTGCCGGAGCTGGGCGGCATGGGCCTGTCGCCCCTCGACCGCTATCTGGTGCTCGAGGAGCTGGCGTGGGGCAGCGTCGGCATCGCCGCCGTGCTCTTCCTCGCCTCCACCCACGCCGAGGTCGCGCTGCTCAGCGGCGACGCCGCCCTGATCGACGAGTTCGCGCGGCCCTACTTCGCCTGCGAGGACGGATCGATCCTCGGCTGCTGGGCCATCACCGAGCCGGATCACGGCTCGGACACCCTCGGCCCGATGCGTCCGGAGCTGAACGTCAAGGCCACCGGGCAGCTCGTCGCGCGCCGCGACGGCGATCACTGGATCCTCTCGGGTCAGAAATCGGCGTGGGTCTCGAACGGCCCGATCGCCACCCACGCCATGCTCAACGTCCAGCTCAACCCGAAAGGCAGCATGGCGGAGAGCGGCGTCTGCCTGCTCGCCCTCGATCTTCCCGGCATCAGCCGCGGCACGCCGCTCGACAAGCACGGCATCCGCTCGCTGCCCCAGGGCGAGATCTTCTTCGACGACGTCCGCATTCCGGCGCGCCACATGGCGATCGGCACCGACCTGTACACGGTGTACATGCACAACCACCTCTCCGCCTTCAACGCCGGCGTCGGCTGCGTCGCCACCGGGCTGGCGCGCGCCGCCTACGAGTGCGCGCTGGCGTACAGCAAGGAGCGCATCCAGGGCGGCCGCCCGATCTTCGAGCACCAGTCCGTGCGCGCGCGGCTGTTCCGCATGTTCACCCTGGTGCAGTCCTGCTACTCCGTGTCGCGCGATACGTGGCTCTACAACGTGAACGAGATCGCGGGCGGCCGCCCGGCGCGGCTGGAGCTGTCGATCGGCTCCAAGGTCTTCTGCACCCAGGCAGCGCACGAGGTCGCCACCCTCGCCGTGCAGCTCCACGGCGGCAACGGCATGACCAAGGAATATCCGGCCGAGATGTTCCTGCGCGACGCGACGGCGCTGACCATCGCCGACGGCGAGAACGCCTACCTCACGCAGGTCGCCGCGTCTCTGCTGTAGAGGGAGGGCCGACATGGACGACGACATCCGGCGCCGGCTGCGTCTGCTCGAGGACCGCGAGCAGATCCGCGAGCTGCAGGCCACCTACTGCTTCCTCGTCGACGACGGCCGCTTCGACGAGCTGGTGGCGACCTGCTTCACCGACGACGCGCGCTGCGACTTCCGCGACAGCAAGGGGCTCATTTCGCCGCTGGTATCGACCGGCCACAAAGAAATCCTCGCGTTCTTCACCGGGGTGGTGGCCGTGCTGCTGCACGACATGTGTCACACGGTGCACAACGAGCGCATCGCCGTCGAGGGAGACACCGCGAGCGCCTCGTGCTATTTCGAGCTCACCGCCAAGCACCCGGCCACCGGCGACTGCGTCGTCGGCGCCGGGCGGTACGAAGATCGCTATCGGCGCGTCGACGGCGCGTGGCGCTTCGCCGAGCGCAACGCTCGCATCCTGCACATGGCGCCGCTGGCGGAAGGTTGGGTGAAGCGCCCGCTGCTGCGCGCGCTCACCGGAGACTGATCCAAGGAGGCAGACGATGGAGTTCACCGAAGTGATCGGCATTCGACGTTCGATCCGCTTTTTCGACCCCGACCGGCCCGTCGAGCGGGAGAAGATCCAGAAGATCCTCGAGGCCATGCGCCTCGGCTCGTGCGCGATGAACGCCCACTGGCTGCGCGCCATCGTCGTCCACCGCAGCGAGCTGGATGCGGAGACCTTCGAGAAGCTCAAGCTGCCGGTCGCGGGCGTGGTCATGGAGCTGGCCCCGGTCCAGATCTACTGCTACGGCGACCTCTCGGTGATCGCCCGGGACCACGGCAAGCAACCGAAACTGCTCATCGACGCCGGCGCCCTCGCCCCCAGCCACGGCTGGACGCATCGCTTCGTCGACGACTTCGTCTGGCCGCAGGTGCTCGAGCCCCTGAGCAAGAACCCCGGCTACCCCGTGGCCATGGCCTTCGACAACGGCGGCTGCGCGACGCAGGGCCTGCTGATGGCCTTCGAAGAGGGGCTCGGAGCCTGCTGGACGGCCTTCAACACCGAGGTCGCCAAGGAGGCGTTCGGTGTTCCCGACCACTGGGTGCCGCACTACGTGATGAACCTGGGCTACCCGCTCGAGTCGCGCGACGCCGGCGGGCAGCGGCCGCGGCCGCCGTTCGAGGAGCTCTACTTCGAGGGACGCGTCGGCAAGCCCTTCCGGCGCGACCAGGCCGTGGTCCAGGAGCTCGAGCGACGGAACATGATCCAGCCCCCCGCGCCCCTGCCCGGACGCACGGAGGAGCTGCGGCAGCTGGCGCGCCAGCTCGGCCTGCCCGAATAGCGCCGTGCTCGACAGACCGATCGAGAGCTACGACAGCGTCGCGGCCTGGGTCGCCGGCCTGAAGCAGCAGTGGGGCGGCGATCCGTTCGCCGAGGACCCGGTCAAGCCGCAGACGCTGGAAGCGTTCTGTCGCTTCGTCGACAAGGACCCCGACGCGCTCGTCGCCTTCTGCTTCCTGCGCAAGAAGGCGACGGGCGAACGTTTCGCCAGCAAGAAGAGACGCGACGAGCTGCTGCTGAAGCTCAAGGAGTTCGAGACCGCGGCCGGCCGCGGCGTCGAGGCGCGGCGACGGCGCAGCCACGTGGTGTCGTTCCTGTCACACAACGGCATACTGATCTACTGAACCCGGCCGGGGCCGCCGTCGTCGCGAGTTCCACCGACGACCCATCCTTTCCCGTTTCGTTCGGTCGTCATGGCCGCGTTGACTTCAATATCATGATTCAGTATGAATCTGATTCATGAGACCTTTGCAGGTCTACGTCGACGAGGCGGAGCTGGCCCGCCTGGAGGACTGGGCACGGGCCCGGCGGATGACCAAGTCGCAGGCGATCCGTGCCGCCATTCGCGCCCTGACGCGGGGGAAGGACGACGATCCGCTGCTGTCGCTCAGCGGCATGGTGCACGATCGATTGCCTGCCGACGTGAGCGAGCACTTCGACCGCTACCTTCAGGAGACGTTCGTTGCAGAGACCCCGGCATCGTACGCCAAGCCCCGGCCGCGCTCGCGAACGCGTCCTCGTCGATAGCGGCGCCTGGATCGCGCTCGTCCGCGCCGCCGACGCGCATCACGCGGAAGCCGATCGCATGTTTCGCCGGGCGGTGACCGCGCGCACCCCGCTCGTGACCACGAACCTGATCGTGGCCGAGGTGCATCGCTTCATCCTGTTCCACGTCGGCATTCGGCCCGCGGCGCTGCTGCTCGACCGTATCGGCGCCAGCCCTTTGCT
>CAZYMF010000152.1:0-12290 GCA_964648215.1 uncultured Binatia bacterium (SeqCode) | reverse complement strand
GCGACGGCCGGCGCGAGTTCACTCGTCGGCGAGGATGTACTGCGCCACCAGCGCCGGGTCCTCGAGCGGGAGGAAGTGGGTGTGCTCCTTCAGGTGCAACTCGCGGCCGTGTTTGAAGTGCTTCACCAGGCCGGGGAAGGTGGGGGAGTAGTGAAAATCCATGAGGCCGCGGTCGGGTGGCGGCTCCATGACGCGGACGATGAGGACGGGTACGTCGACCGCCCGGATGCTGTCGTAGACGGCGGCGTTGCCGCGGCTGGCCATGTAGACGTCGGCTTCGAACTGCGGCGGGCAGGCGAGGACGAAGCCGTCGCCCTCGGGGTCGGGAAGCAGGCCGTAGTCGCAGTAGTCGCGCAGCACGCCGGGAGCGAAGGCGGAGAACGGCGAGCGGTCCTTGAAGCGCTCGAACATCTCGTCCGCCGACTTCCAGTGGTTGCGGCGCCTGGCGGTCGGGTGCTGCATGTCGGGCATCTGCTCGCGCAGCCAGTTGCCGGCGGCGTAGTCCTCGGGCGAGGCGATCACCGGATCGATCAGCACCAGGCGACGGAAGCGCTCCGGCTCGGCGGCACAGGCCTCGGTCATCGCATGCCCGCCCATCGAATGGCCGACGCCGACGATGTTGCGGAGATCGAGTTGGCGGAAGAGGTCGGCGAGGTCGCGTCCGAAGTCGGCCCAGTGGACGGGGAAGACCTTGTCGCTGCGGCCGTGGCCGCGTTGGTCCACCGCCACCACGTAGCGGTCGCCGAGCCGGGGAACGAGGCGATCCCAGCAGCGGGCGTGAAAGCCGGTGGCGTGGGCGAGGACGATGGGATCGTGTCGGCCCTTGAACTCCGTGCCCCACTCGAAGATGGCCAGCGTGATCCCGTTGGCGACGACGCGACG
Source organism: uncultured Binatia bacterium (SeqCode) (assembly GCA_964648215.1). Classification (GTDB taxonomy): domain Bacteria; phylum Desulfobacterota; class Binatia; order HRBIN30; family JACQVA1; genus CAZYMF01. Next base: position 11,408 of record CAZYMF010000152.1, on the reverse strand, counting down.
CTCGACGGGTCGAGCTAATGGTGCAATGTCGTGGGTTGCAGGTTTCGTGTCATTCATGGCAGAAGACGCGGCTCACGGTTGACTGCCCCTCCTCCGCGAGATTCGACAACGCATCTTGGAGGGTTTCCTCTCCCGGATGAGAGAGGATCAAGGTGAGGGGGATTCGATTCACGGGCGCAGATGTCGTTCATGAGCTGCCGGACCGGTGCGGTGGGCTTCGCCTCTATTTCATCCCCCTCATCCTAGCCTTCTCCCATCCGGGAGAAGGAACGGGGTTTGCCACGGCCCGAACTGAGCGCGGCGGCGCCCACGTCCTCACGCGGCGCTCGTCGCCGGGCGGCGCGGCTTGAACGAGCACGGCAGGTGCTTGATGCCGTGGATGAAGTTGGAGGCGAGACGATCGGGCTCTCCGGTCACCTGCAGGTCGGGGATGCGGCGGAACAGCTCGCGAAAGAAGACGGTGATCTCGCGGCGCGCCAGGTTCGCGCCCATGCAGAAGTGCGGTCCGGGGCCGCCGAAGCCGACGTGCTCGTTGGGGTCGCGGCGAACGTCGAAGCGATAGGGATCCTTGAAGACGTCCTCGTCGCGGTTGGCGGAGCTGTAGAACAGGATCAGCTTGTCGCCGGCGTGCAGCTTCTGGCCGCGCAGCTCGGTGTCGCCGGTGGCCGTGCGGCGCATGAAGATCACCGGCGAGGCCCAGCGCACGATCTCCTCGACGGCGGTGGGTGCAACCGTCTCGAAGTCGCGTTGCCAGATCTCCCGTTGCTCGGGGTAGTCGCACAGGGCCTTCATGCCGTGGGTGATGGCGTTGCGGGTGGTCTCGTTGCCCGCGGTGACGAGCAGGATGAAGAACGAGCCGATCTCCTGCGGCGTGAGACGATCGCCGTCGACCTCGGCGTGGACGAGGAGCGAGGTGAGATCGTCGGTCGGCTTCTCGATGCGCTGGCGCTGCAGATCCTGCATCAGCTCGACCAGCTCGTTGCCGGCGCCGAGCAGCGCCGCGGCGATGTCCGCGCCCTCGGGCACGTACTCGGGGTCGCCGGCGCCGAGGATGACGTTGGTGCGCTCGAAGACGAAGCGGTGCTGGCTCTCGGGAATGCCCATCATGTCGCAGATGATGCGAATCGGGAACGGCGCCGACAGCTCGGTGACGAAGTCGCACGCGCCCTTCTCCATCACGCCGTCGATCACCCGCGCGGCCGCGCCCTCCACCCCGGCCTCCAGGCGCTTGAGCTGCCTCGGCGTGAAGCCGCCCGAGACCAGCTTGCGCAGCCGCAGGTGCTTGGGGTCGTCCATGTTGATCATCGAGCCGTACAGCTCGAGAAAGACGGCCGGCAAATCGGGGATGCTGGTGGCGCCCTGTCCGGAGCAGTAGATCTCCGGCTTGCGGCTGATCTCGAGGATGTCGGCGTGACGCGTCACGGCGTAGTAGCCGGGTCCCTTGACGATGAAGCTGATCTCGGGCTCCTCGTAGAAGGGCAGCGGCCGCTCGCGCCGCAGGGTCTGGAACGCGCCCTCGCGCTCCTCCCACGGCCGGCGCCAGAAATCGAGGTCGGAGAGATTGATCTCGTCGGCGGAGAGTACGGGTCTGGGGATCATCGGAACATTCCTTTCACCGGCTGTTGGGGTAGCTCGGATAGGCGCTTGCAAGAACCCGGAACACCTAGCCCTGATCCGGAAGAAATTCCACCACCGAGGCACAGAGGGCCACAGAGGAAGACCGCGGAGGAAGACCTTGAGATTGAACGCCAGGCAGACTCTTCACGACTTCTCCGTGATCTCTACTGCCTCGGTGGTGAGCGTTCTGTCTTCGGACCGGGCCTAACAACCAACAGCGTAACAACCTCACTGCCCACTCCACCATGCGCGCTTCATTCAAACAACTGCCTCAGCCGCGGCGCCACTTCCCGCATGAAGCGCTCCGGCTGGGAGTCGCCGCTGCCGACTTCGGCGAGGTCCTGGAACCACAGGATGATCAGCTCGGCGCCGCGATCGACGAAGAACTGCAGCTCCTTGGCGACCTCGTCGGCGGTGCCGACGCAGCCCTCGGCGAGGAACTGGCTGACGCGCTCGGGGCGCGCCCCGGGCCAGTGGCGCTTGATGTAGGCGAGGCGCTCGTCTTCACTAGCGAAGATCGCGCAGGTGCGCTCCACCGAGATGCGCATCGTCGCCGGATCGCGGCCGACGTCCTTGCAGTGCTGCTGCAGGATGCGCAGCTTGGCCTCGAAGTTGTCGGGGCCGCGGTTGTAGTTCCAACCGTCGGCCAGCTCGGCGACCATGCGCATCGCCACTTTCTCCCCCTGCGCCCCGATCCACAGCGGCGGGTGGGGCTTTTGAAGCGGCTTGGGCTCGTTGACGGCGTCCTTCACGGAGAAATACTTGCCCGCCACCGTGGCGCGCTCCTCGGTCCACATGGCTTTCAGAATGCGCGCGGTGTCGGCCATGCGATCGAGGCGGCCGCGGATCTTGGGAAACTCGTAGCCGTAGGCGCCGAACTCGTCGCTCTTCCAGCCGGCGCCGATGCCGACGTCGACCCGCCCGCCGCTGATCACGTCGACGCACGAGCTGATCTTCGCCAGGTAGGAGGGGTTGCGGTAGAGCGAGCAGGTCACCAGTTGGCCGAGACGGATCTTCGACGTCGCCTCAGCCAGCGCGGCCATCGTCGTCCAGCACTCGAAGGTAGGCTCGATCTCGGTCCGCGGCACGGTGTGGAAGTGATCGTAGAGCCAGAGCGAGTCGTAGCCGATCTGCTCGAGCCGTTGCGCCACGCCCTTGAGCGTCGCCCACTGCTTGGCGCCGCCTTCAATGCCGCGCATCTCCAGGCGCCACCCCTGTGGCGCGAAGGTTCCGATTTGCACCATGAGCTACCTCCTGTCGCGCGCCACTCTATCAGCATCGCCGTTGTCTCCGTAAGGGGCACGGCATGCCGTGCGGCTGCGACGGCCTCATCGGGCGGCGCTTGCCGCAAGCAGGTGCACAACCCGATTGAAGTAGGCCTTGGTTTCGTTGGCCGAGGCAAGATGGCGGCTACTACGCAATCGTAGGGTCAGTCCCGCTGAGGATCTTGGGGACATCCATCATCGCGGTGTTCATACAGCGAATCGTGCGGTCGTGCGCTAACAAATTTTGTTGACATATGCGGGCGGGGTTGGGCAATAGTATAGGGACCTGAGCTGAACGGGTGCAGGGTGCAATCTGCATCGACTTGAAAGCCTCCTGCGCCGCTGTCTCCTCAATAGTGGTGAAGAGAGAGGGGTTGCAACGAAAACAACTGGGTCCGCTCTCCTTTGCGTTCTCGGGGCGCTCGCGTGGGCGGTGAGCGCTTACGCGGCACCGTTCGCCTACATCACCAACGCCGGCGACGACACGGTGTCGGTCATCGACACCGCCAGTGATGCCCTGGTCGGCACCATCCCCGTCGGCTCCGCACCTTACGGGGTCGCCGTTCATCCTTCGGGAACGCGGGTATACGTGTCCAATGTGGGGGGCGGAACCGTCTCCGTCATCGACACGACCAGCAACACGGTTCTTACGACCGTTGCGGCCGGCGGCTATGGAATCGTCGTTCACCCGTCGGGGAACGCGGTGTACGTCTCCGACCGGACAGGAGCCATCTCGGTATTGGACACGGCGACGAACCAGATCGTTGCCAGGGTTCCGCTGCCGTCGGCTGACATTGGAGAAGGGCTCCGTCCGCAGTGGTTTACGCAGGGTGCCCTGGCGCTGGCGATCACCCCGGACGGCGCATCGGTCGTCGCTGCCACGATTTGGGGCAGCGAGCGGTACCCTTGCGAGGTCACCCAACTCGGATGCCGGCTTGGCGTGCTCACGTTCGACACGAGCACGAACGCATTTACCGCTCCCTACGTGGATCTTTTCAGGTTTGCGGTGGAGCCTCGTGGGCTGATCGCTCGGCCGCTGTCGGTTGTGGCCTACGGCGACGCCGGTTTTGCTGGGATCGGTTGGCTGGTTTCGAACCTCACTTTGCTCCCATTCTCTCCGGCACTCGGCATCGCGCAGAATCAAGGGGGCACTCGGCTATACGTGACCGGCGGGGACCCATACGAGGCTGGCCAAGTTGCCGTCATCGACTCGCAGATTCCGCTAATCGATAAGGTCATCACCACCATCACCGTCGGCCGGGACCCGCGCGGCATCTCCCTCGACCCGGAGGGCCGGCGCGCTTACGTGGCCAACCATGGCGACGACACGGTGTCGGTGATCGATACGGCGACGAACACCGTGGTTGACACGATCGCCGTCGGGCATGGACCGATCTCCCTGGGGCAGTTCGTGGGGCCAGAGAACCCTCCCATCACCCCATTCCCGACCTTCACACCCACGGCAACCCCGACTGCCACGCCTACGCCGACGCCGTGCACGGGCGACTGCGACGGCAGCTCCTCGGTCACGGTCGACGAGCTCGTGCAGTGCGTGAACGCCGCGCTGGGGAAGGACGCGGCCTGTTCCGCCTGCGACGCCAACGGTGACGGCCGGGTCACGGTCGACGAGCTGGTGGAGGCCGTCGACCATGCGCTCAACGGCTGCGCCGGGAGTGGGTAATGCTTCGTCGTGCAGGCGTGGAACACTTGCTGTCTCCCGCAACAACTTTCAGGAGGCAGTTCCAGCCGATGCGCTTGTTCCGTGGCGAGCAGCGACCGATCACGGAGGAGGACACGGCGCTCGGCCTACAGAGCCCAGAGGCCGCCGTTGGTGTTCACGAGCCCGCCATTGGCGGGAACGGCCGGCGGCGTTGGAAACAAGCGTTGGTGCGAGGCCGGCTCGATCCGACGCGGCCCGTAGCACGCGCAGCGGGCGCGAAGGGGGAGCCCGAGGGGGAAACCGCGCCTTTCGGTTTCCCCCTCGGGGGGTGCAGGGGCGAAGCCCCGCAAGCGACGGTTCGTACTGGACGCAAACGGTGCAAGTGATTGCGTGGCGCCGAATGCGGGCCCGGCGGGGTTACGACCAGAAGGAGCAGGCTGCTACACGGTTCTCCGGGCAGCCAAGGTGAGAGGGCAAGCACGTCGCGCCCGGGGCGCGGTCAGCATCAACCCGGCGGCAGATTCTCTGCGCGGGCGACGGGGAAGTAGCGGTGGTGGTGCGCCCCGGTCACCTCGTAGATGGCGGTGCCGCTGCGGCCGTCGTCGGTGCGCACGACCATCTGGTTGAGGCCGCCGCCGTAGGGGCCGTAAGGCGTGGCCCAGGTGCCCTCGGCGTCGATGCCGATGCGCTTGCCGCCTTCGAGGACGAAGTCGACGTGGCCGGCGAGGCCGTGCACCTCGGTGCCGTCGCGGCCGTAGCTGACGGGCTTGCCGTCCTGGCCGGTCCACTGCAACTCGTGGCGGAAGTCGACGACCGGCACGGGATCGCCGTCGCCGGCAGGGGCGAAGCAGCCGTCGGTGTAGACGCGCGCCCCGTTGGCGTACTCCCAGTTCCAGACGGCGAGCATGCCGTCGGGGAGCTGGATCGCCAGCCACATCCACAGCGGGCAGCGCTGATGGTCGCGAATGCCCCACGAGTGATCGCGCTGGCCCCACCAGTTGTCGACGGGGTAGCTCTTGCCGTCGTAGACGTAGGTGCCGGAGTAGTTGCCCGACTGGATCATGTGGCACTGGTCCCAGATGATCTCGTGGCCTGCCTTCATCGTGCCGCGGCGCAGGCCGTGGGCGCGGGTGCGGGCGGTGAAGGTGAGATCGAGGCCGACCGGCGCCGTGTCGGCATCGACGGCGAGCTTGATCGTCTTGTACGGCTCGACGATGTCGATGGCCACGGGACCGATCTTCGTGGTGTGGGGATCACCGTCGTAGGGGCGGACGTGCTGGGCGAAGATCTGCTGGCCGCCGATACGGCCGAGCTGCAGCGCGTCCATCTGCTCGCGCGCGGGAAAGTGCGCCATGGTGAGGATGATGACGTCACCCGGCGCCGTGCGCGGGTGGCAGACGAAGAAGTAGCTCTCGCGCCAGTGTTGGTGATGCGTGGCGACGTTCGGCAGCGGCTCGGGAATCTGGTGATAGAAGAACTCGTCGGCGGCGGTCAGCTTGGGCATGGCGATCTACATCCCGAACAGAAGATACTGGACCACAGAGGACACCGAGGTCGGCCACGGAGAATCACCGGGGGTGTCATCCGTCGGCAACCCCATTGGCATGGTTTTCTTCACCGCGAAGCTCTGAGAAAGTCTTGTTCTCTGTGCCCTCCGTGCCTCTGTGGTGAAGTTTCTTTCTTGGGATCGGAGCTCATTCTCATTCCCTCACTAGAAGGGCCCCATCATCAGGCGGCGGCGCTCGGTCGAGGCGGCCAGCTCGCGCCAGATGGTTTCCTCGACGCGGCGCGCCTCGGGGGTATTGATGCCCTCGACGTGGGTCTGCAGATCGATCAGCGTCTGGCGCAGCGCGGCGTTGCTGCGTTCGAGGGCCGAGACGGCGAAGTCGGCTTCGTCGCCCTGTGCGGCCTCGTGCAGGCGCTGTTGCAGGGCGGGGTCTTGGACGACAGGGGCGGCCTCGCCGAAGAGGCGGCGCAGGGCGCGGTTCTCCTCGACGCGGCGGCTGGCGGCGCGGTCGAACTCCTCACGGACGGCGGCCAGCATCATGCCGAGGATACCGACGTTCGACTGCGCGTAGCCGGACCCCAGGGTGGGCGCCAGCTCCATCATCAGATAGGCGGCGGCGACGTCGAGGAAGCGATCGATATCGGGTTTCATGACAGATGTCCCAGCTCGGCGAGCGCGGCGCGGTCCTGGCTGTTCTGCATCAGCCAACTGGAGAGCGCCAGAATGAGATCCTGATTCTTGCCGTCGGTGAACTCCTTGGCGCTGGAGACCCAGATGGCCTGGCCCTTCACGCTCGAGAACACCTTCCACCAGTGCAGCGCCTTGGGGTCGGCGCGCAGGCCGCTGGCCTTCTCCCAGATGCGGATGGCGTCTTCGTCGCGGGCCAGACCGCCGGCGCGCTCGTCGTGGGCCCAGCGCCAGACGGGGTTCAGGCCCCAGGCCAGATCTTCGAGCGGATCCCCCAGATGCGCCATCTCCCAGTCGAGGATGGCGCGGATGTTCCCCTCGGTGTCGTAGAGGAAGTTGCCCGTGCGATAGTCGGCGTGGACCGCGCTGATCTTCTGCGCCGGCGGCGGCGGGTTGCGGCGCAGCCAGCGGATCGTCGCGCGGATGATCGGCTGCGGGCAGAGCTCGTCCTCGTCGATGCTCTTCTCCCAGTGCGCCAGCTCGCGCTGCCAGCACTGGTCGGGTGCCACCGGCTGCATCACGCGGTCGAGGCCGAGGGCGACCGGGTCGGCCTTGGAGATCTCGCCGAGGATGGTCCACTTCTGCTCGGCAGTCTGCTCGGCGTAGTCGGAGTAGGGCGGGCCGAGGAGCAGCTGTGGGCTGGACTCGAGCCCGTGCAGCTCTTCCATGACGAAGAACGGGTAGTCGAGCCAGTCGGCTTCCTCTTCCAGCCACAGGGCCTCGGGCACCGGCACCGCGGTGCCGTGGAAGGCGCGATAGGCGCCGAACTCGACGGCGCGCTCGGTCTCGATGAGGCTGCCCGGCGGGTCGCGGCGCAGGATGAGCCGGCGCGAGACATCGTTCTCCCCCTCCCGATAGGAGAGGACGAAACGATAAGTCTCGCGCGAGGCGCCGCCGAAAATGCGATCGAGGCCCTGGACCTGGAGGTTCCCGGCGTGTGGCAGCTTGCTGGCGATGTAGGCGGCGAGTCGAGATTCCAGCGACGACATGAAGCGATTCCCCCTGCCGCGCTATTGATCATACTCGGGCGCGCAGTGCCAGTGGCTTGCCGGGGCTTCTTGCTTCCGCCGTTCTCTCGCTTGAACTATGCCGTGGCGCGTAATAGGCTGCCGCACGATGATTCGCTCCTTCCGGTCCAAGGAGGCGGAAGCGTTGTTTGCCGACCTGGAGGTTCCCCGTTTTCAGGCCTTTGAGCGAATCGCGCGCAGGAAGCTGCTGTACCTCCATCGCGCGCGATCGCTGCAGGACCTGTTGGTTCCCCCAGGCAACCGGCTGGAGGTACTGAAAGGCGACCGCAAAGGTCAACACAGCATCCGCATTAATGATCAGTGGCGCATCTGCTTCGTTTGGAAGAGTGGTGACGCCTACGCTGTCGAGATCGTTGACTATCATTAGGGAGGGCCCATGGCACACAAAAAACTGCTTGACCCGATTCATCCTGGCGAGATCCTCCTCGAGGAGTTCATGAAGCCAATGGGGATCAGCATCAACAGACTCGCCCGGGACATTGCGGTTGCACCCGGCCGGATCAGTTCTATTGTGAACGGGAAACGTGCCATTACCGCAGACACGGCGCTGCGACTGGGCAAATACTTTGGCGTCTCCGCCGAGCTCTGGCTCGGACTCCAGGCCGACTTCGATCTGAGGATTACCAAACGCATCGTCGGTGCACAGATCGACAAGCAAGTCCACGCTCGTGTGGCCTGATAGGTACCCCGTCAACGGTGGTGCTGGCCAGCGGGGCGGGTTTGGCTGGAGCGTGCCCCCTGGCAGATCGGACGAAAGGTCTTCCCTCACCGAGCTCCATCTCTCAGCCCCCAACCCAAATCGCCTCGATCTCATTGCGGTAGCGGTGCCGGCTGCGTAAGACCTAACCGGGAGGTCACTCGCATGCGCCAGATCTGGATCAGCCGTGTCGGAGCACCGGAGGTGCTCGAGCTTCGCGAGGCGCCGGACCCGACGCCGGGGCCGGGGCAGGTGCGGATTCGCGTGCACGCCAGCGGCATCAACTTCGCCGACGTCATGGCGCGCCTGGGCCTCTACCAGGACGCACCCAAGCTGCCGGCGGTGGTCGGTTACGAGGTTGCCGGCGACATCGACGCCGTGGGCAGCGGCGTGGAGCGAGCCGTCGGCGAGAAGGTCCTCGCCCTCACCCGCTTCGGCGGCTACAGCGACGTGGTCTGCGTGCCCGCTGTCCAGGCGGTGCCGCTGCCCGCCGGCATGAGCTACGAGGAGGGGGCGGCGATCCCGGTGACCTATCTCACCGCCTACCAGATGCTGATCCAGATGGGCTCGCTCAAGGCCGGCGAGCGCGTTCTGGTGCACAGCGCCGGCGGCGGCGTCGGCCTGGCGGCCATCGACCTGTGCAACATCTACGGCGCCGAGATTCTCGGCACCGCGTCGGCCGGCAAGCACGCGATGCTGAAGGAGCGCGGTGTGAAGCACGCGATCGACTACCGCCACCAGGACTATGAGGCCGAGGTCGGGCGTCTAACCGGCGGCAAGGGCGTCCACATCGTCCTCGACGCCATGGGCGGCGAGCACTGGAAGAAGGGCTACCGCTGCCTGGCGCCGACCGGACGCCTGGTGATGTTCGGCCTGTCGAGCGCCGCGCCGGGCAAGACGCGCTCGCTCCTCTCGGTGGCCAAGGCGCTGCTGCGCACGCCGTTCTTCAGCTTTCCGCCGCCCAAGCTGATCAACGACAACAAGGCCCTGATCGGCGTCAACCTCGGGCACCTGTGGGACGAGAACGAGATGCTGCTCGGCTGGCTGAGGCAGATCCTCGCCTGGTACGGCGAGGGCAAGATCCACCCGACCGTCGCCGCGAGGTTCCCGTTCGCCGAAGCCGCCGCGGCGCATCACTACATTCAGGACCGCAAGAACCTGGGCAAGGTGGTGCTGGTGCCGGGAGGGATCTAGCGGAAAAGCGGGAACAGGAAACCGGAAGTTGGAAACGTCGGACAAAGCGATCGCTTCCGTCGGCTGCCGGGCCGCGATGATCTTCCACCGCACGTATCGAGCTGGCAATTCCCAGGGCTTTGAAGCTATCTTTCCGCAAGGATGAAGGCGACCGACGGCAAGCTCTGGCTGCGCCAGGCGCAGGACGACTACCGCTTCGGTCGTGCTGCCCTGGCCGGCCGCTTCCACGCGCAGGCATGTTTCATTGCCCAGCAGGTCGCGGAGAAAGCGGTGAAGGCGGTCCACTACAAGCTCAGCGGCACGCCGGTCATCGGCCATTCGGTGCAGGCGTTGCTGAAGCGGCTGAACGCGCGCGCGCAGGTGACCCGAGAGTTGGTGACTCTGGGCGGGGAGCTCGACCAGTACTACGTGTCGACGCGCTACCCGGACGCCTTGCCTGGGGTTGTGCCGTCAGATGCGTTTTCGGCGACGCAGGCCCGCGCGGCCTTGCGCGCCGCCAACAAGATTCTGCGATGGGCCACGCTGCAGGTGCGCCGCGCACGGTAGCGACTTGGCTGCGGCACCGCCTACCGGCGCTGCTCCATGCCTACGGGATCGGTGAGGCGTACCTGTTCGGATCGTGGGGGCGCGGCGACGCCGATGCGAGCAGCGACATCGACCTGATTGTGGTGGCGCCGTCGCACCGGCCGTTCGTGGAGCGTTTCCGCGACTATCCGGAGCTCTGGCAGCAGGCACCCACGGGCATCGACCTGCTCATCTACACGCCGGAAGAGTTTGCCACGCAACGGCGCGTCAACCGGTTCGTGCGCCACGTCTTGCGTGAGGCGCGGCGGATCGTCTGAGGGCGGTGTTCGTCCGACGAGGCGGCAGAGGACTGATCTTTGACGCGCTCATGGGTTTCCGGCCCCGGAGGGGCGGGGATGGGTTCGAACCAGCTTGCGGCGGTGCTCGTGCGTATCGACGACCGGGCGGGGCCGACACGATGCTCTTCGAGCGCGCGACCGCTGCTTCCGTAGACGGACGCTGACAGGGCCGCTCGGAAACTAGGGTCGCCCTTCTGAGGGCTCGAGCTCCGATCTACTCGTCGGAGCGCGGCGAAGAGCCAGGGTCCCACTTCGCTTTGGGCACCACCACGGCCTGGTCCGGCTGTGATCGGAAGTGCGGTGACATGATCTGCACGCCCGCCTCGTTGAAGGCGTCCTGGATGTGCGAATGCAGCTCGGAGAGGATCGTCAGCCGTTGCCGAGGGTCGGCGATGTTCGCCAGCAACTGGTACTCGACGAAAAAGTCGGACAGCGCGCGCTGGAGCACACGCGGCGACGGGCTCTCCTTCACTCCCGCCGTCCGCTCGGCGGCGCTCGTGAGTAGGTGGTGGACCTGGCGCCACGGCGCGTTGTAACCGATCGTGACGGAGGTCGTCACGACGCCGCCGTCCCTCTCCGCCAAGCGCGAGTAGTTCGTGGTCTTGGCGGCCACCACCACCGCGTTGGGCACGGTGACCTCCTCCAGGCCGACCGTGCGGATCTTCGTCGAAAGCAGGCCGAGCTGCGTGACCACACCCTCGACATCGCCGACGCGCACGTACTCGCCCGGCCTCATGGCGCGCGAGTACGCCAAGGCGAGACCGCTCATGAGCTGGTTCACCAGGCCGGCGGAGCCCAGGGATATCATCAAGCCGACGAGAACGCTGATCCCCCGGAACGCGGGGCTCTCGGAGCCGGGGATGTACGGGTACGCCACGACGACGGCGAAC
>CAZYMF010000151.1:0-12347 GCA_964648215.1 uncultured Binatia bacterium (SeqCode) | reverse complement strand
CAACTCGATGGTGCGCAGCGTCTCGGTCAAAGTTCCGATCTGGTTGAGCTTGATGAGAATCGAGTTGGCGACGCCGCTGTCGATGCCACGCTGCAAGCGCACTGGGTTGGTGACGAACAGGTCGTCCCCGACCAGCTGCTGCCGGCGACCGAGCCGGGTAGTCAGATCCCGCCAGCCCTGCCAATCGTCCTCGGCCAGGCCGTCCTCGATGGAGACGATCGGGTAGCGGCCGATCCAGTCGGCGTAGAAGTCCACCATCTGCGCGCTCGTGCGCCGCGCGCCGTCGGACTTGCGGAAGACGTAGGCACCGTCTTCGTAAAACTCGCTGGCCGCGGGATCGAGGGCGAGCACGATCTGGCGACCGGCCTGATAGCCGGCGCGCTCGATCGCCTCCAGGATGACCTCCACCGCCTCCTGATTCGACTTCAGCGACGGCGCGAAGCCGCCTTCGTCGCCGACGCCGGTGCCGTAGCCGCGATCCTTGAGGACGCGGCGCAGGGTGTGGAAGACCTCGGCGCCCATACGCAGGGCGTCGGCGAACGTCCGGGCACCCACCGGCATGACCATGAACTCCTGCAGGTCCACGGAGCTGTCGGCGTGCACGCCGCCGTTGAGGATGTTCATCATCGGCACCGGCAGCGTAACCGCCCGTCTGCCGCCGAGGTAGCGGAACAGCGGCTCGCCGGCCGCGTTGGCGGCGGCGCGCGCCACCGCCAGCGACACCCCGAGAATGGCGTTAGCGCCGAGCTTGCGCTTGGTCGGGGTGCCGTCGAGCTCGATCAGCCGTCGATCGATCGCCTCCTGCTTGCGCGCGTCACGCCCCTTGAGCGCGGGAGCGATCACCTTGTTGACGTTGGCCACCGCCTTGGTCACGCCCTTGCCCAGGTAACGACGCTTGCCGTCGCGGAGCTCGAGGGCCTCGTGCTCGCCGGTCGACGCCCCCGAGGGAACGGCGGCCCGGCCGATCTCGCCCCCGGATAGTCGTACGTCGACCTCGACGGTGGGATTCCCGCGCGAGTCCAGAATCTCACGCGCCACGATTGTCTTGATCTTCACTCTGAGTTCTCCCCGGCGTTTGCCAAAGCACGTGGCCTTCCGCTACTGTACGCTCTCAGTTGGAAAAAGAGCGATGGCCCTCTTACCACCGCCACCCCAGAAATACAAAGCCGTTCTCGCGGCGGGAGCGGTGCTGTTGATTCTCTTCGTCCTCGGCGCCATCTACGGCAGCCGTGGCGTCGTCGACCTGCAACGACTGCGCGCCGAGCAAAGCCGCTACGAGCAGCTCGCCTTTCAGCAGCAACAGATCAACGAGGGCCTGCGCGAGCACATCGAGCGCATGAAGTCGGACGACCGCTACCTCGCGCGTTGGGCCCGCGAGCACCTGGGGTGGGTGAAGCCGGGCGAGATCATCTACCGCTTCGACGACAAGTCGAGCACCACCGCTTCGCCCGCGCCGAACGCCGGCCCGTAGCGCGGCCCTCGCTCCTACCGCTGCCGCCGGATCTCGCCGGTCATCGGCACGAAGAGCACGTCGCCGACGACTTCGAGCTCCAACCGCCCGCCGTGCTTGCGTCCGCGCACGAGGCGCTGGTTGTCGCCTTCGCCCAGCGGCATCACCAGCCGCCCGCCCTCGCGCAGCTGCTCGACCAACGGCTCGGGAACCCGCGACGCCGCCGCCGCCGTCACGATGGCATCGAAGGGGGCGGCCGCGGCCCAACCGAAGAAGCCGTCGCCGGCGTGCACCTCGACGTTGCGATAGCCGATCCGGGCCAGGCGCTCCCGCGCCGCGGCCGCCAGCTCGGGCTGGATCTCGACCGACACCACCTCGGCGGCGAGCTCGGCCAGAACGGCGGCCTGGTAGCCGGAGCCGGTGCCGACGTCGAGCACCCGCTCTCCTCCCTGCAGCTCCAGGAGCTCGCTCATCAGAGCGACGACGAACGGTTGCGAGATGGTCTGACCGTGACCGATGGGCAACGGGTAGTCGCCGTACGCTCGTGCCCGCAGCGACTCCTCGACGAAGCGCTCCCGCGGCACCCGGCCCATCGCCGCCAGAACCCGCGCGTCACGGATACCCTTCCCGCGCAGATCGACTTCGACCATCCGGGCGCGAGCCCGGGCGTAGTCGTCATTCTCCCTCGCCTCGTGTGACACCGGACAACCCGCGGCGAGCAGCAGGATCAGGGCGAGAGTGCAGCGACCGGGCGCAGCCTTCTCCGGCTTACTCGTCGTCTTCTTCGACGAACTCCTCGTACTCGTCGGGCCCCATGAGGTCCTCGAGCTCCGCCTCGTCGCGGAGGGCCACCTCGATCAACCAGCCTTCGTGGTAGGGGTCTTCGTTGATGAGAGTGGGGTTCTCGGTCAACTCGGCGTTCACCGCCACCACCGTGCCGGTGACGGGAGAAGGCAGCTCCAGGCTGGTGCGCACCGATTCGATCTCGCCGAAGGGCTCGTCGCGCTCGACCGCGGTGCCGACCTCGGGGAGATCCACCGCGATGATCTCGCCCAGCCGGTCCTGCCCCGGCTCCGAAAGACCGACCTCGACGCGGTCGGCCTCGCCACGCACCCACAGGTTTTCCTCACTGAAGCGGATGATGACGGCGGCCTCGCGCTCCTTTCGGGGCTCCTTCTTGTGCTTCTGTCGCGCCACGGCGCTGGTCATATAGACGGCCGCAGCACGGTGTCAAGAGGTTCGTCGACCCTCGCTCCGGGGCCATCACCGCGGGGAACGGCAACGCCGCGGCCGAGACCGGCAAATCGCCCGTTCTCAAGCCTTGAATCGGAGCGTCGCAGCCCGTAGCATTTTCCCATGCCCGGCGCCGCCGAGACCCTAGGCCGCATCCGCGAAGAGTTGGCGCAGCTGTTCCTCGAGCGCGGCGATCTGATCGACGGGGCGCTGTGCGCCTTGCTCGCCGGGCAGCACGTTCTCATCATCGGTCCGCCCGGAACGGCAAAATCCATGCTGGCCGACGAGCTCTGCCGCCGCATCGACGGGGCCAGCTACTTTCAGTGGCTGCTGACCAAGTTCAGCACTCCCGAGGAACTCTTCGGCGCGGTGAGTCTCAAGGCCCTGGAAAGCGACGACTACCGTCGCGTCACCACCCACAAGCTGCCCGAGGCGCACATCGCCTTCCTCGACGAGGTGTTCAAGGCCAACTCCTCGATCCTCAACGCCATCCTGACCCTGATGAACGAGCGGCGCTTCCACAACGGACGCGAGGTCGCCCCGGTGCCGCTCATCACTCTCTTCGGCGCCAGCAACGAGCTGCCCGAGGAGGACGAGCTGCAAGCGCTCTACGACCGCTTCCTCGTGCGCTTCGTCGTCGGCTACATCGACGAGGATTTCCGTTTTCTGAAAATGCTGCAGGCCCGGCCCCCCGAACACCGCACCAGCCTCTCGCTCGCCGACCTGCGCGAGCTCCGGGCCGCCATCGGCGCGGTGACCATCCCGTCCCACATCTATCGCTCGCTCGCCGACCTGCGCCGGCAGCTCGGCCGCAAGCACATCGTCGCCTCCGATCGTCGCTATCGCCAGTGTTTGCCCCTGCTCCAGGCCCGCGCCCTGCTGCTGGGGCGGGGGCAGGTCATCGAGGACGATCTCTTCTTCCTCGACCACGTCCTGTGGCGTGACCCCGCCGAACGCAACGAGGTGCACGCCGCCATTCACGAGTTGCTGCGCGGCTACGAGGACGATGTCAAGGTCCTGCTCTACCAGACCCGCGAGCTGCGCGACTACGCCTCCCGCCAGTGGGAGAGCAACGACCTGCGCAGCCGCGCCGTGGTCGAGGCGCACACGAAGATCCGCAACATCCTCGCCAAGGTCGCCACCATTCTCGACGAAGCCCGCGCCGTCGGGCGCCCCATCGAGCAGGTGCAAGCCGTCAAGGACGAGATCGAGACGATCCAGCAGCGCATGCTCGAGGCGCTATGAGAGCGACCGGCCGCAAGCGGAACGCTTCGAGCCGGAAGTCCGCTCCCCGTCTTCGCTTTCAGCTTTCAACTTTCAGCTTTCGACTTCCTTCCCGATGAAGACCAACTGGATCGAGACCGACTCCTATGACCGGACCGCGCTGGCGCGGCTGCAGGCGGAATCGCCGTCACTGCGCGCGCTGGCCGAGAGCGGCGGCAAGCTGCTGCCCCACTTCGATGGCTTCGTCCTCGATCTGTTCGCGTCGCTGTTCAAGCTCAACGTCGTACCGCACGCCGCCGAGGAGGTGGCCCCGAGCGCGGCCTTCTACCGCCTCGTGCTCGAGCAGCTGCGCGCCGCGCCGGTGCTGGAGACGCTGCGCCAGCAGACGGTGCTGGACGAGACCCGGGCCGGGCTGGCCACCCTGCTGCTCGGCGAACGGCTGCTCGAGCTGATCAAGTCCGAACGCGTTCTGGCCCGCGCCGAAATGCTCGACTTCTGGAACCTCGAGCAGCAGGAGAGCGAGCTCGGCACCCGGCGCGACGAAGCGGAGACCGCCGAGGATCTGCGCCAGCGCGCCTCCTCGAAGGCGGTCGAGCGCCAGTTGGCCGAGCTCCAAGGCCGCATGCAGCGCGAGGTCCAGGCCGGCGAGCGGCGCTTGCAGCAGCGCGCCCGGCAGGTGCAGACCGCCCTCGCCGACACCGCCGAGCGCAGCCGCGGCCGCATCGAGGCGCAGGCCCAGCGAGTGCTGCAGGACCTCGAGGACACGGCGGAGCAGTCGGAGAGCTGGAGCCTGCAGCTCGGGACCGGGCAGCGCTCCTCCCCCGGCGCCCAGCTCGAGCTCGGCAAGCGCCTGGCGAACAATCAGAAGCTGCGCCAGCTGGCGCAGATGGTCGGCCGCATGCGCGACACCACGCACGCCCTGCGCCAGAAGATGTTCGAGCGCGCCAACGCCGAGATGTACGAGATCGGCAGCGGCGCCGAGCTCAGCCGCCTGCTGCCGCACGAGCTGCTGGCGCTGCGGCATCCGGTGCTGCGTCGCGACTTCGCCCGCCGCTTCCTCGACGGCGAGCTGCTGCAGTACGCCCTGCGCGCCCACGAGGAGAAGGGGCGCGGGCCGATGATCGTCTGCCTCGACGGCTCGTCATCGATGGCCGGGGACAAGGAGATCTGGTCGAAGGCCGTGACCCTGACGCTGCTCGACATCGCGCGCCGCCAGCGCCGTCCGTTCCGTTCCATCTGCTTCTCGTCGGCCGACATGCCATTGCAGGTGCTCGACCTCAACCGCTGGGAGCGCTACGCCGCCGAGCTGCCGCAGGTGCTGGAGCTCGCCGAGTACTTTCCCGGCGGCGGCACCGATTTCCAGAAGCCGTTGAGCGCCGCCCTCGACTGCCTCAAGCACTCCAAGCATCGCCGCGGCGACATCGTTTTCATCACCGACGGCGAGTGCCGCGTCACGCCGGAGTGGCTGACGGAGTTCAAGCGCAACAAGGACAAGCTGGGCTTCTCGCTCTTCTCCGTCCTCATCGACATCGGCCCCAGCGCCCTCGGCACCCTGCAGGAGTTCAGCGACAAGATCGCCACCGTCTCGCAGCTCACCAGCGAGACCGGCAAGGACGTCTTCCTGAAGTTCTGAGCCGATGCGTGCCGATTCTCGCCCTCTCTGTCCCGTCTCCCGCATCCCCGCGGGAGACGGTCAGGGTGAGGGTTGCCTAGAAGCAGCCCTTACCTTCCATTGACTCGCTAGCTTGGCGAGCTCCGCGGCATGCACCGGCCAATCATGCAGGGTCTCGGGATCGAAGTCGGCACCGTTCGGCCACACCAGCGTGTGGATTTCCGGATCAACACGGACGCGCTCGAACAAAACGTGATCCCGCAGCGGCTGATAGATCTCGCCCGCCAGCACCGGCTCGAAGTCGATCGTCTGCTCCGTCGCATCGTCGAACCGCACACGCAGCGTGTACGGTGCGACGATTTCAAATGACTGCACGCGATAAATTCGATGCGTCATTGTCGTTCTCCTAAGACAATGGAGTGATCGGAAGCGGCTTCCGCCCCGCTTGCAGCAGCTGCCAATCGGCCAGCAACTCAGCTTGATGTAGTTCGGCCCATGCCTCAACCAAGCGGCGCTGGCGCGTTTGGAGATCGCCCGATATCAACTCGATCGGGTCGAGCGCATAAATTCCTACGCTGTCCTGGTAATACGCGTGAAAATGCGGCCGATGATGCGGCGATCCGGCTTCAACAAACATGCGAACGATGATGCCAAAGAAGCGACTCAATTCCGGCATGGCTGATGTCAGCCTACCTTCGCCTCCCCTGCGCATGCAACCGCTCTGGTGAACAACACCGCTCTGGTGAAACGTGCTACTCGGGCGGAGCCCGTGCCACCGCGCTGACTTGCAAACAGGGGCGGCAGGCACCGGCACACGCGGTCACGGTTCTCGTGGTCGGGCTCGGCGGGTCGATGTTTCCGTGGGCGTCGCGCTCGGGCTCGAAGTCGCGGTGCGGGTGGCCGTTGGAGTCCGTGTAGCAGTGGCCGTGCGCGTCGGCGTATGCGTCGGGGTGCGCGTCGGCGTTTCCGTAATGGTCGGCGTGGATGTGGACGTGGGGGTGACGGTTGGCGTGGAAAATGGCTCTCCTCATAGGCGCCGATGTCGCAGGCTGATCCTTGAGGCCGCGCAACGCCACGTTGATCCATGGTCAGCGACACCTCCATATCGTCGGTGCAGTCGGCAAGCGGAATCGCATCGATCGCGGGGCTTCCGAAAAGTAGGGCATCCGTCGAAGCGAGGCACGGACGCCGCCACGGGCCGCCTGTCGCCACGTTGACTTCGCCGCACCCCTCTTCTATCCCGCAGGGCATGACCGCTTCGGCCGGCCCTCTCCACGGTGTCCGCGTCCTCGATCTCGCCGACGAGAGCGGCGCGTACTGCGGCAGGCTGCTGGCCGCGGCGGGCGCGAACGTCATCAAGATCGAGCCGCCCGGCGGTGACCCCACGCGCGACCTCGGGCCGTTCTTCGCGGGGCGTCGCGATCGCGAAGGCAGCCTCTTCTTCTGGTTCTACAACAGCCACAAACGCAGCGTCGTTCTCGACCTGCAGCAGCCCGAAGGCCGCGCGCGGCTCGCCGAACTCGCCGCAACCACGGATATCGTCATCGAGAGCGGGCCTCGGGGCCGGCTCTCCGGCCTCGGCCTCGGCTACGAGCGGCTCGCCGCCGCCAATCCCGGCGTGATCCTCGTCTCCATCAGCCCCTTCGGCCAGGACGGCCCCTACCGCGACTGGCGCAGCTCGGACACCGTGGCGCAAGCGCTCGGCGGCATGCTCTTCGTCAACGGCCATCCCGACCAGCCGCCGCTGCGCGCGCTCGGGCTGCAGGCCTATCACAGCGCCGCGACCTACGGCGCCATCGGCGCCCTGCTGGCGCTGCTGGCGCGGCGGCGCAGCGGGCGCGGCCAGCACATCGACGTCAGCCTGCAGGAGTGCGTCGCCGCCACGGTCGAGCACGTCAGCAGCTCCTTCCATCACACCGGACAGATCGAGGTCCGCCGCGGCACCCTGCACTGGACCCGCGCCTTTCGCGTCGCCCGGTGCCGCGACGGCTACATCATGCACTGCAGCCTGGGCGACTGGACGACGCTGGTCGAGTGGGTCAAGGCCGACGGCAAGGCGCAGGAGCTCGCTGGCGCGGAGTGGGAGGACTACAAGTATCGGCGTGAACACTGCGAGCGACTGTTCGACATCCTCGACCAGTGGGCCCGGGACTACACCGTCGCCGAGCTGATGGAGGGCGCCCAGCTGCGCCGCCTCCCGTATGCCGCCGTGCTGCCCCCCGAGACGCTGGCCGAGAATCCCCAGCTGGCGGCGCGCAGCTTCTTCGTCTCCGTGGACCATCCGGAGCTGAACCGCACCCTACTCTACCCCGGCCCCCCGTTCCGCCTCGATGGCGACGCGCCCGCGCGGCGCCCGCCGCTGCTCGCCGAGCATACGGCGGAAGTGCTCGCCGAGCTCCGATCGCCGACGTTGCCCCTCGCCCGAGGGTTCCCTCTCCCTCCGGGAGAGGGTCAGGGTGAGGGAAAAATTGCAGCGACCCTGCTGGCCGAACCTCACCTCAGCCCTCTCCCAGAGGGAGAGGGGGCAAGAAAAAGGGAAGAGGGTGAGTTCGCCGGGTCCCGCGCCCTCGACGGCATCCGCGTCATCGACTTCACCTGGGTGGTCGCCGGGCCGGTCGCCACCCGCATTCTCGCCGATCACGGGGCCGAGGTGATCAAGATCGAGCGGCGCGACTCGCTCGATTTCGGATCGCGCCGGGGCGGGCTGACGGGGAACCTCAACCGCGGCAAGCAGAGCATCGTGCTGAACATGGCCGAGCCGCGCGGCATCGAGCTCGCCCGGCGCCTGGTGGCCACCGCCGACGTGGTGATCGACAACTTCAGCGCCCGGGTGATGCGCAACTGGGGCTTCGACTACGAGTCGCTGACGAGAATCCGGCCGGACATCATCGCCGCCAGCATGTCGGGGTTCGGCCACAGCGGGCCGCACAAGGACTACGTCAGCTACGGCCCGACGCTGCAGGCTCTTTCCGGCTACACGTTGTTGATGCGCCATCCCGGCAGCGAGCCGGCGGGCTGGGGTTTCTCGTACTCGGACATGGCCGGCGGCTACAATGCCGCGCTCGCCGTGCTGCTGGCGCTCTGGCAACGCCAGCACACCGGCCGCGGACAGTTCATCGATCTGTCCCAGTTCGAGAGCGTCACCGCCCTGCTCGGGCCGCTGCTGCTCGACGTTCTCGCCAACGGCGGCACCGTCGCGCCATCGGGCAATCGCTCGCCGGAGCGGCCGGCGGCTCCGCACGGCGTCTACCGTTGCCGCGACGACGAGAGCGCCGGCCCGGCCGGCGACCGTTGGTGCGCCATCGGCGTCTTCGGCGACGGCGACTGGCGAAGCTTCTGCAACGCGCTCGGCAACCCCGCTTGGGCCCACGAAGCCCGCTTCGTCAGCCTCGCCGCGCGCCTGAAGAATCAGGACGCGCTCGACGACCGGGTCACCGCCTGGACCCGCCAGCGCTCGGCCGAAGAGGTGATGCACATCCTGCAGCGGGCCGGCATCGCCGCCGGCGTCGTCAACAACGCGCGCGATCTGTGCGAGCGCGATGCGCAGCTGCGCGCGCGCGGCTACTGGGCGGCGCTGACGACGCCGGAGGGCGAGAGGTTCGCGTTCGACGGCGTCCCGGTCAAGCTGTCCGGCACCCCGGGCCGGATCGCCGCACCGGGCCCGCTGCTTGGCGAGCACACCGACTCGGTGCTAGAGCGTCTGCTCGGCTTGTCTCCCGCGGCGATCGCCGGCTTACGGGAGGAACAGGTCATCGCCTGAGGAGAGGACAACAGCGATGAGAGATTTCAAGACGATCCTTTGCCCCGTCGACTTCTCCGAGTCGTCCTACGAAGCGCTGGGGTATGGCTTGCGCTTCGCGCGCGGGGCGGACGCGACTCTGATTCTGGTGCATGCCCTGCACAACCCCTCGGACGAGTTCTTCCATCCCGAGGGCTACGTGATCGGCTGGGACGAGGCCAAGGCGAAGGCGCGCAAGCTTCTCGAAGAGGCGCGCGACAAGTACCTGCAGGGCTACGCGAAGACCGAGCTGGTGGTCGATATCGGCGACCCGCGCGAGCTCATCCTGAACCTGGCGCGTGAACGCAAAGTCGACATGATCATCACCGCCACGCACGGCCGCACCGGGGTGCTACACCTGGTGATGGGCAGCGTCGCCGAGAAGATCATTCGGCACGCGCCGTGTCCGGTGTTCGTGGTGCGGCAGGCCACCCACTGACCGGCCCCGCGCCGGCCTGCTGGTGAGCGCCGCAGAGCTCACCGCGGCGCCGCCGCCCGCGACGCCCCGGCCGCAGGGCGGCAGAAATCGAGAACGAAGGTTTCGAGCAGCAGCGCCGGCGCACCGCGCGAGCTCTTGAGCTTGAGATCGATCTCGCTCAGATCGAGCAACGCCTGCCGCAGGCGGGCGGTCGGCAGGCGCGCCGCATCGGCCAGGTACTTGTAGATCCGAAACGGGTGCATCTTACCGAAGGCGGCTTCGCCGAGGTCCCCCAGGAGCGGCTGCAGCCGGCTCTGAAACGTCGCATAGCTCACGGTGCCGCGCCACTTGCCGGCCAGCGGCCCGTCGAGACAGTCGCGCGCCGCCAGCAGAAAACGGATCTCGCGCGCCACCATCGCCAGCAGCCGCAGCGGATGGTCCCCCTGATCGATCAGGTCCCGCAGTAGCGGCACCGCGGTCGCGGCCCGGCCCCCGGCCAGCGCCGCGGTGAAGTCGAAGATCCACGACTCGGCCATGTCGCGAAACGCCACCCGCACGTCGGCGGCGGTGATCGCCTTGCCCTCGCCCACGTAGAGGCAGAGCTTTTCCATCTCCATCGTCAGCCCCGCCGGATCAGCGCCGGCGCGAGCGACGATCAGCTCGAGCGCCGCCGGCTCGAGCCGCAGCCCGAAGCCGCGGGCGATACGCTGGCAGGTCTCGGTCACGCCCTCGCGACTGAGCGCGCCGCTGCGTTCGCGGGCGATGCGCAGGTCGACGACCCCGCCCAGGCTCTGCATCTTCTTGAACACCCGCTTGCGGGCGTCGGCGGCGGCGGCGGTGAGCAGGAGGACGGATTGCGGCGGCATCCCCTTCTCGAGGAATTGCAGCAGCAACTCGCTGTCGTCGCGATAGGCGCTGATCGAGAGATCACGCTCGCGACAGTAGGCCTGCACCGCGGCCAGCGCCCCGCGCTCCGTTGCCTCCAGCTCGGTGCCGAAGATCTCCTTGACCTTGCTCGCCGGCAGCGCGTCGACCCGCTCGGCGGCGAACTCGTCCTGCGACCAACCCGCCATCGCCAGCAACGTCAGCAGTTGACCGGCCGCTTCGTCGCGTCGCTCCTCCTCGATCGCCCCGAGCAGCGCCTTGGTGAGATCCCCCTTCTTCTCGCTCGACAGGAACAGCGTCGTCTCGCGCAGCCACACCACCTTCGTGCCCGGGAACAGGCCGCGCATCCGCAAGCTGTCGAGCACCGACGCCACCGACGCCGTGCGGCCATCGTAGGTCTCCAGGTTGAAGTCGCGGCTGGCCGGCGGCACCAGAACGTCGAGCAGCGCGTGCGCCGCCTTGGCAGTGACCGCCGACTCGCCGAGCAGCAGATACAGCGGCCGCGGCTGCTTCTTCGCCTCGGCGCAGAGCGCCTTCAGATCGGTCGCATCCCCGGACGGCATGGGCCGACACTCTAGCAGAGCGGCCCGGCGTTTCCGAGGAGCGCACCGCCCCCATCAATCACCCGTCACTCGTCAATGATTCAGTGATCCGATCGTCAATTCCGCCCTACAGCTTCACCTCCCCCCGATCGATGCGTCGCTTGAGCTCTTCATCCAGGGGGACATAGGCGCCGGCCGCGTCGTCGCGGAAGTAGAGGGGATCCTCGACCCGTGCCGGGTCGTAGCCCTCCTCCTGCAGGCGGCGCTTGGTGTGCTTGAGCGTGCCGGTGACGTCCATCGCCGCAGCGACACGCACGAAGAGCGGCCGCGCATACGCCGGCAGCGTGCGCACCACGAAGCCGTGGTACGAATGGGGGTCGAAACCGGCCCCGGGCGCGGGAACGATCAGCGCCATGCCGGCCCGCCCCTCGGTGCCGGGAACCTGCACGCCGTAGACGGCCGTCTCGCTGATGCCGGGAGCCGCGTTGAGCAGCTCGGCCACCTCCTGCGTCGCCACGTTCTCTCCCTTCCAGCGAAACGTGTCACCGACGCGGTCGGCGAAGTAGTAGTAGCTCGCCCGGTCACGCCGCAGTAGATCCCCCGTCCGCAGATAACGGTCGCCCTCGACGAAGCAGTCGTGCAGGATCTTCCGCTCGTTGTCGCGCTCGTCGACGTAGCCGTCGAAGCTCATCGTGGTCCGCTTCGAGATCACGCTCAGCAGCTCGCCCACCTCTCCCGGCCGGCACTCGATCAGGAACCCGTCGGGGCCGCGCGCCGGCGCGCCGCGATCGAAGTCGTAGCGCACCAGCTTCAGCTGCCCGTGGGTGAACGGCGCCGCCCGGCCCACCGAGCCGACGCGGCCGCGACGGTTCATCAGGCTCAGGTTGGCCTCGGTCTGCCCGTAGGTCTCGATGATCCGGGCGATCCCGAAGCGCTCCATGAACTGGCGCCAGATGTCCGGCCGCAACCCCGGCCCCGTGGCGACGCGGATCGCGTGCCGGCGATCGCGCGGATCGTGCGACTGGCGCAGCAGGTAGCGGCACAGCTCGCCGACGTACATGAAGTGCGTCACCCGGTGACGCTCCACGTCGTCGAGGAAGTGGCTAGCGGAAAAGCGCCGCCGCGAGGCGAACGCCGAGCCGTTGTGGAGCGCGGGCGCGAAGCCGACGAAGTTCGAGTAGCCGTGATACAGCGGCGTCGGCGCG
>CAZYMF010000150.1:0-12366 GCA_964648215.1 uncultured Binatia bacterium (SeqCode) | reverse complement strand
CTGCAGAACCACCTGCACACGGCGGAGCAGGGGTTCGCCACGGCATCGGCGTGGCTCGCCAACCTCATCGGCAGCAACGCGGTCGTCGACGGGAATCTCATCGCCGTCAAGGGGATCACCCTCGACATCAACCACGAATGCACCGGGGTGTTCGTGCTCTTCGTCCTGGCCAGCTTCATCGCCGCCTATCCGGCGCGGCTGTGGACCAAGGCCGTCGGGATCGTGGTCGGCATCGCCGTGCTCTCCTTCGTCAACATGCTGCGCATCGCCACCCTGGTGCGGGTGGTCGAGTGGCGTCCCGCCGCCTTTGCCTACTTTCACGAGTACGTCTGGCAGGGGGCGTTCCTGATGCTCGTCACCCTGTACGCGATGACCTGGGTGGAGTGGTCGCGCCGATGAAGTGGCGTTTCGCCGGCGTTTTTCTCCTCGCCTTTGGCGTCGTGCTCACGTTGTGGTGGGCGGTCGACTTCGCCCGCTTCTACGAGGCGGCGGTGCTGGAGGCGGCGAGGCTGCTCAGCCCGCTGGTCAACGGCTGGTGGCTCGACTACGGGCGTCCGGGCAGCGCGGCGGAAGCGGTCTTCCGCTCGGGGGATCGCCACATCAAGATGCTGCTGCAGCTGCCGGCGTTGTCGATGGGCATCGTGCCGTTCATCGCCCTGGTGGCGGCCACGCCGGGGATCGGGGTCAAGCGTGCCGCCATCACCGCCGCCGCCGGCGTCGTGCTCTACTGGCTGATCGACGTCATCGTCGTCCTGGTCTACCCCTTGATCATGAACCAGCCCAACATGTTCAAGGACACCATGGGCGTCTTCTCCGGCCTGGTCGCCTTCGTCCTGGCCCCGCCGGCGCTGTGGTTCGTCCTCACCTATCCCGTGCTACGCCCCTTGTGGCAGCTCGACAGCGCCGCCGAAAGCCGGTGAACGGCTCAGACCGCGGCCTGGGCGCCGGCGTCGACGCTGGCCAGCAACGATTCGGCCCGCGCCTGATAGCGACCCAGGCCGAGCTCGCGGCAAAGCGCCAGGGCTCTCTCGCCCAGGCGCGTGGCTCCGGCGCGATCTCCTCGCGCCAGCGCCAGCTCGCCCGCGCCGAGAGAGGCGATCACCGTCGGCCAGTCGCTGTCGATGCCGGCGGCGAGCTCGCTGGCGCGGTCGTACCACTGCTGCGCCGCGGCGTAGTGCTCGGGACCGAGCTGCCGGTTGACGTCTCCCAGCGCGGCGGCGCACTGCGCCTCGCGCAGGCGCCCGCCGGCGTGGGCGTAGGCGAGCTCGGCCAGGCGGTGTGCCCGCTTGGCCTCCCCGACTGCCAGGAAGGCCTCGACCATCAGGGTGCTCTTCAGCCCCAGGTCGCCCAGGGCCGTGCCGTGCTGCTCGATCAGATCCAGGTAACGCGGCACGATCACCGCCTCGCCGAGCTCCAGCCGGCTGATGAGCCCGACGATCGCGCCGGTCCGCATGGCGGCGACGTTGCCGATCACCTCGGCGAGCTCCAGGCCGCGGTCGGCCCAGCGCTTGGCCTCGCTGTACTCGCCGCGCCGCAGGTAGACGAGACCGAGGGTGACGGCCGTGCCGCTCTGCACCGTGCGATTGGCGGCGCGCACGGCGAGGTCGTGGGTCTCGACGAGTTTTTCCCTCCCGCCCTCCGGATCGCGATAGAGCCAGCCGCTGTTGTCGCGCA
Source organism: uncultured Binatia bacterium (SeqCode) (assembly GCA_964648215.1). GTDB lineage: Bacteria > Desulfobacterota > Binatia > HRBIN30 > JACQVA1 > CAZYMF01. The sequence goes on along the minus strand of CAZYMF010000150.1, from coordinate 10,692 downwards.
TGTAGCGGGTGCCGAGGTAGAAATCGGACAGACGCTGGCGGTGGTTGGAGTGCTCGAGCTTGCCGATGACGTTGTCGAAGATGCGCCGCGCCTGCGCCAGCTGGCCGTCGAAGATGTAGACCCAGGCGAGGCCGCGGGAAATGTTCATCGCCGTCAGCGAATCCCCCGCCCGCACCGCCTCCGCCAGGCCGCGCTCGACCAGCGCCATGCCTTCGGCGAAGCGCTCGCGCATGCCGCCCATGATGATCATGCCGTGGTAGGTGTAGAGACCGGCGATGGCTTCGGTGTGTCCCAGCGCCTCGGCGAGCTCCAGCCCGCGCCGCGCGACGTACTCGCTCTGCTTCTCGTCGGCCCAGCTGTAGATCACCGTCATCCGGCAGAGCGAGAGCGCCGCCTCGACGGCCGCGTAGCGCAGGGTCTCGTCGGGGTTCTTGATCTCCTGCAGCGCCGTTTCGGCCAGCTCCCAGGCCTGACGGTACAAGTCGACCGCCAGCCGATAGGACGGCAGGCGCTCCGCGTCCTGCCCGGCGCGCAGCAGCGCCGCCAGCGCCTTCTCGCGGCTGTCGCTGCGCGCGTAGTGATGCGCCAGCAGGGCGGAGCGCTCGACGGTCATCTCGCCGCTCTCGGCCTCGAGCATCTGGCCGATGCGCTCGTGCAGCTGGCGGCGCTCCTTCAACAGCAGACTCTCGTAGGCCACCTCCTGCGTCAGGCTCTCGCCGAAGCGAAACTCGTCGTCCGAGAGCATGGCGTTGCGATGGATGACACCGCGGCGCTCGAGCTCGGCGAGCTGAGCGCCGACGTCGAGCTCCTCCCCGTCGAGCGCCCGGGTGAGCTGCGAGCGCCGAAACTGGCGGCCGAAGACGGCGGCGACCTGCAACACTCGCTTCGCCCGCGGTCCGAAGCGGTCGACGCGCGCGCCGATGACCTCCTCCACCGTTCCCGGAATACGCACCTGCTCGAGCGGCCGCTTGAGGCGGAGATGACCGTCTTGCGGCTCCAGCTCGCCTTCCTCGATCAGGGCCCGCGTGATCTCCTCGGCGAAGAAGGGATTGCCCTCGGCCTTGATGTGAATCAGGCGCTGCAGCTCGGCGGGCAGGTCGCCGCCGGCCACGCCGCGGATGATCTCGCCGATGTCGCCGTCGGAGAGGCTGCGCAGGTGGAGCTGGGTGAAGGCCGCGCGCGTGCGCCACGTGGGTTGGTAGTCGGGCCGATGGCTGACCACCAGCATCACCGGGGCGCTCTCGATGCGGGTGGCGGCCAGCTCGAGCATCTCGCGCGAAGCGTCGTCGATCCAGTGCAGGTCCTCGAAGATGATCATCACCGGCGCCTGGTGACTGAGGCCGCCGACGAGACGCGACATCGCCTCGAAGGTCTCGCGCTTGAGCTCGTCGGCGGGCACGTCGCCGAGCTCGCCCACGGGCAGGGACAGCATGTGACAGAGATACGGATAGATGCCGTCGAGCCGCGCGTCGAGCGCGCGCACCTTGGCCTCGATCTGCTGGCACGCACACTCGGGTGTCTCTCCGGGTGTCAGCCCGAAGTACTGGCGCAGCATGCTGATCCACGGGGCGTAGGGCTGGAGCTGAGTGAGCGACGAGCAGCGCGCTTCGAAAACGACGGGGTCCTCGTCGGCGGTGAGCTGCCGCTTGAACTCGTAGAGCAGGCGCGACTTGCCGCTGCCGGCTTCGCCGGTGACCGCGACCACCTGGCCGAGGTTGGCGGCCAGCCGCTCGTAGCACGCCTGTAGCTGGGCGAGCTCGGCGCCGCGGCCGACGAACGGCGTCAGGCCGCGCGCGGCGGCAATGGCCATCGGAGTCTGCGCCTCGTTGAGGCCGGTCACCTCGTAGGCGGCGACCGGATCGCGCTTGCCCTTGACGTCGAAGGTGCCGGCGGCGCGGAGCTGGAAGAAGCCGCGCACGCGCCGCTGCGTCGCCTCGCTCACCAGAATCGTTCCCGGCTGCGCCAGGGACTGCATGCGGGCGGCGAGATTGGTGGTGTCGCCGATGGCGGTGTAGTCCATCTTGAAGTCGTTGCCGACGGTGCCGACGACGACCGGCCCGGTGTGGATGCCGACGCGGATTTGCAGCTGCGCCCGCCGGCCGCGCGCCTGCTCGTTGAAGTGCTGCAGCGAGTCGCGAATGGCCAGCGCCGCGCGCACCGCCCGCTGCGGCGCATCCTCGTGCGCCAGCGGCGCGCCGAACAGCGCCATCATGCCGTCGCCGGCGAGCTGATTGACGATGCCCTCGAAGCGGTAGATCTCGCGAAAGGCGAGCGCGAGGTACTCTTCGAGCAGGTCGTGGTAAACCTCGGGATCGAGCCGCTCGGCGATCGCCGTCGAGCCGACCAGGTCGCAGAACAGGACGGTGACCAGCTTGCGCTCGCCGCTGACCGTTCCTTGCGTCGACAGGATCTTCTGCGCCAGCTCGTCGGGGATGTGGCGCGACAGCCGCCGCAGACGATCGGCCGGCCCGACCGGCGGCGCCGCGGCGACCGCCCCCGCCGTGTCCTGGTCGGTTGCGGCGGCCAGCGGGTGGCCGCAGTCGGGGCAGAAGCGGAATCCGGCCTCGACGGTGGCGCCGCAGTTGCCGCACGCCTGTACGGCGCGAGCGCCGCAGGCGTGGCAGAACTGCTTGCCCGGAATCAGCTCGGCGCCGCAATTGGTGCACTGCATGGCGAAACTTTCGTCTCGAACCACGGAACAGTCAAGCGGCTTGACAAGTGACGGTTGTCACGACCGTGAGACCGGCGGGCGCCGGCGGGGTGGACTTCGCGGGCGATCGCCCCTACGCTCCGACGCCCATGGCGATGCCTTCCGGTGCCCACAGAGCCGTCGGCATTCGGGCGGAGACGGCGGATGACCTCGCCGCGATTCGGCGCGTGAACGTTGCCGCATTCGGCCGCGAGAACGAAGCGAGACTGGTGCAGACGTTGCGAAGCTCGCCCGGTTTCATCCGGGATCTATCGCTCGTGGCCGCAGACGCCGATCATGTCGTTGGCCACATTCTCTTCAGCTCGATTCGTATCCTGTCGGGCGTGTCGCCGATTGCGGCGCTCGCTCTCGCGCCGATGGCGGTCCTTCCCGGTCTGCAGAGCCGGGGACTCGGCTCTCGTCTGGTGCGCGCGGGGCTCGGCGAGTGCCGCCGTCTCGGGCATCGCATCGTCATCGTCGTCGGCCATCCGGCCTACTATCCACGCTTCGGCTTCTCCCCCGCGCGCGCCTGCGGGCTCGAGGCTCCTTTCCCGGTGCCCGACCCGGCCTTCCTGGCACTCGAGCTGGTGCCGGGAGCCCTGGCCGCAGCTCGCGGCCTGGTGGAGTATCCGCCGGCCTTCTCCGAGGTTTGAGCGGAGAAGGCCATGGTTGCTCCTGAAGGCGAAGCCCGCGCGGGCACCGGAGACAAACCCGGGCAGCGGAGCGCTAGCAGCACCCTCACCCCATTTCCGGCGGTCGTCGCCTATCTCGCCATCGCCAAGCTCCTCCTGCACCTTGCCGCGGCCGGCATCTACGGGTTGTTCGTCGACGAGCTGTACTTCCTTGCCTGCGGCGAGCACCTGGCGTGGGGATACGTCGACATGCCGCCGCTCACGGCGCTGCAGGCCTGGCTCGCTCGGACTCTGTTCGGCGATTCGATGCTGGCGATCCGCCTGCTGCCGGCTCTGGCCGGCGCCGGTCTCGTCCTGCTCGCCGCCGCTCTCGCGCGCGAGCTCGGCGGCCGGCGCTTCGCCCAGGGCCTGGCCGCGCTCGCGGTGTTGGTGGCGCCGGGGTACCTGGCGGTCGACAGCTATCTGTCGATGAACTCGGTCGAGCCCTTGCTGTGGATGGGGTGTGTCCTCGTGCTGATCCGCATCATCAGGTCCGGCAACGTCAGGCTCTGGATCTGGTTCGGGGTGCTCGCCGGGCTGGGGCTGGAGAACAAGCAGACCATGCTGCTGTTCGCCTTCGCTCTGATCGCCGGGCTGCTGCTCACCGCCGAGCGTCGCCGGGTGGCGAATCGCTGGTTCCTGCTCGGCGGTCTGGCCGCCTTTCTCATCTTCCTCCCCAACCTGATCTGGATGGTCCAGCATCACTTCCCGCACCTGGAGCTGCTTGCCAACATCCGGCGCAATCAGCGCAACGTTGCCCTCGATCCGGTCCAGTTCGTCGGCCAGCAGATTCTCGCCATGCAGCCGCTGGCGTTGCCGATCTGGCTCTGCGGCCTGGGGAGCTTGCTCCTCGGCCGGGACGACAAACGCTACCGTGCGCTGGGATGGGCCTACCTGGTGACGCTCGGCACGCTGCTGCTGACGCATGGCCGCTTCTACTATCTGCTGCCGGCCTATCCGATGCTGTTCGCGGCCGGGGCCGTCGCGATCGAGCGGTGGCTCGACCGGCCGGGATGGGGCTGGGCACGGCCCGCGTACGTCGCGCTGCTCGCGCTCACCGGCATCCTCATCGCTCCGATCGCGATGCCGCTGCTCCCGCCCGATACTCTGGTTCGCTACACGGAGACCATCGGCCTCTCGCAACCCCAACTCGAGCATCGCCGGTCGAGCGCCTTGCCGCAATTCTTCGCCGATCGCTTCGGCTGGCCGGAGATGGCGGCAACGGTGGCGAAAGTCTACAACGCGCTGCCTCCGGCGGAGAGAGCGAGAACGGCGATCTTCGGCAACGACTACGGCGAGGCCGGCGCGATCGACTTCTACGGCCCGGCGCTCGGCTTGCCGAAGGCGATCAGCGGCCACCTCACCTACTGGTACTGGGGGCCGCGCGAGTACACCGGCGAGATCATGATCGTCCTCGGCGAGCACAGGAAGGAAAGGCTCGAGCAGTACTTTACCAGCGTGGAAGAGGTCGCCAGCGTCGGCCATCCGTACGCCATGGCTTCGCAGCATTTCCCGGTCTACCTGTGCCGTGGCCCGAAAGGGCGAACGCTGCGGCAGATCTGGCCGGAGCTGAAGAACTGGAACTGAGGGAGAAGCACGAGCCGCGCAGCCCGTCGCCCCTCAGCCTGCCGTCAGGTGGCCGGACGCCAGCTTCTCGCTTCCAGGTCGACGTCGGCCCAGCGCGGAATCCTCAGCACGTCGGCCACCACCGGAAGGTACAGCGTCGGCTCCGCGTGACAGCTCAGATAGACGCCGGAGTACCTTGCCGAACCGAACCCGGCCAGCGCCAGGGCTCGGCTGAGCGCCTCGCCTTTGTCCCGATGGTGAGAGACCCAGTCCGAGTTGGAGTACCCGGACGGCCGCGGCCAGTATTCGTAGAGCGCCTCGGGCACGTGCACGAACTCGACGTTGGCGCGCGCCGCCAGCGCCGCATACAACCCGACGTGCTCGCCGGCATAACCGCCGTCGGTATAGCCGCCGACGCTTTCGAACAGGAGGCGCGGGATGACGACCGGCAGGACGATGAAGTTGCAGTAGAAGAAGGGATCGTCCATGCGACCACGGCAGTCGCCCAGCAGCGGCACCCAGCGGTGCTTCCGGCGCACGAACCCGGGATGGGGCGCCTCGTAGACCTCGTGGTCGGCGAAGACGACCCGAGACGGAGACGCGGCCTGCAGGAGGGTGGTCAGGCTGCCGCGTTTCAGCACGTCGTCGCTGTCCAGGAAGGTGAGGAAGGAACCGGTAGCGGTCGCGGCACCGAGATTCCGCGCGCCCGCGATCCCGAGACGAGTGCGCGCTCGTATACTTCGAATTCTCCCCGGGGCTGTCGCTGTCTCCGTCAACGCCTCCACGTCGACGGGCCGGTCGCTGCAGTCGTCCACCACGACGATCTCGTACTCGACCGCACCGTCCACGGCGGCAACCGCCGACAACAGGGCCCGTCGCAATAGATCCGCGGGAGTATTGCGAGACGGGATGACGATGCTGAGCCGCATGGTTTTCTCTCGGTCTTCGTTCAGCCGATTGCCCCTCGCCGCGTCAAGACGCGACGGCATGGGGCTCTCGCCTGAGCCGGGGAGCTAGGCTATCGTCGCCGCACGTTCAAACCAACCGATCGGGAGGAAGGCTATGGCTGCGGAGATCCCCGCTCAGTTCCGTGATCTGCTCGACACCAAGGCGCTGGCCCATCTGGGCACGCTGATGCCCGACGGCAGCCCGCAGGTGACGCCGGTGTGGTTCGACTTCACCGCTGGATACGTCCGCGTCAACTCGGCCAAGGGGCGAGCGAAGGACAAGAACATGCGGCGCGACCCACGCGTTTCTCTCGCCATCGTCGACCCGGCCAACGCCTACCGCTACCTGGAGATCCGCGGACGGGTGGTGGACATCACCGAGGAGGGCGCGGTGGCTCACATCGACTCGCTGGCCAAGAAGTATCTCGGCCTCGACACCTATCCCTATCATCAGCCCGGCGTGCAACGGGTGATCTACCGCATCGAGCCCCTGCGTTTCTCCAGCATGGGGTGAGTTTCGCCGACGGATGAGCGAGCCTTCGCCGCAGCAGCGCGGTCGCGTCGTCACCCGCGAGGGCCGCGTCAACATCGTGCGCGCCGGGGTCACGCGCGGCCACCTCGGCGACCTCTACCACTTTCTGCTGGTCTCTTCGTGGCCGCGGCTGCTGGCGATCCTGGTGGGGCTCTACCTCGCCAGCAACGCCCTGTTCGCGTGCGCCTACCTGCTGGGAGACCAGCCGATCGTCAACGCGCGGCCGGGTTCGTTCGCCGACGCGTTTTTCTTCAGCATCGAGACGATGTCGACGATCGGCTACGGCGTCCTGGCGCCGCGCACGCCGTACGCGAACGTGCTCATGGCCGCCGAGGCCTTCGTCGGCCTGCTGGGGCTGGCGATGGTGACCGGGATGATCTTCGCCAAGTTCTCGCGGCCGACGGCCCGTGTGCTCTTCAGCCGCGTCGCGGTGATGACCCGGCGCGACGGCGTTCCGTGCCTGATGTTCCGCATGGCCAACCGACGCGGCAACCAGATCGTCGAGGCGCGGGTGCACGTGGTGCTGGCGCTGACCGAGACGACGGCCGAGGGCGAGATCATCCGCGGCCTCCACGACCTTGCCATGTCGCGGGAGCAGAACGCGCTGTTTGCGCTGTCGTGGACGGCGATCCATCCGATCACCGAGCAGAGCCCGCTGTTCCGCGTCACCCGGGAGTCGCTCCTGGCGAAGGAGGCCGAGATCATCGTCTCGCTCACCGGCCTCGACGAGACCTTCTCCCAGACGGTGCACGCCCGCCACTCCTACGTTCCCGAGGAGATCGTCTGGAACGCCCGCTTCGTCGACATCCTCTCGCGGGCGCCGGACGGCCGCCGCCAGGTCGACTACTCGCGCTTTCACGACGTGGTGGCGGAGGACGCGGGCGGCGAGGAGCCGGAACGCTCCGCGTCCTGACGTGAGCCCGACTCTCTGCCGCTCCAGCCGGCGTTCACGTTCGTCCCGGGCGGGTCGTCAGCGAAAGAGCTGCAGCAGGATGAGCAGCTCGCCGGCCATGCCGACGAAGAACACCGCCGTCCGCACGTAGACGATGCCGGCGATGTAGACCGCCGCGTGCAGCACGCGGGCGCAGAAGAAGATCACGGCGCCGGCCGCGGTCAGCGCGTCCGCCTTGCCGGTCACCTGCGCCACCAGCACCAGGATGGCAAACGGGGCGATGTTCTCGACCAAATTGTTGTGGGCCCGCTGCGCCCGTGCTGCCCACGGCGGAACCTCGAAGGAGCGGTCGCGATTGCCGACGCCCCATTCCATACCGCCCGGCGTCTGCATACGGCCGATCAGGTACGTCAGCGGCATGAGCAGACACAGGACGGCGGTTGCTACCAGCATGGCCAGATCGGTGCTCATGTATTCCCTCCTTTGCTCGCGCAGGGTCGGGTCGTTCGACCGCGCGCGTCGATTATCGGCGAAGACGGGCGAAAAGTGAAAGGCTCAAAGCGAAAAGCCGGAAGTCGGGAGGTCATCCTTCGGCTTGGCGCTTTGAGCTTTTCGCTTTCCGCTCGGTCGCGCCGTGCACTTGCGGCACGAGGCGGCCGCGTGACACATTCCCCGTATGCAGCTCGACGTCCAGGGACAGCCCATTCACACCCGTGCACTCGCCGTGGGTCTGGCGCAGCGCGCCGACGGTAAGCTCGACGTTCACGGCTACGTCCTCGACCTGCGCAAACGCGGATTCGTTCCCCTCGCCGGCGATCTGCAGGGGAGCGGCATCATCCACCACATGACACTGAAGGGAATCGTCGATCCGAGTGCCCTTGTGCTCGAGACGATCGCCGCACAGCAGCTCAGCGTGGCCCTGGAGCCGTCGGCCGTGACCGGGGGTGAGCAGTGCCGCGACCCGATTGCCGCCGTCGAGGCGCTGGCCGGCGCCTCTCTCGATGCCGGCTTCTCCCGTCGCGTCAGTCAGGCCCTCGGCGGACCGCGCGGCTGCTCCCACATTCTCACCCTCGCTCACCTGCTCGGTTCCAGCGCCGGCTGGGCGCTCGAACGGGATCGCACGCTCCACCCCGAGCAGCGCGAGCGTCCCGCCGGTCAGCGCCTCTTCCGCCGCGACCTGATCCTCGACGGCTACGAGATGGCGGAAGGCAACGGAACGATTCTGCTGGCGATTCAGCTCGCCGACCTGCACTTCGCGCCGGCGCCGCCGGTGGCGCGGCCGATGGACAGGTTTGCCGCCGATCGCGAGATCCGCGGACATCTGACCATAGAATTCCCGGCCTTCGCGTTGCGTAGCGCGGCGTTGGCGGAGCGTACGCGCACGGCCGCCGGTTTCGAACAAGCGCAGTGGCGCGAGCTCGCCGAACCGGTCGCGAATCTTGCCGGGCTGCACTTCAGCCACGGCGTCACCGGCGAGCTTCTGCGGCGCTTCGGCGAGCGAATGTCGGACCGGGCGCTTCTCGATACACTGCTGATGGCGGGACCGGCGTTGATCCAGTGCGCCGGGGCTCTGTCGGACAGCTGGCCGGCCGCTTTCAAGGCGAACGACTCGCTCGTTGGCGTGGGTGGGCTGCCGGACTCCTGCTACATGTGGCGCAGCGGCGGCGCGCTGGCGCGCGCCCGCGAGGCCGAGGGCGGACGGATGCCGGTGCGCCCGCAGGCGGCGCGCGCGCTCCTAGGCCGGGTCAAAGAGAACGGGTAGTCGATTCGGCGAACGGAAGGCCAGGCCGACGATCCCGGCGGGCGCGGAGCGATCGAGCCGGAGATTTGGCAGCCGGTCCATGATCGCGTTCATCGCCGCGCGGGCTTCCAGACGCGCCAGGTGCGATCCGACGCAGAAGTGGCGGCCGAAGCCGAAGGCGAGGTGATCCTCGGGGCGACGGTCGAGGTCGAAGCGGTCCGGATCGGGGTAGTGACCCTCGTCTCTGTTGGCCGAGCCCAGCGCCACGAGGAGGTTGTGGCCGGCGGGAATCTCGACGCCGCCGAGTACCGCGGCAGCCGTCGTCTCGCGCGAGGCGAACTGCACCGGCGCATCCCAGCGCAAGGACTCCTCCATCGCCGCCTCGAGCAGGGACCGGTCGTCGCCGACCCGCTCGTAAAGCTCCGGGGCGCCGAGCAACGCCAGCAGCATGGTGCCGATCAGGCGGTAGGTCGTGTCGGAGCCGGCCGGCAGCAGCAAGCGCAGAAAGCTGTAGATCTCGTCGTCGGTGAGACGTTCGCCCTCGACCTCGGCGTGGAGCAACGTGCTCAGCAGATCGTCGCGCGGGCTACCCTTGCGGCTGTCGACGATCGGGCGCAGGTGATCGACCAGCTTGCCGGCCGCTTCGAAGCCCTTGGCCGGATCGTCGGCGAAACCGATGACGTCGAGCGACCAGCGCTTGAAGGTCTCGTAGTCCTCGATGGGAACGCCGATGATATGGGCGATGACGCGCAGCGGAAACGTGCGCGTGAACTGGGCGACGAGATCGGCGTGACCGTCGGCGACAAAGGCGTCGAGCATCTCGTGTGCAACCGAGTCGATGACGGCGGGAAGATCGCCCTTGAGTGCCCGCGGCACGAACGAGGGGGCGATGATGTTGCGGTGGCGGCTGTGCTCCTTGCCGTCCATCTCGATGATGGTGCGACCCATCACCAGGCCGATGCCGTTGGCGTTGGAGCGGGAGGAGAACAGCGCGGCGTCCCTCAGCACCGCGAGCACGTCGTCGTAGCGGGTGACGAGGTACGCGGCGGCCATCGGCAGATCGAGCAGCTTGACCGGCTCCGTTTGTCGCAGCGCGCGGTAGGCCGGGTAGGGATCGGGCACCTCGCTCATGAAGTGTCCGCCGAAGAGCTCCATCAGATCCGCCGCCATGGCGCAGGCGTACACCGGCGGCGCCGAGAGCGTCAACGCGGAAGAGCGAGCGGAGCAGCGAGCCGTTCTCCGCTTTGAACTGCCGGCGGCGGGCTGCTAACTGCCGGCTCGGTCCTCATGCCGATCGTCGCGTTTCCAGACCCCCGCTCCGCCGACAGCGACGGCGTGGTTGCCGTTGGCGGCGACCTGCACCCGCAGTCGCTGCTGCTCGCCTACCGCCAGGGAATCTTTCCCTGGCCGGTCGAGGGCCTGCCGTTGCTCTGGTTCTGCCCGGCCGAGCGCGGCGTGCTGAAGTTCTCCGCGCTGCACATCCCGCGCAGCCTGGCGGCGGCGCGACGCAAAACGAGCTTGCGTTTCTCCATTGACGCCGCGTTCCCCCGGGTGATTCGCGCTTGCGCCTCCAGCCCGCGCCCGGGCGAGGGGGGTACCTGGATCACGCCCGAGATCATTGCCGCCTACGTCCGCTTCCACCGCCTCGGCTATG
>CAZYMF010000149.1:3622-12413 GCA_964648215.1 uncultured Binatia bacterium (SeqCode) | reverse complement strand
GACGAAGGAGTGGATTCCATGAGCAATGTTCTGGTCTTTGCCGAGCACGCCCACGGCAAGTTTCCCAAGACGACCCTGGTGGCGCTGACCGCCGGCCGCGAGGCCGCCGCCAAGATGGGAGGCGAGTGTCACGTCGCCCTCCTCGGCAAGGGCGTGGAGGCGCTCGCCGGCGAGCTGGCGGAGTACGGCGTCAAGAAAGTCTACGTCGCCGACGATGCGGCGCTCGAGCACTGCGTCCCCGATGCCTATGCGATGGCCCTCTCGCAGATCGCCAAGGACAAGGGCGCCAGCGTCGTCCTCGGCACGGCCACCGCGGCCGGCAAGGACCTGCTGCCGCGCGTGGCGGTGCGCCTCGACGCCGGCATGGCCAGCGACGTCGTCGGCATCAATGACGACGGCAGCGTGCTGCGGCCGATGTACGCCGGCAACGCCATCGCCACGGTGAAGTTCGAGAGCGCCAACAAGGTCATCAGCGTCCGCGCCACCGCCTTCGACGCCGCCAAGAAGGAGGGCAAGGGCGAGATCGAGAAGGTGTCCCTCAACCTCGATGCCGCGGCCCTCAAGATCAAGTTCCTCAAGTTCAACGAGACCAAGTCGGACCGTCCCGTGCTAACCGAGGCCCGCGTCGTCGTCTCCGGCGGCCGCGGTCTGAAGAGCGGCGAGAACTTCACCACCGTGCTCGAGCCTCTGGTGGACGCCATGGGCGCCGCCATGGGCGCCAGCCGCGCCGCGGTCGATGCCGGCTTCGTCCCCAACGACCTGCAGGTCGGCCAGACCGGCAAGGTGGTCGCCCCCGAGCTCTACATCGCCGTCGGCATCTCCGGCGCCATCCAGCATCTCGCCGGCATGAAGGACTCGAAGGTCATCGTCGCCATCAACAAGGACGCCGAGGCGCCGATCTTCCAGGTTTCCGACTACGGCCTGGTGGCCGATCTGTTCAAGGCCGTGCCCGAGATGAAGGAGGAGGTCGAGAAGCTCAAGCACTGAGCGTCCCGCCGTCTTGCGGGAGGGTGGCGGCGTGATAGCCTGAGCGCTCATGGCACGCGAGTCGTTCAAGGTGCACGTCACCAAGGACTACCTGAAGTTCTCGGCCGCCCACTTCATTGCCTACCCCGGATTTCGCGAGGCGCTCCACGGCCACAACTACCGCGTGTCGGTAGAGGTCGAGGGGCGCCTCGGTCACAACGGCTACGTCGTCGACTTCGGCGTGGTCAAGAAGGTCGCCCGCCGCGTCTGCGAGCGGCTCAACGAAAAGACCCTGGTCCCCGTGCGCAGCGACTGCGTGCGGGTCAGCGAAGACGGCGCGCAGGTGGTGATGCGCTACGAGGACGCCGAGTTCCGCATCCCGCGCAGCGATGCCGCGCTGCTGCCGATCGCCCACAGCTCGGCCGAGGAGCTGGCCCGCTACCTGGTGGGTGAGCTGCGCCGCGAGCTGGAAGTCGAGCACGTCAATCACATCGCCGCGATCCAGGTCGGAGTCGAAGAAACCACCGGCCAGGCGGCCTACTACCGAGAAGAGAGCTGAGCGGATGCGGCGGTGGGGCTGGTGGGGCACGATCGTCGCCCTCGGAGCGATCGGGTTTGTCGGCTGCACGAAGCTGCCCGATGCCGATTCGCCGGCGGCCAAGCTCTACGCCGCCCGCTGCAACACCTGTCACCGCGTCTACGCGCCGGGCCTGCTCAAGTACCCGATGTGGAAGTACCAGGTCGACCGCATGCAGGGGGAGATGGAGCGCCGTGGCATCCCTCCGCTGACGCCGAGCGAGAAGGCGACCGTGCTCGGGTACCTGAAGAAGTACGGTGGCTGACCGGGAGCACGCGGTGCAGATCGAGCTGACCACCCGCCCATTGACCGAGCCGTCCGCCGATCTCCTCGTGCTGGCGACGACGCGCCCCCACTGGGCCGACGACATCGCCCCGCTCGATCGCCGCGTGCACGGCCTCCTCGGCCGCGCCGCCAAGCGGGCCGGCTTCCAGGCGGCCGGCGGCGCGACGCTGGTCTTCCAGACCCACGGCTCCGTGCCGGTCGACCCAATCGTCCTGGTCGGCATCGACGCCCACCCTACGGCGCGCTCCTGGCACCAGCTCGCCGACATCGCCGTGCGCCAGGGGCGCGACTACAAGGCAAAGAACCTCGCCGTGGCCTTCGGCCGCGGCCTGCTGGGCCCGGAGGCCGTTGTCCGCACCGCCGAAGGATTGGCGCTGTCCGCCTACCGCTTCGACAAGCTCAAGTCACAGCCGCCCGGGAACCGAGATCCGAGCGCGGCGCGGCTGCTCGTCCCCCGCGAAGACGCGCGCTACCGCCAGGCTCTTTCGCGGGCGCGTCTGTTCGCGGCCGCCACCAGCTACGCGCGCGATCTGATCACGACCCCGGCGGCGCAGGTGACGCCCCGCTTTCTGGCCAGCGAGGCACGCCGGTTGGCACGGCGGCAACGGCTGCGCCTGCGGGTCTTCGACGCGCGCGCCCTGCAGCGCGCCGGCATGGGGGCCATCCTGGGCGTCGCCCAGGGCAGCGCGCAGCCGCCGCGACTGATCGAGCTCGTCTACCGCCCGCGCCGGCGCCCGCACAAGCGCATCGCCATCGTCGGCAAGGGAATCACCTTCGACAGCGGCGGCCTGTCGCTCAAGCACGCCGAGTCGATGCAGGGTCAGAAGCGCGACATGGCCGGCGGCGCCGCCGTCCTCGGCGTGATGAGCGTCATCGCCGACCTCGCCCCCGCGGTCGAGGTACGGGCCTACGTCGCCAGCGCCGAGAACATGCCCGGCGGCCGCGCCATCAAGCCCGGCGACGTCGTGCGCGCGTACAACCGCAAGACCATCGAGGTGCTCAACACCGACGCCGAAGGCCGGCTCGTCCTCGCCGACGCCCTCGCCTATGCGGCCGCGGCGAAGCCCGACCTCGTCATCGATCTCGCCACCCTGACCGCGGCCGTGGGCGCGGCGCTCGGGCGTCGCTACGCCGGCATCATGAGCACCGATGCCGCCCTCGCCCAGGCCGTGATCGCGGCCGGCCGCTGCGTCGGCGAGAACCTGTGGGAGCTGCCGCTCGTCGACGACTACCGCCCGGACATCGACAGCCGGGTGGCGGACATCAAGAACACCGGCGAGGGCTACGCCGGAACCATCATTGGCGGCTTGTTTCTGCGCGAGTTCGTCGCCGGCCTGCCCTGGGCCCACATCGATTTCTCGAGCACGGTGGTGACCGACAAGCCCTTCCCGGCTCATCCCCCCGGCGCCACCGGCTTCGGCGTCCGCACCCTTCTGCAATACATCACCGGGCTGTAACCAATTCGTCACCGGTACCGAGTACTCTGGTCTCCGGCTTCCGATTGCAGTAGAAAGGAAGCGTAGATCGATTACTTCAGCTCATCGGACGCGGGCACCCCGTGGCGGACCCGCCGGCGGCGCGCAGAAGGGACGGTGACGTGTGAAGATCTATCTAATCGCCCCGAGGAACCCCGAGTCGTTCTGGACCTTCGACCGCATCCTCCCCAGCCTGAAGAAGAAGTGCGTCTTCCCCAACCTCTCGTTGCCCACCGTGGCGGGCATCACCCCGCGCGAGCACGAGGTGGTCCTGTGTGACGAGAACGTCGAGCCCATCGATTTCGACACCGATGCCGACATCGTCGGCGTCACCGGCTACGTGATCCACAAGCAGCGGATCTTCGAGATCGTCGATGCCTTCCGGCAACGGGGCAAGTTCATCGTCGCCGGGGGACCGTTCGCCTCGCTGTGCCCGGAAGAGCTGCGCGGGCGCGTGGACGTTCTCTTCGTCGACGAGGCCGAGTACACCTGGCCGCGCTTTCTGCGCGACTACCAGGGCGGCCAGTGGCAAGCCGAGTACCGGCAGGAGGAGAAGCCGAGCATGCTCGACTCCGCCCTGCCCCGCTTCGACCTGCTGCGGGTCGACGCCTATCGCACGATGACCATCCAGTTCGCCCGCGGCTGCCCGTTCAACTGCGAGTTCTGCGACATCATCGTCATGTACGGACGCAAGCCGCGCACCAAGGCGGTCGCCCAGGTGATGGCCGAGGTGCGCGAGATCCACCGCCTCGGCGTCACCAACGTCTTCGTCGTCGACGACAACTTCATCGGCAACAAGAAGGAGGCGAAGGCTTTGCTCGGCGCGATCGCCGCCTGGCAGGCGGAGAACGACTACCCGATCGAGTTCATGACCGAGGTGACGCTCAACATCGCTCAGGACGACGAGCTGCTCCGGCTCATGCACGAGGCGCATTTCACCACCATCTTCATCGGCATCGAGTCGCCCCGCGCCGCCAGCCTGCAGGAGACCCACAAGACGCAGAACATGCGCGAGGACCTGCTCGGCGCGGTGCACCGCATCCAGCAGGCCGGCATGGAGGTCATGGCGGGCATGATCGTCGGCTTCGATCACGACGATGCCTCGATCTTCGACGAGCAGTTCCGCTTCATCCAGGACGCCCGCATCCCGATCTCGATGACCGGCATGCTCAACGCCATGCCGAAGACACCGCTGTACACGCGCCTCCATGAGGCCGGCCGCCTGATCGCCGAATCGGTCGGCGACCAGTTCGTCTTCACCAACGTCGTCCCCCTGGGGATGTCGCGCCTCGAGCTCTACGAAGGCTACAAGCGGCTGCTGGAAAGACTCTACGACTACCGCAACTTCCGCCGCCGCACGATGGCCTTGATCCTGAACAAGGGCACCGACATCCAGTCGAGGCTGGTGGCAAGCGGCCGCGATCTCAAGATCTTCGCCAGCGTGCTGTGGACCTGCATCGTGCGCGCCACGCCCCGCCGCGCCTGGATGACCCTGTCGATGCTACTCGAGACCGCCTGGCGCCGTCCCCGTCAGTTTCGCCTCGCCATCACCATGGCGCTGATGCACAAGCACCTCTACGAGTACGTGCGCGACACCTCGGTGCAGCTCGACCGTCTGATCGAGGAGCTGCGCACGCTCCCCGACGCCGGCATGCTGCCGCGCCCGAGCCCGGTCCGTCAGCCGAGCGCCGCCTAGAGCGCGGCCGCGACCTCTTCCACGAGCGCGCCGGGCCACCATGCCCGGCGCGTACCCCTTGACAGCTCACCAAGCCGCCTTAGATTCGCCTGCGAACGACGAACCGGGACGACCCGCCAGGCAACAGCAGCGGAGCCCGGCAAACACATCACATCGGTCCAGAGGAGGTAGCGATGGCGTTCTTCCGATTTGCACCGGAGGTCGATCCGGTGAGGGCGTTGCTCACCCTGCAAAAGGAGCTCGATCGCGTATTCGAAAACCCGCTGGGTGTCGACTTCGGTCTGTCCGGACGCGGAGTGTTCCCCCCCGTGAACGTCTTCAGCGACAAGGACGGCTACGTCGTGCGCCTGGAGGTGCCCGGCATTGCCCCCGATCAGATCGAGATCGAGACCCGCGGGCGCACGCTCACCGTCCGCGGCAAGCGCGAGTTCAAGGCGCCGGGCGACGGCAGCATCCACCGCCGCGAGCGCGGCGAGGGCGAGTTCTCCCGCTCGTTGCAGCTGCCGGCCGATCTGGCTCTCGACCAGGCGGCGGCCACGTGTAAGCACGGCTTGCTGACCGTGCGCATCCCCAAACGCGAGGAGGCCAAGCCGCGCCAGATTACGGTGCAGGCCGCCTGACCACGACAAAGAAAGGAAGGGAGGTGCACCCCATGACCGCACAAGAGCTCAGTGTCCACAACAAGCAGGAACTGTCGGACCGCGAGGAACAGATCCGGCCCGGACGGACCTTCGTTCCCGACGTCGACATCTACGAGACGGCCGAGAGTCTGTGGCTGTGGGCCGACATGCCGGGCGTCGACGAGAAGTCGATCGACATCAACCTGGCCAACGGCCTGCTCACCATCTCCGGCCAGGTCGCGCTGCAGGAGTACCAGGACCTCCTGCCCGTCTACACCGAGTACAACGTCGGCAACTACATGCGCCGCTTCACCGTGCCCAACGCCATCGACACGAGCCGGATCACGGCCCGCATGACCAACGGCGTGCTCGTTCTCGAGCTGCCCAAGGCCGAGTCGGCCAAGCCGCGCAAGATCACCGTCTCGAGCAACTGAAAGAGAGTGAATCACTGAGTCACTGATTCAGTGACTCAGTGATTCAGTGTCTCCGCGTGCCGCGGCCAGCTCGGCGATCGTCTTGGGCACCGCTGCCGACAGCACCTCGCAGCCCGCGGCCGTGACCAGGACGTCGTCCTCGATGCGCACGCCGATGCCCGCCCAGTGCGGATCGGCGTCCGGCACCTGCGCTCCGACGTAGAGGCCGGGCTCCACCGTCAGCACCATGTCGGGCTCCAGGAGCCGCGACTCGCCGTCGATCTTGTACTTGCCGACGTCGTGGACATCGAGGCCGAGCCAGTGGCTGGTGCGGTGCATGTAGAACGGCTTGTACTGCTCCTTGTCGATGATCTCGTCCTTGTCGCCGCTCAGCAGCCCGAGGGCCAGCATGCCCTCGACCAGAACCGCGACGGCGCGATGGTGCACGTCGTCGAAGCGGACGCCCGGGCGAACGGCCGCGATCGCCGCGAGCTGCGCCTGCAGCACGAGAGTGTAGATGTCGCGCTGCGCCTCGCTGAACTCGCCGCTCACCGGGTGGGTGCGGGTGACGTCGGCGCAGTAGCCGTCGACCTCCGCGCCGGCGTCGATGAGCAGGAGATCGCCCGCCTGCAGCGCCCGGTCGTTGGTCGTGTAGTGGAGGATCGTGGCGTTCTCGCCCGCGGCGACGATCGACGGGTAGGCCGGCCCCCACCCGCCGCGGCGGCGGAAGGTGTAGTCGAGCAGGGCCTCGATCTCGTACTCGTACACGCCGGGGCGGGCGGCGCGCAACGCCGCCACGTGGGCGTCGGCGGCGATTGCCATCGCCCGCCGCATCGCCGCCACTTCCTCCGGAGCCTTGAACAGGCGCATCTCGTGCAAGATCTCCCCCGGGTCGAGCACGGCGGCCGGCCCCCGGCCGCTGCGCGGCCGCTGCGCCTGCCAGTGCTGCAGCCAGCCCATCGCCTTCTGCGTGAACGCGGTGTGGCGGCCCATCGGGCAGTACAGCCGCTCGCGCTCGCCGACGTAGGCGAGCACCTTCTCGTCGAGCTTGTCGACGGTGTAGGCGATGTCCGCGCCGTAGCGCTCGATGGCCCCCTCCACGCCGGCCCGCCGCCCCGTCCAGGTCTCGCGCTCGGGATCGCGCGGCTGGACGAAGAGGACGAACTCCTCGCGCTTGGCCTGGCCGGGCAGCAGCAGGCAGACCGCCTCCGGCTCGCGGAAGCCGGTCAGGTAGTAGAAGTCGTTGTCCTGACGGTAGGGGTACTCGACGTCGTGTGAGCGCACGGCCACCGGCGCGGCGGGCAGCAGGAGGGCGGCGTCCGCACCGATGCGCTCCATCACCGCCCGGCGGCGACGCGCGAGGGTCTCCCGCTCGATGGCCATCAGGCCTAGGAAGACGACTCGCGGCTGCTCCGCGCCGCCAGCGAGCGGATGAGGTCGAGGGGGAGCGGCAAAACGATCGTGTGATTGCGTTCGGTGCCGACCTGCGACAGCGCCTGCAGATAGCGCAGCTGCATGGCGATGGGCTCCTTCTGCATCGTGTCGGCGGCCTCGGCCAGCCGCGTCGCCGCCTGGTACTCGCCCTCGGCGTTGATCACCTTGGAGCGCCGGCTGCGCTCGGCCTCGGCCTGCCGCGCCATCGCCCGCTGCATCTCGAGGGGAAGGTCGATGTGCTTGACCTCGACCGACACCACCTTGACCCCCCAGGGCTCGGTGTGCATGTCGATGATCTCCTGCAGCTGGGAGTTGAACTTCTCCCGCTCGGCCAGCAGCCCGTCGAGCTGCGCCTGGCCGCACACGCTGCGCAGCGTGGTCTGCGCGATCTGCGAGGTCGCGTACATGAAGTTCTGCACCTCGACCACCGCGCGGCCGGCGTCGACGACGCGGAAGTAGAGCACCGCGCTGACCTTGACCGAGACGTTGTCGCGCGTGATCACGTCCTGCGACGGCACGTCCAGGGTGACGGTGCGCAGATCGAGGCGGTAGAGCTGCTCGATGAGCGGGATGACGTAGATGATCCCGGGCCCGCGTACCGGCACCAGCCGCCCCAGCCGGAACACCACCCCGCGCTCGTACTCGCTGAGCACCTTGAGCCCGGCGACCAGCACCACCACGACCAGCCCGAATACCGTAGCCAACGGCCCGATCAGCATGGCGACACCTTACCAGACCCCCGGGGCGAGCTGCAACGCACCGAGCCGGTATGCTACGGTGCCGCCGTGGCAGCGAAAAAACCCGCCCGTTGGCGACGCGCGGCCAACTCCGCCGCCTTCTCCGCCCTGCTGGTCCTCGTCCTCGGGCTCGCCTACCTGGCCCTGTCGCGCGCTCTCGAGCGGCGGCAGGCAACCCTCACGGGGTCGTCGGACAACGACACCGCGCCGGCGATCGAGATCGATCGCTTCAGCGGGCGGCGCGAGCGCAGCGAAGACAGCGAGCGCCTGAGCGTGTCGCTGCGACTGCGAACGACCATGAGCGAGCCCATCGACGGCTTCGTCTTCGTGGTCGCGCGCAACGACAGCGTCACACCCCACGTCTGGGCCATTTGGCCGGCCAAGGCCAAGGGTCTGGCGATCACCGCCGGCGGCCACTTCCACGGCGCCACCCCGGGCGCCGGCGAGCCGATCTCGCTGACCGCGCGCTGGCAGAGCGTCAATGCGGTCATCCCCCACCGGCCCGGCGTCGCCGACTACGACACCGTCGTCGTCTACGTCGTCAGCGCCCAAGGACAGATCCTTCTCAGCCGCCCGTTCCGGCTGTGA
>CAZYMF010000149.1:0-3522 GCA_964648215.1 uncultured Binatia bacterium (SeqCode) | reverse complement strand
GGGTGGCCGATCCGCTTGTTGCCGATCACGTTGATCAGCGACGCCTTACCGGAGCGAAAGGCTCGCTCGAGGGACGGACGCACCTCTTCCGGCTGGTCGGCGTACTCGCCGTGACACCCCATGATGGCGAACATCTGGTCGTAGCGGATGTTCTCCAGCATGTTGAACGGGTCGGTGCGTCCCTTGAGCAGCGGCATCTCCTCGAACCCCGGCCCCCAGGAGCTGTTGTTCCACAGCACCGTGTGGATCGGCAGATCGTAACGCAGCGCCGTCTCGATGTCCCAGCCGCCGATCCCCAGCCCGCCGTCGCCGGTCACCAGTACCACCTGCTTTCCCGGACGCGCCAGCTGCACGCCGATCGCCATGCCGACACCGTGGCCGACCGGGGCCAGCGGCCCGGCATCCACCACCTGCCCGGCAAAGCGGGCCCGGAACCACTGGCTCATCCAGCCGCTCAGGGTGAACGAATCGATCACCACCGTGGCGTCCTTGTCCATCACCGCGCACAGCTCGCGGGCGAGGCGATCGGGGTGGATCGGCGTCTGCTCGTGCACCTGGCGCTCGCCTTCGTCGATCAGCTTCTCGTAGCTGGCGCGCACCTCGGCCACCTCTTTGACCCACGCCGAGCCGCGATGCCGGGAGAAGTCCAGCCCCAGGCGTTTCGCCGTGTCGATCAGCTGGCGCAGGACCAGCTTCGGGTCGCCGACGATGGCGATCTCGGCCGGCACCTGCCAGCCGATGCGGCTGGGCACCGGATCGGCCTGGATGTAGCGGGCCTTCTCGTTCCACGTCGGCGGCTCGCCGAAGTGCTCGCCGCTCCAGAAGCGGAAGCCGATGGCCAGCACCACGTCGGCGCGTCCGGTGAACGGCTTCTTCCACGCCCCGCGCACGGCCAGCGGATGATCCTCGGCAATCGCCCCCTGGCCCGCCCGACGCGCGTAGGCGGGGATGTGCGTCAGCTCGACGAGCTCCCGCAGCTCGGCGCCCGCCCGCGACCAGAAGATGCCGTCACCGCAGGCGATCAGCGGCCGCTCCGCTTGCAGCAGGAGCTCGAGGGCGCGCTCGATGCGGGCGGGATCGCCCTGCGAGCGGACCTCGTCCGGATCGTAGACCTTGGCGCCGCGCCGCTGCCGCGACTCGTCGTCACCGTGGTAGAGGATGTTGGTGGGGATCTCGACCAGGGCCGGCCCCTGCGGCGGCGTCAGCGACTCGCGAAACGCCTGCCGCAGGTCGACCTCGATCGTGCTCCAGTCGATCACGCGCTTGACGAACTTGGAGAAGCTGCGGCACACGTCGGAGCCGTACGCTTCCTGGAAGGATCCCAGGTAGTCCTCCGTCGTCGGATGCTGTCCCGCGATGCACACCACCGCGCTGCCGGTCAGCCCGGCGACGCACAGGCCGGTGACGGCGTTGGTCAGACCGCAGCCGGCCGTGACGCTGCACACCCCCGGCGTGGCCGTCGTGCGCGCGTAGGCGTCGGCGGCGTAGGCGCAGGCCTGCTCGTGCCGCATGTGGATCAGCTTGACGTCGTTGTTGCGCAGATTGGCCAGGATCGGGAACGTGTGGCCGCCGTTGATGGCGAACAGGTACTTGACGCCCTGCTCGCGCAGCACGCGACCCACCAGGGTACCTCCGTCGACGATCGCCATTGTCCTCTCTCTCCTTGCCGCTGCGGGCCCACCGTACAGCGATTTGCCCCAGTCCATCTCCCGCGTCGCGCGCCCGCTCCGGCTCAGGGGGCGATCGTGACCTTGATGGCGCCCGATCTCTTGTCCCCGGCGGCGGCAAAGCCCTCGCCGATCCGCGCCAGCGGGAACCGGTGCGTGATCAGCGTGTGCAGCCGCTCGCGCTGCGCCGACAGCAGCTCGAGGGCGACGTCGAAGTCCGCCTTGACCCCGGCGCGGCCGTAGGTCAGCGAGCCGACGATGCGCACCTCCTTCACCACCAGCAGCAGACCGCTGCACTGTACCGGGCCGCTGAACACGCCCAGCACCGAGACCACACCGCCGGGGCGAACCAGCTGCACTGCCTGGCTCAGCGTATCGGCGCTCCCACCGACGGTCTCGATCACGACGTCGATCGGGCGCTCGCGCGCCGCCTCGACGAGCTCGGCCGCCCCTTCGTCGGTGGCGGCGAAGACGCGCGCCCCCAGCATCTCGGCGGCGGCGCGCTGGTGCGGGTGGCGCGCCGTGACGAGAACCTCGGAGGCGCCCGCGGCGCGGGCGGCCACCGCCGACAACAAGCCGATCGTGCCGGCCCCCAACACCAGCACGCGCGCTCCCAGCCGCACCTCGGCCAGGCGCACGGCGTGGACACACACCGCCATCGGCTCGGTCATGGCGCCGATCTCCCAATCGAGCTCCGCCGGCAGGCGGAAGAGCGCGTACGCCGGCATCACCAGGGCGTCGGCGAAGCCGCCGTCGGCCATCGTGCCGAGCAGGCGAAACTCCTGGCAGAGCTGATAGTTCCCGGTGCGACAGGAAGCGCACCGGTGACAGACGATGAGCGGCTCGACCGCGACGCGATCGCCGGGGTGCAGGTCGCGCACGCCCTCGCCGAGGTCGGTCACCTCGGCGCTGATCTCGTGCCCCGGGCAAACCGGCGGCGGCGGAAAGCCGCCGTGGTACCAGTGCAGGTCGCTGCCGCAGACGCCGCAGTTGCGCACCCGCAGCCGCACCTCACCCGCCCCCGGCGACGGCTCCGGCAGCTCGCGCAGCTCCAGCCGGCCCGGCTCGGTGCAGAACGCGGCTCTCATGACCGCAGCACGTCGTCGTTGCCCATGGCCGGAGAACACCAAAGCCGCCCGCGAGAGTCAACAGCGACCCCGGGGGAACTGAGTCACTGAATCACTGACTCACTGACTCACTGATTCAGTTCTTCGTGGTTTGCCTTCGGCGGCGCGCCGGGCTAGACGATCCTCGTCGCCGGTAACGCCGCGATCATCGAGTTTTCTGCAAGGGGGAGCTGCAATGAGCGTCAAGGAGATCTACGAAGTCGGCGAGATGCCGCCGGTGGGCCAGGTGCCTCCATACATGTACGGCCAGCTCATTCGCGCCGAGCGGTTCGGCGAGCCGAAGAACGCCTTCCAGGTGGAGAAGGTGGCCGTCCCCGAAATCAAGCCCGACGAGGCGCTGGTGTACGTGATGGCGGCGGGTATCAACTTCAACAACGTGTGGGCCGCGCTCGGCTCGCCCGTCAACGTCATCGCCGCCCGCCAGAAGGCCAAGTTCGATTCGAGCGATTTCCACATCGGCGGCAGCGACGCCTCGGGAATCGTCTACGCCGTCGGCAGCGACGTGAAGAACGTCAAGGTCGGCGACAGCGTCGTCATCCACTGCGGCACCTGGGACCGCGACTGTCCGACGGTGAAGGCCGGTGAAGATCCGATGTTCAGCCCGACCTTCAAGATCTGGGGCTACGAGACCGGCTGGGGCAGCTTCGCCCAGTTCACCAAGGTGCAGGCGCACCAGTGCATGCCCAAGGCCAAGCACCTGACCTGGGAGGAGGCGGCGGCACCGACGC
>CAZYMF010000148.1:5724-12436 GCA_964648215.1 uncultured Binatia bacterium (SeqCode) | reverse complement strand
CTTTCTGACTTCGTCTCTTGACCCCACCCGGAGCGCGCAGGTACAAACCTGGCGCTCCTATGAGGCACTTGCGCGACTATCTCGATCGCACGGCGGCGCTCGCCCGAGAGATGCCCCTCGGGGCGATCGAGACGGTGATCGCGCGCCTGATCGAGGCGGGCGAGGCCAACCGGCACATCTTCGTCATGGGCAACGGCGGCAGCGCGGCAACGGCGTCGCATTTCGCCAATGACCTGGGCAAGGGAGACGTGACCGGCTCGGCGCGCCGGCTGCGGGTGATGGCGTTGACCGACAACGTGCCGCTGCTCACCGCCTGGGCCAACGACACCCACTTCCACCGCGTCTTCGCCGAGCAGCTGCGCAACTTCCTGGGGGCGGGCGACGTGGTCATCGGCGTCAGCGCCAGCGGCCGGTCGCCGAACGTGCTCGAGGCCCTGCGGCTGGCGCGGGAGCACCGCGCCTGCACCATCGGCTTCACCGGGCAGAGCGGCGGCGAGATGAAGGACCTCGTCGACCACTGCGTACGGGTGCCGAGCGACAACGTGCAGCACATCGAGGACCTCCACCTCATCGCCTTTCACCTGGTGTACGCCCACCTGCGCGACCACTATCTGCGGGGGCCCAACGGTGGGGCGTGATCCGGTCGGCACCGTTCGACTGGGGTGCCGCCTCCGGCTAGACTGACGCGGACTATGAAGATACTGGTTACCGGCGGCGCCGGATTCATCGGCGCCAACTTCATTCGTTACCTGCTGGCGCAGTACCCGGGGGACGAGGTGATCAACCTCGACGTGCTGACCTACGCCGGCAACCTCGAGAACCTCGCCGGCGTCGAGGAGGACCCGCGCTATCGCTTCGTTCGCGGCGACATCGCCGACCGCGAGCGGGTGGGGGCGCTGCTCGCCGAGGGCGTGGAGGCCGTGGTCAACTTCGCGGCCGAGTCGCACGTCGACCGCAGCATCGACGACCCCGACGCCTTTCTCCACACCAACGTCGCCGGCACGCTGGCGCTGCTGGACTGCGCGCGGCGCGCCGGGGTGCAGCGCTTCGTGCAGATCTCGACCGACGAGGTCTACGGCAGTCTCGGACCCGACGGCCTGTTCACCGAGCAGTCGCCGCTGGAGCCCAGCAGCCCGTATGCGGCCAGCAAGGCGGCTGCCGACCTGCTGGCGTTGTCCTTTCGCACCACCTACGGCCTGCCGGTGCTGGTCACGCGCTGCTCCAACAACTTCGGCCCGTATCAGTTTCCCGAGAAGATGATCCCCCTGTTCGTCACCAATCTGCTCGATGACCAGCCGGTCCCGCTCTACGGCGACGGCCTCAACGTGCGCGACTGGATCCACGTGGAGGATCACTGCTCCGCCGTCGACGCGGTGCTGCGCCGCGGCCGCCCGGGCGAGGTCTACAACATCGGCGCGCGCGGCGAGCACACCAACCGCGATCTCACCGAGCTGATCCTGGCCGAGCTCGGCAAGCCGGCGACGCTGATCCGCTACGTCACCGACCGGCTCGGCCACGACCGCCGCTACGCCATGGACCCGGCGAAGATCGAGGCCGAGCTCGGCTGGCGGGCGACGCACGAGTTCGGCGCCGCCCTGCGGGGGACGGTGTCGTGGTACCGCGACAATCGCCTGTGGTGGCAGCACATCAAGAGCGGAAGCTACCGCGACTACTACGAGCGCATGTACGGCGAGCGCCTGCGCCGCGGCGGAAACGCGGGAATGACCGCGCCGCGCTGAGCCGATGGGACCGTCTCTCGACGAGAAGGTCGGTCTGGGAGAGGCCGAGGGCGCCGGGTTGGCGGCCCCCGCCGCGAGCCCGGCCAGCGTGTGGGACCTGGTGCAGCTGCTGCGGCCGTGGCAGTGGCACAAGAACACCGTCGTCTTCGCGGCGCTGATCTTCTCCAAGCACCTCTTCATTGGTCACGATCTGACGCTGGTCGTTGGCGCCTTCGTGGCGTTCTGCCTGATCGCCAGCGGTGCCTACGTCATGAACGACCTGCGCGACTGCGAGCGCGACCGCCAGCATCCGTTGAAGTCGCGCCGGCCGCTGCCGGCGGGTCGCGTCAGCCGGCCGGCGGCGGTGGTGCTGTCGCTCGTCCTGGTCGCCGGCGGCCTCGGCGGCGCGCTGGTGCTGGGGTGGGGCTTCGCCGGCCTCGTGGCGCTCTACTTCGCGTTGCAGGTCGCCTACACCTTCGAGCTGAAGGAGGTCGTGATCCTCGACGTCATGGCGATCGCCGCCGGCTTCGTCATCCGGGCCATCGCCGGCGGCGTGGTCATCGACGTGCCGGTGTCGCCGTGGCTGGTCATCTGCACCTTCCTGCTCATGCTGTTCCTGGGCTTCTCCAAGCGGCGCCACGAGCTGGTGCTGCTGGAGGGGAAGGCGGTGGAGCACCGCTCCAGCCTGCGCGAGTACAGCCCGTACTTCCTCGATCAGATGATCTCGGTGGTCACCGCCTCGACGGTGGTCGCCTACGCCATCTACACGGCGTCGCCCGAGGTGATCCACAAGCTCGGCACCAACAAGCTCTATCTCACCATCCCGTTCGTCCTCTTCGGGATCTTCCGCTACCTCTACCTGGTGCACCAGCGCGAGGAGGGCGGGAATCCGGCGCAGCTCCTCCTGAATGACAGGCCTCTGCTCGTCGATGTGCTGCTCTGGGTCGTCACCGCCACCACGCTGATCTACCTGCGCCTATGAGAGACGCGGCCCCGACCACCGGCCGCCGGGTCGCCAAGCCGTGGGGCTACGAGCTGATCTGGGCCCACACCGAGCGCTACGTCGGCAAGATCCTGCACATCGAGCGGGGGCACGCGCTCAGCTATCAGTACCACCGCCGCAAGGACGAGACGATTCACCTGCTGGCCGGGCGCCTGCAGCTCGAGGTGGCGGAAGGGGACGAGCCGGCGCGCGTTCTGGTCCTCGAGCCCGGTGCGTGCTTCCACGTGCATCCGGGGCTGCGCCACCGCATGGTGGCGCTGGAGACCTGCGACGTGCTCGAGGCCTCCACCCCCGAGCTCGACGACGTCGTGCGGCTCGAAGACCGCTACGGACGCGCGGGCACGAGCAAGCCCTAGGGACAGGCTGGAAGCCTGTCCCACCTCCCGGGTGGCACGGGCTTCCAGCCTGTGTTCGCTCAGTTGAGCTGGTAGGTGGCGCGCAGCGAGACCTGATCGCGGTCGCGATAGAAGCCGATCTGCTGGTACTCGCCGCCGATGGTCACCAGCTGCGCGGTGAAGAGCAGCCAGTCGCTCCAGCGATAGGTGACCGCGGGGATGATGCCGTAGGTGCCGCGGACGTTCTGGATGTAGGTGATCGAGGGCTTGATGCGCCCGTGGGCGTAGTCGCTCTCCATGTGCACCTGGAAGAAGGCCTCCACCTTCTTCTGCTGCACGAAGTCGCCGGGGACATTCCCCAGCGTGCCGGGGAAGCGCTGGCCGGCATAGCGGAAATCGCGCTGCGAGGTCTCGTCCAGATTCCAGGAGCCGACGCTGGCGGCGCTGATCAGGAAGCTGTTGCTCGGGTTGAGCGGGCGGAAGAAGAAGAAGCGGTCCACGCCCAGCTCCCACCGCAGGTAGTCGGCCTTGGGAACGAAGCAGGGGCTCTTGCCCGTTGCGGGATCGGGATTGCAGGCCCCGAGCAGAGCCAGCACCGGCTGGTTCGGTTTCGCGCCCAAGTTGAACTCGGGCACGAAGGCATCCTCGTTCTCGAAGTACTCGGCCTCCATGCGGATGATGCTGTCGAGCGACTCGAGAAAGAAGGTGTCGGCGAGCCCGTAGACCGTGGCGCGGTCGTGAATCGTGGCGGTGGTGTAGATCTGTGGTCCCTGGGTCGTCGGCATCGTGCCCTCGGCCAAGGGGACGGGTTGGTTGGGGAAGTACGTGTAGAGCCAGGCGCTGACGGTGTGGGACCGATTGACCACGGTCTGGACGCGGAAGCCGTAGCGGCTGTTCTCGAACTTGCGCTCGGGAACCTTGTCCAGCAGGACGAACTGAATCGGCACCAGGCTCGGAATCAGGGTCTGCGGGTCTTTCCCCCGGGGGGAGTACGGGCTGGCGCCGAGAATCGGAAAGTAGCCGGTGTTGGTGTCGAGGTCGCCGGGAACCCAGTAGGCCTCGACGAAGCCGCTCGACAGCGGGCCGAGGGTGTCGAAGAGGTTGAAGCTCGAGCGCACCGTCCACAGCGGGATGCGCGCCTCGTCGATCTCCTCGAAGATCCCCGGGGCGCCCTGGGTGATGTCGAACGGGTTGTTCTGGTCGAGCAACGCCACCGTGTCCGACTCGCCCCAGGAGATCGCCTGCTTGCCGAGGCGGAGGAAGAAGGGGCCCTTGACGTAGTTGAGGTACAGCTCGTTGATGCGTTGCTGGTGTCCCCAGATGTCGCGTGGGTTGAGGTTCTCGTCGCCGCCGAAGATCGTGGCGACGGAATTGCCTTTCGGGTTGAACGTGTGCCCCTCGAGAAAGAAGGCGTGGGTGCGCTTGGTCAGGTCGGGGTAGGTGCTGTTGATCGTCGCCGCGTTGTCGCCGAACTGGCCGGCGGCGTAGTCGTAGACGCCGTCATAGAAGCCCCAGGCGGCCAGACGCAGGCCGAACTCGTCGGGGGCGAGGAAGCCGAGGCCGGCGCCCTTCATCCAGGTGGTGTAGCCGGTCAGCTTGGCGTCGAGCTCGGGGTTGAAGAAATTGCGGTGCTGGACCAGCTGGCCGCGCTTGGTGGTCGGGGTGGTGTCCGTCTGCGAGTCGTTGAGGCGCACCGCCCCCTGACTGTAGATGCGGGCCCGGAAGCTGATGTTCTGGTCTTCGTCGAGGTAGAGGGCCGCAGCCGTGCGCGCCAGCCCGACGGCGAGTAGCACTCCCAGCACCCACCAGCGTCCGCCCATGGTCTTCATCCACCGCATGCGCTTCCCCCTTTCGCTGTCGTTAGCTTGCCGTCCTGTTCAGGCGCGGCTAGGACCTCCAGGCCATCCTGTTCCCCCTGCCTCCCTCGCCGCCGGCAGTCTTCTTCGTTGTCCAGCGCCCACAGCCCAATCGGCCTAGATCAATCGATTAGTTGGGCGCTTTTAGAACTCCGGGCGCGACGGTGTCAAGCACAATATTTGCCGCCGGGGTCGGCTCCCTCGCGCGGCCCGCGGCGAGGGGGCCGACCTCGGCCTCGCCGCGGGCGAGGCGCCGGATCCGGCCGGCGCGGCGAGCCCGAGCAGATTAGAATAGACATAGTAACGGATTGTGTAGATATACAATGATTGCATCAGAGTATATAAATGTAGTAGGAAGCCGACAGCGCCGCACCGGTTTCCGTGCCAAGGACGCGCCACTGGGCGCGAAGGAGGGGAGATCATGAGACGACTTCGGCTTTCCGTGGTCACTGGGCTGCTGCTGCTGGCATGCCTGCTCGCGGCTCGCGTGCCGACGGCCGCGGCGGACCAGAAGATGATCAACTTGAATACCGCTTCGGCGGCGGAGTTGGCGGGGTTGAAGGGGATCGGCGAGAAGAAGGCCCAGGCGATCGTCGCCTACCGCGAGCAGAACGGCTCGTTCAAGACGGTGGACGATCTGACCCAGGTCAAGGGCATCGGCCCGAAGCTGCTCGAGCAGCTTCGGCCGCAGGTGACGGTGGGCGCCGGCGCGAAGGCGAAAGCGCCGGCGATCGCCGCGCCGGCAAAACACTAGGAACTCAAACCCGCGCGGAAACCGGGCGGCGCCGCGTTCTCCGCGCTCCTGTCGGTCGATCCACCCCTTCCCGGTTTGACTTCCGCGCGCCGTTTCTGCTTTCAAGCACTTGATTAAAGTGATTGATTAACCGCCGGCGGCCGGCGATTGCCCGGCGGCGGAGTCGAGGACACGCATGCCTGCCATCGTCTACGAGAAGAGGGGGCGCATCGCCTTCATCACCATCAACCGCCCCGAGCGCCGCAACGCCCTCAACTTCGAGGCCTTCGGCCTGCTCGCCAAGGCCTGGCTCGATTTCCGTGACGATCCCGACCTGTGGGTGGCGATCATCACCGGCGCCGGCGACAAGGCGTTCTGCGCCGGTGGCGACCTGAAAGAGTTCATCCCGATGGTGACGCAGAACATCGGCGAGATCTCCGCCGCCGGCGGCACGCAGACCCTGGGGCAGGAGTTCCCGGTCAACGCCTCGCTCGTCGCCGTCCTGCGCGACGTCGAGATCTACAAGCCGATCATTGCCGCGGTCAACGGCTTCTGCATCGCCGGCGGCATGGAGATGCTGCAGGGCACCGACATCCGCGTCGCCGCCGAGAATGCCACCTTCGGCATCGGCGAGCCACGCCGGGGGCTGTTTCCCGGCGGCGGCTCCACTACCAAGCTGCCACGCCAGATTCCGTTCCCCTGGGCCATGGAGATCCTGCTGACCGCGGAGCCCATCAGCGCGCAGAAGGCGTATCACTACGGCATCGTCAACGAGGTCGTGCCGCTCGCGGACCTGATGCCGACGGCCATCCGCTACGCCGAGCTGATCTGCAAGAACGGCCCCTTCGCCGTGCGCAAGGTCAAGGAGTCCGCCGTCAGGGGCCTGGGGATGCCGCTCAAGGAAGCCCTCGACCAGGAGATGATCTACTCGGCCGAGGTCTTCTCCACCGAAGATGCCATGGAGGGCATCCACGCCTTCCAGGAGAAGCGCGAGCCGGTGTGGAAGGGGAAGTAGCCGGCGCGCCCGCCGCGCGCAGCCGCTGACCGGCCCGCCTGGAGAGGGAGAG
>CAZYMF010000148.1:0-5624 GCA_964648215.1 uncultured Binatia bacterium (SeqCode) | reverse complement strand
GGCGGCGATCGCCGCCGGCTACTGCCGCACCGTGCTGTGCTGCTTCGCCACCCAGAACTGGCCGCAGGGCGTGGCCATGCAGCTCTTCGGCTCGGAGTTCCAGGTCCCCTACGGCGACGTCGGCGCGATCACGCTGATGGCGCACATCAAGCGCCGCCAGCAGCACCAGTACGGCTACCGGGACGAGCACTACGGGCAGATCGCCGTCACCTGGCGCCGCCACGCGCAGCTCAACCCCGACGCCCAGATGAAGAAGCCGATGACGCTCGACGATTACCTCGGCTCGCGCTGGGTGGCCGAGCCCCTGCGTCTGTTCGACTGCTGCCCCAACACGGACGGCGGCGGTGCCTGCGTCGTCACCTCCATGGACCGCGCCCGCGATCTGCCCAGGCCGCCGGCGCGCATCCTCGGCGCCGGCCAGTCGCACTCCTCCGAGATCATTCACCCGAACGGCAACGACGGCGACCACTGGGGCGGCAAGAAGGCCGCCGCAATGGCCTTCGGCATGGCCGGTGTCACGCCGCGGGACATCGACGTGGCCCAGCTCTACGATGCCTTCACGCCGCGGGTGATCCACGACCTGGTCGCCTACGGCTTCTGCGCACCGGAGGAGGTCGGCGGCTTCATCGACGCCGGCAACCTGTCCCTCGGCGGCGCGCTGCCGTCGAACACCGCCGGCGGTCTGATCTCCGAAGGCCACCTCTCCGGCTTCGGCCACATCCGCGAGGGCGTGCGCCAGCTCCGCGGCGAGTGCGGCGAGCGCCAGGTGGAGAACGCCGAGCTCTGCCTGGTCACCGGCTACGGCGGCGCCCCCCACGAAGCCCCGCCGACGGTGAGCTACTCGGCGCTCATTCTCGGAAAATGAGTCTTACAACGGATTGAACGGATTGAACGGATTACGGGGATGGTCGATCTCCCGCACGAGGGCCTGACGTTCGAAATCATTGGGGCCGCGATGGAAGTGCACCGAGTGCTGGGGCCTGGATTCTTGGAGTCGGTTTATCAGCGAGGAATGGAGGCTGAGCTTGGAAACAGGGGAATCAGTTTTGAGGCTCAGAAGAGAATTGTGGTCGAGTACAAGGGCGAGTCCTTGGGCGAGCACGTGCTCGATCTGGTAGTCGGCCGAGAGGTCGTTGTGGAGCTGAAATCCGTGAAAGACCTGAACGAACAGCATCGAGCGCAGATCATTTCGTACCTCAAGGCATCTGGGTTGTGCGTCGGCCTGCTGATCAACTTTGGCAAGTCGCGCCTCGAGCACAAACGCGTTCTCCTGAAGGAGGCCTTCCGGCCGGTCTCCGGATCCGTGAAATCCGTTTAATCCGTTCAATCCGTTGTAACGCCCTTTGGAGGTCCCGATGTTCGCGATCGAAAAGCCGCTTCCCCGCCCGACGGAAGACAGCGCCCCGTACTGGGAGGCGGCCGGCAAGGGCGAGCTGCGGCTGCAGCGCTGCGGCGACTGCGGCCACGTGCGCTTCCCGCCGGCGCTGCTCTGCGCTCGCTGCCTGTCCGAGGAGCACGAGTGGGTGAAGCTCAGCGGCCGCGGGTCCGTCTTCAGCTGGATCGTCGTGCACCAGTCGCAGCACCCCGCGTTCAACGCCGACACGCCCTACAACGTCGCCATCGTCGAGCTGGAAGAGGGCCCGCGCCTGCACACCCAGCTCGTCGAGTGCGCGCCGGACGACATCCGCATCGGCATGCCGGTCGAGGTGATGTTCGACAAGATCAACGACGAGGTGACCTTGCCGAAGTTCCGGCCGCGGACGTAGAAAGATTACAACGGATGAAACGGATTGAACGGATTGAACGGAGGAAAGGGATCGAGGGGCAGAGGAGGCGGTCAATTGACCTGAAGTTGAGCGCTCCCGGAATCCGCTGCATCCGTTTCATCCGTTGAATCCGTTGTAAAGTCCCGGAGGGACCCATGCGGGTACGACGCAAACCGAAGCGAGCGATTCGCCCGGCGCGTTCAAGGCGGGCGCGACGGGTCGGCGTCGATCCCGTCACGGCCGAGATCATTCGCGGCGCCATGGAGACCATCGCCTACGAGATGGCGACGCACGTCAGCCTCACCGCCACCACGCCCAT
This sequence comes from uncultured Binatia bacterium (SeqCode), assembly GCA_964648215.1. GTDB lineage: Bacteria > Desulfobacterota > Binatia > HRBIN30 > JACQVA1 > CAZYMF01. The sequence goes on along the minus strand of CAZYMF010000148.1, from coordinate 3,539 downwards.
CCTGAACCAGTCCAACGAGCGCAACGCCACCATCCTCGACGCCGACGGCGCGCTCGCCGCGCTGAGCGTCGGCATCCCCCAGTTCATGCTCAGCTCGACCCTGCCGGTACGCTTCGCGCTGGAATTCTTCGGGCGCGACGGACTCTTCGACGGCGACGTGCTCGTCGCCAACGACCCGTACCACGGCGGCGGCCATCTGCCCGACTACAACATCTTCGCCCCCGTCTTCTTCGGCGGCGAGATGGTGCTCATCGCCTCGATCCAGTGCCATCACGCCGACACCGGCGGCGCCATGCCCGGCGGCTACAACGTCGACGCGCGGGACATCTGGGCCGAAGGCGTCCGTTTTCCGGCGGTGAAGATCTTCGAGAAGGGGGTCGAGCGCAGGGACATCACCTACTTCATGAAGGTGAACAACCGCACGCCCACCTTCCTCGGCGACCTGCGCGCCCAGGTCGGTGCGGCACAGCTCGGCGCCCGCCGCCTGCAGGACGTCATCGCCCGCCACGGCGTCGCCGCCGTGCGCGGCGCCGCGGAGTACATGATCGACTACGCCGCGCGCCGCTTCAAAGAGGAGGTCGCGAAGTGGTCGGATGGTGTCTACGAATCCGACGTTTACGTCGACCACGACCCGAAGGGGAACAAGGACATCCACATCCACTGCAAGGTGACGGTGCAAGACAGCGACCTCACCGTCGACTTCACCGGCTCCGACACGCGCGACAACCTGCAGGCATACTCCACCTTCGGCAATACCCGCGGTTACGTCGTTGCGCAGATCGCCAGCATGATGGATCCGGCCATCCCGAAGAACGAGGGCTTTTTCAACTCGATCGATCTGATCGTTCCCGCAGGCTGCTGTCTCAACCCGCCGCCCGATCGCTCGGTAGCCGCGGGCACGCATCATCCCGGCACCGAGGTCGGCGAGGCGGTCGCCAAGGCGCTCGAGCAGGTCATCCCCGAGCGCTGCTGCCCGCAGATCTACAAGATGGGCATGCCGACCGTCATCTTCGGCAAGAACCCGAAGACCGGGCAGCTGTTCATCGATCACTCGGTCGACACCTTCGGCGCCTACTGCGGTGCCGTTCGCGGCCAGGACGGCTGGGGTGCGATGAACGTGAGCTTCGGAAACCTGATCCGCGCCACCGGCGAGATCAACGAGAGCATCTTCCCCGTGCGTCACCTGGCGCGTGACTACGCCACCGACACCGGCGGCGCGGGCAAGTGGCGCGGCTGCCCCGGGACCCTGTACGTCAAGGAGCTGTGCGCTCCCTCGCAGGTCTACACCTACGTCGTCGGCGTGAAGTACCCCATGCCCGGCATCGCCGGCGGCAAGCCGGGGGCGCCGAACGAGCTCAAGCTGCGCTGCGGCGGCCCGCACGAGCAGGTGGTCGAGACCACCGCCTTCTACGTCGACCACGAGCCCGGCGAGCGCTACGAGTATCGCTACGGCGGCGGAGGAGGCTGGGGCGACCCGCTCGAGCGCGACCCGCAGAAGGTCCTCGACGACGTCCTCGACGAGTACGTCTCCGTCGAAGGCGCCCGCCGCGACTACGGCGTCGTGCTGACCGGCTCGCTGGAGGACCTGACGCTGGCCGTCGATCGGGAAGCGACGACCCGGTTGCGCGAAGAGATGCGCGCCGCCTCCACGATATCCAACACCCAACACCCGACACCCAGCACCTGACCGCCATGCCCTATCGCATCGGCATCGACGTCGGCGGCACGTTCACGGACTTCGTCCTCGTCCGGCCGGACGGGTCGCTGCGGCTGAGCAAGAGCCCGACGACGCCGCGGGATCAGTCGCAGGGCGTGATCGCGGGCATCGAGCAGCTCGCCCGCGGCGAGGAGCGTTCTCTCGCCAAGCTGCTCGCCGGCACGGCGGTGATCGTCCACGGCACCACCACGGCCGACAACACGCTGATCGAGATGAGCGGCGCGGTCACCGGGCTGATCACGACGCGAGGGCATCGCGACGAGATCGAGCTGCGCCGCGGCTTCAAGGAGAACATCTGGGATCCGGCCCTGCCGCCGCCGTCACCGATCGCGCAGCGCCGGCGCCGCATCGGCGTTCCGGAACGCCTCGACTACGAGGGCAACGTCGTCGTCCCGCTCGACGAAGACGCCGTCCGCGCGGCGCTCAGGCGCCTGCAGAAGCTCGGCCTCGAGTCGCTCGCCGTCGTCTTTCTGTTCTCCTTCATCAATCCGGCCCACGAGTGGCGGGTGCGGGAGATCGCCGCCGCGGAGTGCCCGGGGATCTCCCTCTCCCTGTCCCACGAGGTCATGCCGTCGGCGCCGGAGTTCGAGCGCACCAGCACGACGCTGGTCAATGCCTACGTCGCGCCGAAGATCGAGCGCTATCTCGGCCGTCTGGTCGAGCGGCTGCGCGCCGCCGGCTACCGCCACGAGCTGCTGGTGATGCAGTCCAACGGCGGCATCATGACGCCCGAGTACATCGTCCGCCGTCCCGTCACCGTGCTCAGCTCCGGCCCGACCGGTGGTGTGATCGCCGCGTGCGCGGTGGCCGCGCGCTCGCGGGTCGAAGATTTCGTCTGCGCCGACATGGGCGGCACCAGCTACGACGTCTGTCTGATCCGCGGCGGCCGGCCGGAGATCAAGGCGGGCTGGAACTGGCACCACCGCTACCTCGTCGGCCTGCCGATGGTCGACGTGCAGTCGATCGGCGCCGGCGGCGGCTCGATCGCCTCGGTCGTCGCCGGCTCGTTGCAGGTCGGGCCGAAGAGCGCCGGCGCCGAGCCCGGGCCGATCTGCTACGGCCGCGGCGGCACCGAGCCCACCGTCACCGATGCCAATCTCGTTCTCGGCTACCTCAACCCCGACGACTTCTGCGGCGGCACGATGCGGCTGCTCGCGGCGGAGGCGAGCGAGGCCATCGCCGCGCGGATCGGTCGCCCGCTCGGCCTCGATGCGGTGGCTGCGGCGCACGGCATCTATCGCCTGGTCAACGCCAACATGGCCAACGCCATCCGCCGCATCTCGGCACAGCGCGGCGTCGACCCGCGCGGTCTGACGATGGTCGTCTACGGCGGCAACGGCCCGGTGCACGCCACGGCGCAGGCCGAGGAGCTCGGCATCGAGACGGTGCTGGTGCCGAAGACCTCGCCCGCTTTCTCCGCCCTGGGGCTGCTGCTCTCCGATCACATCGTCGACGAGATGCGCGCCTACATCACGCCCATGGGCCGCGCCGAGCCGGGTCGGATCGGCGAGCTCTTTGAGCAGATGGAGCAGGCGGCGCGCGCGGTGCTGGCGGCGCGCCGCGGCCGCCGGCGCATCGAGCTGCACCGCTTCGCCAACCTGTGCTACCCCGGGCAGACCTTCGACATCGCCGTCCCGCTCGTCTCGCGCAACGGCCGGCCGAGCCGGCGCGACCTGACCGCCACCGTCGAACGCTTCCACCGGCTGCACGAGGAGCTGCACACCTACGCCGCGCGCGACGAGGAGCCGATTCTGCGCAGCTTGCGGCTGACGGCGGTCGGGGTCAGCGACAAGCCCGCGCTCCCGGCCCTCCCCCGCTCGGC
>CAZYMF010000147.1:0-12440 GCA_964648215.1 uncultured Binatia bacterium (SeqCode) | reverse complement strand
CCAAGAAGCGCAGAAGCCGGCCGCGCAGCGCGGCGCAGGCGCGGCCGCGGTGGCTGAGGCGGTGCTTCTCCTCCGGCGGGAGCTCGGCGAACGTCCGGCCCAGCACCGGGACCAGGAAGACCGGGTCGTAACCGAAGCCGCCCGCCCCGGTCGGCCGCTCCGCGATCACCCCCTCGCACGTTCCCTCGACCGTCAGCCTCGCTCCGTCGGGCCGCGCGACCACGATCACGCAGCGAAAGCGCGCCGTTCGCCGCGCGGCGGGAGCTCCGGCGAGAGACCGAAGCAGCTTCTCGACGTTGCGACGATCGTCGGCGGGCTCACCGGCGAAGCGGGCCGAGCGCACGCCCGGAGCGCCGTCCAGGGCGTCGACTTCGAGACCCGAGTCGTCCGCCAGGGCCGGTAGCCCCGTGTGACGCGCAATCGCGACCGCCTTGGCGGCCGCGTTCTCCTCATAGGACGCGCCGTCCTCCACCACCACCGGCGCGTCGGGAAAATCGCGCAGCGAATGGAGATCGAGGCCGAAGCCGTCGAGGAGCTCGGCGAGCTCCGCCACCTTGCCGGCATTTCCCGTCGCCAGCACCAGCGGCAGCGCGCTCATCCGCGGGCCAGCGCCTCCCGCTGCGCGGCCACCAGCCGCTCGATCCCGGCCCACGACAGCTCGGCCATGCGGTCGAGCTGCGCCTTGCCGAACGGGTGGCTCTCCGCCGTTCCCTGGACCTCGACGTACTGGCCCGCCGCCGTCATCACGAAGTTCATGTCGACCCCGGCGCGGCTGTCCTCGTCGTAGCGCAGGTCGAGCAGCACCTCGCCGCCGACCACCCCGACGCTGACCGCGGCCACCGCGTCCTGCAACGGATCGCCGCTGCACTGGCCGCGGCCCATGAGCTTTCGCACGGCCAATGCCAGCGCAACATAGGCCCCCGTGATCGAAGCCGTGCGCGTACCGCCGTCGGCCTGGATCACGTCGCAGTCGAGCCACACCGTGCGCGGCCCGATCTTGCTCAGATCGGTGACCGCCCGCAGGCTGCGGCCGATCAGCCTCTGGATCTCGTGTGTGCGCCCCCCTACCCGCCCGCGCGTCGCCTCCCGTTGAATCCGACTGTCGCCGGAACCCGGCAGCATCCCGTACTCGGCCGTCACCCAGCCGCGGCCGGTGTCGCGCAGAAACTGCGGCACCTGCTCCTCCACGGTCGCGGTGCAGATGACGCGCGTGTCGCCGACCTCGATCAGCACCGAACCGTCGCGATTGCGGATGAATCCCGGCGTGATCGTCACCGGGCGCAGCTCGTCGGCTTCCCTGCCGTCACTTCTCATTCTTTTTCAACCCCCTGTCCCTGAAACCTCATAACAAGGCCGATCCCCGGCGCGCAAACGCGCCGGCAGAAACTCGTCGCTGAGCCCTTGTAATTCCGAGCCTGCGCTGTTACTTTTTCGCCACTTTTCTGGCGAGGGATCAGGGGAGGGATTGGGGATAGATGGACGCATTTACGATCAAGGGCAGCCATCCCGTGATGGAGAAGATTCTCAGCATCGCCCAGAAGGTGGCCGTCACCGACTCGACGGTGCTGATCATGGGTGAGAGCGGCACGGGCAAGGAGCTGGTCGCGCGCTTCATTCATGCCAACAGCAAGCGGGTCAGCAATCCCTTCATCGCCGTGAACTGCGGCGCCATCCCCTCCGAGCTGCTCGAGTCGGAGATGTTCGGCCACGAGCGCGGCGCCTTCACCGGCGCGGTCGGCGTGCGCATGGGAATGTTCCAGCTCGCCAACGGCGGCAGCATCTTCCTCGACGAGATCGGCGAGATGACCCCGCCGCTGCAGGTGAAGCTGCTGCGCGTCCTGCAGGACCGTGAAATCCGTCCCGTGGGGGCGGACCGGACGGTGAAGGTCGACGTCCGGGTCATTGCCGCCAGCAATCGCGAGCTCGCCGTCGAGGTGGAGAAGGGCCGCTTCCGCGAAGACCTGTTCTACCGCCTGCAAGTGATCCCTCTGGTCATCCCGCCCCTGCGCGAGCGGCGCTCCGACATCCCCATCCTGGTGCAGCACTTCCTCGAGAAGCACAACTCCAAACGGGCGGGCGGTCCCTGCCGCGTCTCCGACGAGGCGATGGTGCACCTGTGGGAGTACGACTGGCCGGGCAACGTGCGCGAGCTCGAGAACCTGGTCGAACGCCTGGTGATCCTCAGTGACGACGGCATCGTCCAGGTGCAACACCTGCCGCCGAACATCCGCTCGTTCATTTCCGAGAAGAAGATCCCGCGGCCGACGCTGACCGAGGAAGGCATTGACCTCAACCAGGCAGTGGAGGAGTTTGAATATCGATTGATCGACGAGGCTTTGCGACGGACCAAGGGCAACAAGCAGGCCGCCGCACGGTTGCTCGGTCTGAAGCGCACCACGCTGGTGGCCAAGCTGCGCCGAAAGACCGGCGGCAGTGACCCGGCGCAGGGTTACCTGGTCTAGCTCGACCGGCAATGTGGAGCCCCAAATGACAGAACAAACGGCCAACCCCACGAAGAACCGCGTCCTGATCGTCGACGACGACCCGCACGCTCTCGAGATCCTCTCGCGCCTGCTCGGGCGCGAAGGCTACGACTGCCAGACCGTCGACAGCGGCCAAGGCTGCCTCGAGCTCTTGCACCGCGAGACCTTCGACGTGATCGTGCTGGACGTGATGATGCCCGTCATGGACGGCCTGCAGGTGTGCGAGCACTTGCGGGGCAACCCGGCCACCAGGGCCATCCCGGTGATCCTGCTGACGGCCAAGGACGATATGGAAACGCGGTCACGCGGCATGGCGCTGGGCGTGAGCGAGTTCCTCACCAAGCCGCTGAACAAGCAGGAGCTTTTCACCCGCATCCGCTCGCAGCTGCACTCGCGCGAGCTCGACCGCCGCATGGGCGAGACCGCAGCCGCGGTGAGCGACGACAAGACGTGAGGGCTCTCCTCTGGAGAGAATGGAGAACCGGGAACAGGGAATTCGCAATGGAGAACCGGCAAAGGGGACCGTCCTGGTTGACCGGTTCTGCATTCCGAGGTTCTCGGTTGCATATTCCCCATTCCCCTCTGAGCGACGCTTGAGCCACTTTGCCGCATCACCCCTTCGCAACATTCGCATCGTCCTGCACCGGCCGCGTGGCGCCGCCAACGTCGGCGCTGCGGCCCGGGCCATTGCCAACATGGGCCTCGGCCCGCTCGTCGTCGTGCGCCGCCAACCCCTGCGCGAGGCCTGGCTGCGCGCCATGGCCGCCCACGCCGGCGCCGTGGTCGACGACATGCGCCGCCTGCCGTCTCTCGCCGCGGCCGTCGCCGATTGCGCCCTGGTGGTCGGCACCACCTGCCGCGGCGGCCCCAACCGTCAGGGCACCCTGTCACCGCGGGACGCGGCGCCGGCCATCCTCGCCCGCGCCCGCCAGCAGCCCGTAGCTCTGGTCTTCGGCCCGGAGGACCACGGGCTGAGCAACACCGATCTCGGCCTCTGCCAACGGCTGATCACGATCCCGACCAGCCCGGCGTACACGTCACTCAACCTGGCGCAGGCGGTGATGATCTGCGCCTACGAGCTCTTCATCGCCGCCGCTGGCGCCGCGGCCGCCCCGCCCTTGGCATCACCTCTGGCCACGATGGAACGGGTGCAGCAGACCTACACCCACCTGCGCCGCGCGCTGCTTGCCATCGGCTTCCTCCACCCCGATAATCCAGAGCACATCATGTCCGCCCTGCGCCGCCTCTTCGGACGTACCGGTCTGGAGGAGCGGGAGGTGCGGATCCTGCTCGGTCTCGCGCGCCAGATCGAGTGGTTCGGGAGCGGCGGCTGGCGCACGATGCACCGCAAGCGCGAATCGGCTACAGAGGACTAATGGCAGAGATCATTCCGGTCGTAGACCGTATCCGAGCACGGCGGCGCCAGCACCAGGAAGCGTGTGCGCAGCGCTGCGTCGAGATCATCGAGCTGAATCTGCGCGTGGCGCTCGATGCGTTTGATTCCGCGGCCCCCGAGGAACGGCCGCACTACGCTCGCCGAGTGCGGATCTTGGGCGAGCTCCTGGAGTACTCCGTGCGAGCGCTCTGAGGGGAAGGGGCAGCGATCCCTCCGTGGCCGGGGGCGCTGCCACTGCCGCCGTCGCGGGCAAGCGCGTGCTGCCCGTGGCCCGGCGCACGATCTGCCGCAGCCACTCGATGCTGATTCGTTCGACGATTTGTTGCGAGATGAGATACCGGCGCAGCGAGTACAGCGACCACCGTTCGACATCGACCCCGAGCTCGCGCGGACATCGCGCCGCCACCGCCACGATGCGCTCGCAGACCACCGGCGTGAAGACGACGGCCTGGCCACGCACGGGAGAGGCGGCCAGCGTGCTGATACCGCCGGCCACGAAACGGCGGATCCATCGTCGCGCCGTGTTGGCCGAGCTGCCGAGATCGACGGCAATCGCTTTCACCGGCCGGCCTTCGCTCGCCGCCAGGATGATCTCGGCGCGCCGGCCCAACACCGGATCGAGCGCCATTCGCTGCAAGCGCTGGCGCGTGTTCACGCCGAGGGCGACACGATCGGGAAACGGCCGGCGCCAGCTCGCCGGCCGCTCCCCGGTCTCCTGCAGGATCTGCCGCAACCGCTCGATGCTGATGGTCGTCACCACGCCGGCGCGAACCAGATACCGCCGCAGCTTGTACAGCGACCATTCGGCGAACGGCTCGCCGAGGTCGCCCGGCATCGCCGCCGCGACCTGGCGAATCCGGTCGCAGACCGGGGCAGCAAAGACCCGCGGGCGCTCCTGCCCGGCGTTGCCATGGAAGAGCCCGGCCATGCCGGCGCGACGGTACCGCGCCAGCCAGCGACGCACCGTGTCCCGATGCACCCCCAGCCGCTGCGCAATCACGTTGAGCGCCACGCCGCGTTCGCGTTCCAGCACGATCGCCGCGCGCACGCGCTGCGCCGCCGAGCCCCGCTCGAGCCATCGCTCCAGCTCGTGCCGGTTGGCACATTCCGTGGTTGCCGCAGCCGTTCTGCTCCGTGCTCGCGCCATCGCACACCTCCTGGCGCCCTGCCGCAAAGCAACGACGATACCGTACGAGAAAACCCATTGCCCCGCTTGCCGTCGCCCCCGCCGCTTCGCCCGGTGTGCTCGCCGGCCCGGCGACGGGACCAAGACGAGACGAAACGGCCGAGACCCTCATGGCACCGCGTAGCGCGCTCTGGCAGATCTACCTGCTGACCGTCTGTCTGCTGTGCCTGCTCACCCTCGGGATCGCCGGCACCGCGGCCCTGTTCGGCTCCTTGCGCCTGCATTATCCCAAGCTCCTGCTCGACGACGAGCAGTACGCCAGCCTCATCTCCATCACTCATTTCGCCGCCTCGAACCCGACGCTGCCGACGATCAAGGACGACGAGCCCGCGCTGCGCGCGGCGTGGCACCGCCACGGCAAGCTGCTTCTGCGCCGGCAGCGTCACCTCGGCATGCAGGCGCTGGTGCGCTGGACGATCGTGGCGTTGCTCGCGGTCGTCATCTTCGTCCCCCATCTGTGGGCCGCCCGCCGCGTCGCCCGCGGGCAGCGCCCGCCCCCGCCGTCGCGCGATTGACCGAGCCCGCCGCCGCTGGTGTAGTGCGTCCATGATCTCGCCGCTGCGGCGTGGCGCCGCCCGCGCCCTCCTTGCCGTCGCCGTCGTTACCTGGCTCGCCCCGCCGGCCCTGGCTTCGTACGAGGAGGAGCGCGAGCTCGGACGAAACTTCGCCCTGCAGGCCCAAGCGCAGCTGCCGCTCGTCGACGACGTCGACGTGACCGCCTACGTCAACCGCATGGGACAGCGGATCGTCGCCACGCTGAAGGACAGCCCCTTCACCTACCACTTCTTCGTCGTGCGCGATCCCAAGATCAACGCCTTCGCCGTTCCCGGAGGTTACGTTTACGTCCACTCCGGACTCCTGGTGCGCGCCGCCAACGACGACGAGGTCGCCGGCGTGCTCGGCCACGAGATCGCGCACGTGAACGCCCACCACCTGGCGCGCGAGCAAGAGGCGACGAAGTTCATGAACTACGCCACGCTCTTCGGCCTCCTGCTCTCCATCGTCCAGCCCGCCGTCGGAGCCGGAGCGGCGGCCGCGAACGCGGCCACACACCTCAAGTACCGCCGCGACTTCGAGCAGGAGGCCGACTTTCTCGGCGCTGGCTACATGCAGCAGGCCGGCTACGATCCGCAGGGCATGCTCGACTTCTTCAAGAAGATGGAGGACGAGCAGCGCCTCACACCGACCTTCGCCCCGCCGTACCTGCTCTCCCACCCTCTCACCGACGCGCGTCTCACGGCCCTCGAGGCGGTGTTGCGCACACACCAGTGGGCCGGCGGGCCGCGGCGCCCGAAGTCAGCCGCGCTGGCCCGCGTGCAGGTGCTCCTGCGTGCCGCCACCGAACCCGCCGACGACGTTCTTCGCGACTACCGCCGTCAGGTCGACCAGCATCCCAAGGATGCCCAGGCGCGCGACCTGCTCGGCCTCGCCCTGCTCGAGACCGGCGCCTACGACGCGGCGCGAACGACACTGGAGCAGGCGCGCCGCCTGGGCTGGACCGCCGCCGATCGCGACCTCGGTCGGGCGTGGCTGCGCCTGCGCCAGCCGAGCCAGGCGCGCGAGCTGCTCAGCCGCGCGGTCGAGGTCGACCCCGATGACGCCGGTGCGCACGCGGATCTGGCCAAGACCCTGGAAACGCTCGGCGATACCGCCGGGGCCAGCCGCGAGTACAAGCGCGCGCTGGAGCTGGCACCGACCCTGGCCTCCGCCCACTACGACTACGCCATGCTCGCCGGGCGCGCGGGTCACAAGGCCGAAGGCTACTTCCACCTGGCCGAGGCGCTGCGCCTGCGCGGGGAATACAAGCAGGCGATACGGCAGTACCAGCAAGCGACGCCGCTGCTCGACCCCAAGAGCAAGCGCTCCCGCTACGTGCGCGACCGGATCGCGGAGCTCACCGCCTTCGTGCACCATTGAACCATGGCTGCAACTGGCGAGCTCCAAGCGGCAACCCGGAGAGCCGACGTGGAGCTCGAGACTTGCAGCTGGCGGCGCCGGCCCTTTGGAAGGTTCAGCTTTCCGCGACCGACACCACTTTCGGCTTCACCAGACGGGCAAAATCGGCGTATTTCATCCGCACCGTCTGGGTGTGGTTGCCGGCGTTGAACACGATCTCGTCGTCGCTGGTGAGCGACTCGTCCACCCATACCGGCAGGTTGTACAAGTTGCCGAACGGCGGCATGGCACCCGGCTCGCACTGCGGGAACAGACCCGCGAACTCCTGCTCGGTGGCAACGACCAGATCCGGCCTGCCGAGCGCGGCCTTGGCCGCCGGGAGATCGACGCGGTACGAGCCCGGCAGCACCACCATGAGAAGCTCGGCACCGCTGCGCAGCATGACCACCTTGGCCAGATCCCTGCCCGGTACGTGTTCGGCCTCCGCCACCTCCTGCGCCGTGAATGCCTGACGGTGCTCCGCCACCTCGTACGCAACCCGGTTGCCGTCGAGAAACTCGCGCAGCTTCTTGAGAATCGGCATCGCTCGACCCTCCTTGTCCTTCCCGCTGCGACTCCACGATTCGTACCAACCCCCAGCGCGCAAGGTGCTTGTCCGCGCCGCCCTTACCCTTCCGAGCCCCAAAAGTAATCACAGGCGTGCTTCCCGCCGGTGCAAATCGATCCCGGCCGCGCTACCTCCCTACGCCATCCGGAGCCGCCATTTGCATGGCACCGGGCTTGCTCGTTCCGTTTCCCGGAAACACGGAGGCGGTCATGCAGGTATGGCAGCTCATGTCGACTGAGGTGGTGACGTTGGCGGCAAAGGCGACCCTGGACATCGCCGACGACATCATGAAGCTGAAGCGCATCCGCCATCTGCCGGTACTGGACGACAACCGGCTGGTAGGTCTGGTCACCCAGCGCGACCTCTTCCGGGCCGGACTGTCGAGCGTGCTCCAGTTCCGCCGCGGCGCGCAGAAAGAGTGGCTCGAGAAGATCAAGGTGCGCGAGGTGATGACGCGCGAGCTGCTCACCACCACGCCCGAGACGGACATCGAGGAGGCCGTGGCCTGCATGCTGGAGCACAAGATCGCCTGTCTGCCGGTGGTATCCGGCGGCAAGCTGGTCGGCCTGGTGAGCGAGTCCGACTGTCTGCGCTATCTGCGCCGCATCCTGGAGATCGCGGACGTCCGGCAACGCCTGGCGCACGAGGAGTGGAGGCTCGACGCGAGCTGACCCGGCACGGCGGTGCATTGCGTCACCACTGCGTTTTTCGCACACTGGGGGGTATGGGGAACGGCTTGCAGGAGGTGAGGATATGCGAATTGGCGTTCTGACCGGCGGAGGCGACGTCCCTGGTCTCAACCCGTGCATCAAGGCGATCGTGAACCGCGCCGAAGAGAACAGTTGGGAGGTTCTCGGCATCCGCCGCGGCTGGGCGGGTCTGCTCAACTTCGACCCGACGGCGGACGACAGCGCCCGGCGCACCTGGGTCGAGCCGCTGACGCGTCAAGCCGTGCGCACCATCGATCGCTACGGCGGCACCCATCTGCACACCTCGCGCACCAACCCGCAAAAGGTCCGCGCCAGCGAGATCCCCGCGTTCTTAAAAGAAAGCTATCCGTCCGGCGACCAGAAGACCGTCGACTGCACGCCGCACGTGTTGCACGTGCTCGAGCACCTCGGCATCGACACGCTGGTGCCGATCGGCGGCGACGACACTCTCTCGTTCGCCGTGCGGCTGCACAACGAAGGTTGTCGCGTGGTCGGCATTCCCAAGACGATGGACAACGACGTCTTCGGCACCGACTACTGCATCGGCTTCGGAACCGCGGTCACCCGCAGCGTCGAGTTCATTCACGCCCTGCGCACTCCCGCCGGCAGCCACGAGCGCATCTGTGTCGTCGAGCTGTTCGGCCGCAACAGCGGCGAGACGGCGCTCATCTCCGCCTACCTCGCCGACGTCGACCGCGCCCTGATCAGCGAGGTGCCGTTCGACATCGAGCGTCTGGCCGAGCTGGCGGCCCAGGATCGGCGCCGCAATCCGAGCTCGTATTCCATCGTCGTCGTCTCCGAGGGTGCCACGATGATCGGTGGTCAGGTCGTCGAGTACGGCCAGGAGGACGCCTACGGGCACAAGAAGCTCGGCGGCATCGGCGAGAGCGTCGGCGACGCCATCCACAAGCTCACCGGCGTCGAGGTGCTCAAGCAGCAGCTCGCCTACCTGATGCGGGCCGGCGTTGCCGATTCGCTCGACCGCATGGTCGCCACCTCCTACGGGAACCTGGCCGTGCAACAGATCGAGCAGGGTCACGCCGGGCGCATGGTGGCGCTGCAGAACGGCGTCTACACCACCGTTCCCGTCGACACCTGCACCTCCGGGATCAAGCGCGTCGACGTCACCGAACTCTACGACTCCGAGCAGTACCGTCCGAAGGTGGCGCACCTGCTCGGCAAGCCGATGTTCTTGTACTGACGCCGGGCCGGCCGCAGCTGCAAGCCCCAAGGGCCAAGCTGCGAGTCGGAGAATCATGAAGCTTGTCACTTGCAGCTTGCGACCTGCAGCTAGACCGCAGGCGCATCGCTGAGGACCGCGTTGCCGTTCGCAGGCACGCGGCGGCCGCGCTTGCCGCTGTGCGCGACAGCGGCGTGATACAGCTCGCCGAACGACGCCTCGACGTCACGAACGAAGTCGTGCAGATCGGGGACGACGTCCCAGTCGGCGTTGAAACCCCAGTGCAGCCGGCCGGCGTAGCTGAACAGCGCGATCCCCAGGCCCTGATTCACGAACAGCGGCACCAGGGGATAGATCTCGAGCATGCGGGCGCCGAGCAGATACAGCGCCGACGGCGGCCCGGGCACGTTGGTGACCACGATGTTGTACGGCCGGGCGCGCGCGGCCAGCTGCATCATCACGCCGAGCAGCGCCGAGCCGGTCCAGTCGACCATCTCGGTGAGAAGCTCGCTGCCGCGTGCCTGTCGCGAGTGCTTGAGAGCGGCCGTCGCCGCCGTCACGCGCGCCAGGCGCCGGCGGGGATCGCGTTCCGCAATCGGCAGGTCGACCATCCACGATGCCACCCGGTTGCCCGAGCCGCCGTGATCCTCCGCCCGCCGCAGGCTCACCGGCACGAAGGCACGGAAGTCGATCGTCTCCACGGTGAGTCCGCGGCGTTCGAGGAAACGCTGGACCGCGCCCGCCACCGTCGCCAGCACCACGTCGTTCAGCGAGCCGCCCAGACGCGATCGAACGGCGCCGACGTCCGCCAGCTCCATGGCCAGCCAATCGAAGCGGCGATGCGAGCCGATCGCCTGATTGAGCGGCGTATCCGAAGCCACGTGCAGCGCCGCGCCCAGGGTTTCGGCCAGCGCGCCCACACCTTCGCGCACGTCGGCGAGGAGCGCGCCGGGCTCGCGCAGCAGACGCCCCACGACGTTGAGCGGCGCCGTGATCCGCGCCAGCGCCTCGTCACGGAGCAGGACCGCGCCGCCCGGCGTCGGCCGGGGAATCCAGCGCACCGGATCCGCGATGGCCACCGTGGGAGTGGGGTTGAGCAGCACGGTGAGCAGATCGACGCCGGACACCCCGTCGACCATGCAGTGGTGGATCTTGCTGACCATGGCGAAGCGGCCGGAGGACAGCCCTTCGATGATCCACGCCTCCCACAAGGGCTTGCCGCGATCGAGCTCCTGCGACTGGATGCGCGCGACCATGCGCTTGAGCTGCCGCTCGTCGCCCGGTCGCGGCAGGCTGGTGTGACGCAGGTGGTAGTGCAAGTTGAAGCGATCGTCGTCCACCCACACCGGATGGCGCTCGAAGGGAATGTACGCCAGGCGCTGGCGATAGCGTGGGATCTTGTGCAGCCGCGACTCCAAGTAGGCGCCGATACGACTGATGTCGACACTGCCGTCCGGCCGGTTCAGCGGCCCCGGCTCGAAGATCGCCGTCGCCCCCACGTGCATGAGAGTGTCGGGTCTCTCGATCGCCAGGAACGAGCTGTCGAGCGCCGACAGTCGCTCGTAGCTGTAGTGCGCCATGTCTCCCCTCCGATCGCCCAGCGGCCGTGCTGGCGCAAAGCTCAGCGGAGCAAGCAAGGTGCCACGCACTCGGGGCGAAACGCGCGCTCGCAACCCACACCCAACGCGTCGGCTCTTTGCAAGGATGCGAAGCCGCCACCGCGCCGATTCCGCCCGCCAAGAGCGACACGAACCGCCAGCTCGGACTACGCGGCGATGCACCCCGCCCTGAGGAGCGCTTCGATCCGTCGCGTCAGCGTGGCGGGTTCATCGCTGGTGTCGAGGGTCAAACGATCGGACTCGTGGTCGGCAAACGCCTCGAAGCGGCGGCGTTGCTCGACGTACACCTCCCAGTCCGCGTCCGAGGGGACCGCCGCGTCCCGCGCCCGCCGCTGCAAGCGGCGGCGCACTTCCCCCTCGGCGCAGCAGCACTCGATCAGCACGAACGGGACGCGCGCCCGCCTGGCCAGATCTCTGGCCGCGTCACGATCCGCGCGCCGTTGGAAGGTGGCATCGAGGATGACACCGCGCCCGCTCTCCAACCGCTGTCGCGCGCGCTCCAAGAGGGCACGATACGTCGCCGTGCTGTGCTCGGCATCGTACAAGCCCTCGTCGTAGCCCGTGCGCACCCGCGCCGTCGGCGCCAGACCGGCCAGATCCTTGCGCACGATGTCGGAGCTGAGGATCTCGTAGCCGACACGCTCGCCCAACGTCGCCGCCAGCCAAGACTTGCCGCTTCCGCTCAGGCCGCAGACGACGACCACGGCGGGCCGATACGCCCACGTGTAGCGATAGGACAGCAGGAAATGGCGGCGGGCGCTCGTTGCCGCCTCGTTGCGCTCGCGCTCGTCGACCTCGGCTTCCCGGCTCTTCAGGCTGTCCACCTTGCCGCGCACGTAGGCCCGGTAGCACTGATAGAAGGGAGCCAGCCGGGGCAGCTCGGGGTCACCCGCCGTCGCCGCGTAGCGTTCCAGCAGCCGCGCCGCCAGATCCCGCCGGTCGTGGTAGTCCAGGTCCATGGCCAGAAAGGCCAGCTCCGAGGCCACATCGCAGTAGCGGAACTGCTCGTTGAACTCGATGCAGTCGAAGATCACCAGGCCGGCGTCGGTGAAGCACAGGTGCTCGGTGTGCAGGTCGCCGTGACACTCGCGCACGCGCTGTTCCGACCGGCGACGTTCGAACCACGAACGCTCCCGCGCCAGGAAGTCGCGCGAGAACTCCTGAATCGCCTCGTCGTCCGCAGCCGGGATGGTCACGCCGCGAAACGGGCGGGCATTGGTGTAGTTGTCCTCGAGAATGCGCCGGATCGCCTCCGGTGTGCCGTTGGCGGCCACGTGCGGCCCGGCGTCGGCAGTCCGGTGAAAGGCTGCCAGACGATCCGCAACCGCATCGATCATCGCCGGCGTGGCTTCGCCCCGTTCCA
>CAZYMF010000146.1:0-12552 GCA_964648215.1 uncultured Binatia bacterium (SeqCode) | reverse complement strand
CCCGCGACCCTCAGCTTGGAAGGCTGATGCTCTAACCAACTGAGCTACTCCCGCGCAAACGACCCATTGTGAATATCCAAGTGATGAAATCATGGTGGAGAGGGGAGGATTCGAACCTCCGTAGGCTATAAGCCGGCAGATTTACAGTCTGCTCCCTTTGGCCACTCGGGTACCTCTCCGCTGCTATGGAGCCGATGGCCAGACTCGAACTGGCAACCTACTGATTACAAGTCAGTCGCTCTACCATTGGAGCTACATCGGCCAATCAGCGCCACAGCCCCCGCGGCAGACGCTCCTCACTGCGCCCCGAGAATGACCTGGCGTAAAAAGTGCTTACTACCAGCGACCGCATACCGTGTCAAGAAGCCTCCTCCACCGATAGTGGGCAAACCTCAGAGACCGTCGACCCGGTCCCGGAGAAACGGTGTTTCAGATTGAGCTCACTACGGCCCCATCACGTTCCCTCTCTCTTGGCAACGACCCCGGGGGGCCAAAATGCCGGTCGGTCGTTGCTCGCCTCGCGGCTCCGACGGTATATTCCCCGGCTGTGCCCACATCAAGGTCACCTGCCATTCCCCGTGGCGAGCGGCAAGCCGAGCGCGAGATCATCCGCCTGCGCAAGCAGATCGAGCACCACAACTACCGCTACCACGTGCTCGACTCGCCGGAGATCTCCGACGTCGAGTACGACCGGTTGTTCCGCCGGCTGCAGCGATTGGAGGAGGCGTTCCCCGAGCTGCGCGCGACCAGCTCCCCGACGCAAAAGGTGGGCGCGCCACCGGCCGAGAAGTTCGCCGCCGTGCGCCACACGCTGGCGATGCTGTCCCTCAACAACGCGATGTCCGTCGAGGAGTTCCGCGAGTTCGACGAGCGCGTGCGGCGCTTGCTCAACAGCACCGATCCGGTCGAGTACGTCGCCGAGCCCAAGCTCGACGGCCTAGCGGTCGAGCTCGTCTACGCCGACGGCGAGTTGCAAGTCGCCTCCACCCGTGGCGATGGCACAACGGGCGAGGACATCACCGCCAACGTGAAGACCATCCGCAGCGTGCCCCTGTCCCTGCGCCAGGAGCGGGGGGCGCCCGCGGCTCCTTCCCGCCTCGAGGTCCGGGGTGAGGTCATCTTTCCCAAGGCCGCTTTCGAGCAGCTCAACCGCGAGCGCGCCGAGAGGAATGAGGCCCCCTTCGCCAACCCTCGCAATGCCGCGGCCGGCTCGCTACGCCAGCTCGATTCTCGCATCACCGCGCGCCGGCCGCTCGATATCTTCTGTCACAGCCCAGGCCGCATCGAGGGCGTACGCTTCGACACACACCTGGATTTCCTCGCCGCCCTCAAGGCGTGGGGGCTGAAGGTCAACCCTCTCAACAAGCGCTGCACGGGACCCGAAGCCGTCGAGAGCTACCATGACGACATCGCCCGGCGGCGCGAGGAGCTGCCGTACGAGGTCGATGGTATCGTCGCCAAAGTGAACGACACCGAGCTGCAGCGCCGCCTGGGCGAAGTGTCCCGATCGCCCCGCTGGGCGATCGCGTTCAAGTTTGCGGCGCAGCAGGGTCGCACCCGGGTCAAGGATATTGTCCCCTCGGTCGGGCGCACGGGCGCGATCACACCGGTGGCGGAGCTCGAAGCCGTATCCGTCGGCGGCGTCACCATCACCAGCGCGTCGTTGCACAACATGGACGAGGTGGAGCGCAAGGACATCCGCATCGGCGACACGGTCGTCGTCGAGCGCGCCGGAGACGTGATCCCGTACGTCGTCAGCGTCGTCACCGGCGAACGAACCGGCAAGGAACGCAAGTTCCACATGCCATCCGCGTGCCCGATGTGCGGCAGCAAGGTCGTGCGCGAGGAGGGCGCGGCCGCCTACCGCTGCATCGGCATGGGTTGCGCGGCCAAGCTCCGGGAGGCGGTGCGTCACTTCGCCTCCAAGCATGCCCTCGACATCGACGGGCTCGGGGAGAAGTTGGTAACCCAGCTCATCGACAAGGGTCTGGTGAAGGATGTCGCCGATCTCTACGAGCTGACCAAGGACCAGCTCATCGAACTGGAACGCATGGCCGACAAGTCCGCCCAAAACATCCTCGACGCCATCGACGGCAGCAAACGTACGACTCTGCCCCGCTTCATCAACGGTCTCGGCATCCCCCAGGTCGGCGAGCACATGGCCGCCCTGCTGGCGGCACATTTCGGCAGCATCGAGGCCCTGGAGAAGGCGACGGAGGAAGAGCTTCTCGCGATCCGCGAGGTCGGCCCCGAGACGGCGCGTGAGATCCGCGCCTTCTTCACCTTGCGGCAGAACCGCGCGGTCATCGAGCGCCTACAACGGGCCGGAGTAGACCCGAAGATGGAGCGGCGCCAGCGCGGCGACAAGCTCGCCGGGCAGACCTTCGTGCTCACCGGCGGTTTGTCCGTTCCGCGCGACGAAGCAACCCGCTGGATCGAGTCCCAAGGCGGCAAGGTGGCCTCCAGCGTCACCAAGAAGACCAGCTACGTGGTCGTCGGCGAGAATCCCGGCTCCAAGCTCGACAAGGCGCGCGATCTCGGCATCACCACCGTGAGCGAGAAGGAGCTTCGCGCCCTGGTGGGCGCCGTCTGAAATGGCTACGCCACCGGCCGATCCCGCCCGTTTGCGCCTGATCGTTACGGGTCGCGTTCAGGGCGTTGGCTTTCGCTACGCCACCGTCGACGAGGCCGCGCGGTTGCAGCTGGTGGGTTGGGTGCGCAACTGCCGCGACGGCAGCGTCGAGATCGTCGCCGAGGGCCCACGCCAGCGTCTGGAACGGCTCGCGGTCTGGAGCCACGGCGGGCCGCGCGGCGCCCTGGTAGACAACGTGTGCGCACATTGGGGAGAGGCCACCGGCGAATGCGCCGACTTCAGCATTCGCTATTGATCCCGGCTTCCAATCGGCCGGACACGGCGGGCCAGCCGACCCAATCTCGGTCGCTTCTCGCGCGAGAGACGCGCGCGCGGCGACCTTGACTTTCGCTCGCCGACTGTCGACTCTGCGAGTCACTCGATGAGGAGGTTCTCCATGGCACGCATCCATACAGTTCTCGGCCCCTGCGCTCCGACAGATCTCGGAACCACGCTCATGCACGAGCATCTCATGATCGGCTGGCCGGGCTGGGACAGCGATACCGCCGCCCCCGCGTTCGATCGCAAGGACACCGTCAAGCTCTGCGTCGACAGGATGGAAGAGCTGAAGGCTCTCGGCCTGCGCACGCTTCTCGACCCGTGCCCCATCGATCTCGGTCGCGACGTCGAGCTGATGGCCGAGGTGGCGCAGGCGGCCCGCGTCAACCTCATCTGCGCCACCGGACTCTACAAGGAAGATTCCGGGGCCACGCAGTACTTCCGCTTCCGCGCACAGTTCGGCGCCGACGTCGTCAACGAGATGGCCGAGACCTTCATCCGCGAGCTGAGTGACGGCATCGGCGGCACCGGCATCAAGGCGGGCGTGATCAAGGTGGCGACGGGCGCCCATCAGGTCACCCCCTACGAGGAACAGGTGATGCGTGCGGCCGCTCGTGCCCACAAGGCGACCGGCGCACCGATCACGACCCACACCGACGAAGGCACGATGGGACGCGAGCAGCTCGACGTCTTCGCCTCCGAGGGCGTCGACCTGAAGCAGGTGATCGTCGGGCACTCGTGCGGCAGCGCGGACCTGAAGTATCACGTCGACATGCTCGACCGCGGCGCCTATCTGGGCTTCGACCGCTTCGGCCTGGAGATCTTGCAGCCCGACCGCCTGCGCCAGGCGGCACTCATCGGCTTGCTGGGCATAGGCTTCCAAAAGCAGATCGTCCTCTCCCACGACACCGTCTGGTGCTGGCGCGGACGCGCCCTGCCGATCCCCGCAGAAGCGTTCCCGACGTGGAAGCCGACCCATGTCTTCGAGAATATCGTGCCGGCTCTGCGCGAGGCCGGCGTTGCCCAGAGCAAGATCGACGCAATGCTGATCGACAACCCGCGCAGATATTTCGCCGGCGAGTAGCGCCGTCGGGAAATCGCAACCGATTTTTCACGGCTCTCTGTTGATGATGCGCTCGTAGACTTTCCGACGGGACAGGTGGAGCGCCGTTGCCAGCTGCTCGGCGATGTCCCGGGTGTGTAGCCCCTGCGCCCGCAGGCGAGCGATGGCGGCGTCGAGCTCTTCATCGCTCACGGCGCTCGGACGCGGAGCGGCGCCGGCGATGACCAGCGTCAGCTCCCCCTGGACGCCGCCGGCCGGCAGGCCGGCGTGCACGGCGGCGGCACTGCCGCGGAGGATCTGCTCGAAGACCTTGGTCACCTCGCGCGCCAGCACGATCTGTCGCTCGGCACCGAAGGCCGTGATCACGTCAGCCAGGCAGGCCGCCAGCCGTCGCGCCACCTCGTAGACGACGATGGTCCGCTCTTCGCCCGCGAGGTCCGCGAAGAAGCGCCGCCGGGCGGCCGCACGCGCCGGCACGAACCCCTCGAACACGAAGCGGTCGGTCGGTAGGCCCGCCACGCTCAGCACCGCCGCCACCGCCGACGGTCCCGGGATGGGCACCACCTCGATCAGGGCGGCGACGGCGGCGCGTACGAGGTGATACCCGGGATCGGCGATCCCGGGTGTGCCGGCATCCGAGACGAGAGCGATCGACTTTCCGGCCCGGAGACGCTCGATCAGCTGCGGCGCACGCTGCCGCTCGATCTCGTCATAGTAGCTGATCAGGGGCGTGTGGATGTCGAAGCGGCTCAGCAGCTTGCGGCTGCGGCGCGTGTCTTCCGCCGCGATCAGGTCGACCTCGCGCAACACCCGCAGGGCACGGGCCGTGATGTCCTCCAGGTTTCCCAGCGGCGTGGCGACGACGAAGAGGGTACCGGCCTTCATCGAGACGGAACCTGGACCCGCATCGCGAGGGCCGGGGTGGATCCTCCCCTCACCACGACCTCCTCATTCACCGATGCGAAAGAACGCCCGAATACGACGCAACAGGCGCTGCGCCGCCGGGTCGCTGCCGAACGGCGGAATGGCCTCCTCGAAGCGGCGCTGCTCTCGCTGCACCTCGAGGCGATGGCTCGCGATCTGGCTGATCGGCTCGAGAATTTCCGGATCACCGAGCACGATCTGCTGAAACGCCGCGCGAGAGACTTCCAGCACCGTGACGTCGCTTTGCGCCACCACGGTGGCCGAGCGGGGCTCGCCGGCGAGCAACGACATCTCGCCAAAGAAGTCGTCCGCGCCGAGCTTGGCGATGGTCCGCCCCGCGGAGCCGTTCTGGCGGCCGATGACCACCGCGACCGCGCCGCGTTCGATCACATAGAACGAATCGCCCGGATCTCCTTCGCGTACGACCACCTCGCCCGCCCCGAAGGCAAGCCGGTGTACCTGCGTCGCCAATTGGTCGAGGCTGTGGTCCGCCAGCGGACCGAAGAGCGGCACGCGCCGCAGGGTCGCCGCGACATCGCCGCCATCAAGCACCGACGCCGGCGCCTGCGAGTAGACGAAGAGGTCGCGGGCGGGAAACGGAATGCGGACATTCGCGCGGCGCAGCGCATACCAGAGGTTGGTCATGATGCGATCGCGGATGCGCTCGAGCTCACCGAACTCCGTGAGCCAGTAGCGCACCTCGTATTGAATGCCGCTGTCGTCGTACTGCGTCGTGCGCACCTCGGGCGCCGGATGTCGCTGCACCGACGCCTCGGCGAGCAGCACGCCCAGCACGGCCTGCTTGACCGAGTGCGGCGAGGCCTCATAGGCCGCTTCGAAGCGCAGGGTGTCTCCGTGATACGGGTCGGGCCGGGAGTAGTTCACCACCGGCTCGCGCGCCAGGTAGGTATTCGGCAGCGTGACCACCTCGTTGACGCGCGTGCGAATCTTCGTGGTGCGCCAGCCGACCTCCAGCACCTGCCCTTCGAACGTACCGACATGAATCCAATCGTCCCGGCTGAAAGGGGCCTCCAGCTCGAGCACCAGCCCGCTGATCACGCTACCGAGCAGATCCTGTAACGCCAGACCGATGATGGCCGTCAACACCGCCGACGTCGCAACGAGCGACGTCACGTTGATGTCGAGCGTATAGCGGAGGACGGAGAGAATGATCAGGAAGTAGGTGACGAGGGTGGCGACGTCCCGGAAAATGGTGGATACCGCGGCGCCCTTGCGCTCGCGCAGGTAGAAATCGACGAAGAGCACCAGGCCGATGCGCACCAGTCCGATGGCGGTCGCGGCGATGAAGACGGCATACGCATCGAGGAAGAGAATGCCGCCACCGGTTCCCCCGCCCAGCATCGCGATGGCCCCGGCGACCAGCGCAATCATGAGAAGCGTCAAACCGGAGTCCAACCGGGTCCGGATGCGCGTGCGGTGCAACAACACGCGCAATCCGGCGATGAGGACGAAGCCGGCCGCGAAAAGCAGGGCAAGCAGCTCCGGGTGGGTCGTCAGCAACGGCAACTTCTCGAGAAATTTCATCTCACCGGATCCCTGCCACGGGCTACGTCGACCCGCAAACGGGAGCGCTGGACGGATCCGACCGTCGGGGGCGGATTGTGCTCAGTGCGGGGTGCTCAGGTCAAGAGGGGCCAGAACCGGCACCGCGCCGCACGCCAGGCCCGACGGATCCTAGGGGAGGTAGATGAAGTCCGGCTGGTCGGTGATGCCCTGGAAGTGCAGGTTGGCCGCCGTGCTCTGCACGCCGTGCAGGTCGAAGTAGACCCCCAGCAGCCCGTGCCCTCCTCCAGTGCTGACACCTTGGATCCGCGTCTGCCCGGTCAGGGTGCCCGCGACGCCGACGCTGAAGATCGAACGCTCCGCCTGCGTGGTGTCGATGTTCGACAGCGGCATCGAGGCGTAGCACTGGACGCGAGTGCTGGTGGAAAAGCGCTGCTCGAACTCGTTGAAAACCAGGAACTGAGCCACGATCAGGGTCAGGTCGTTGTCTTGCCGAACGAAGTTCTCGCTGCAGGGCACCAGCGTCAGGTTACCCACGACCGTCTCGCCCGTCGTCGGGTCGGCGGCCCCGTCGAAGAAGTGGTTCAGGATCAGCGTGTTCGGACAGGCTTCGTATTCGTCCCCCAACACCAGCGTGTTGTCGCCGTTGTTGGCGCCCTGGATCGCTTGGATACCGATGGCGTTGTAGCGCGTCACGTCGAGACACTCGCAACCTTCTTCCGTGATCGCCGAACCCACCAGCACGTTGCGATCGGTGGGGTGATCCGTATCGTCCACCGCGATGCACTTCAGCTCGCCCAAGAAGGGGTTGTCGCTCACCGGGGGGACCAGGCTACCCGCATTGCTCTGCCCCGACGGGCCTTTGCGGTAGATGCCGTCGAGCGGAAACGTGAGCCCACTGGGCCCCGCTTGCCGTGTCGACAGGCCTTCGCTCGCCAACCAGATCACCGGCTGCCGAGCCGTCAACCGGATGCGGAAGTCGGTCTCTCGCCACGTCGGAACGCAAATGCCGCCACCACAGTCCGCAC
Organism: uncultured Binatia bacterium (SeqCode); assembly: GCA_964648215.1. Classification (GTDB taxonomy): domain Bacteria; phylum Desulfobacterota; class Binatia; order HRBIN30; family JACQVA1; genus CAZYMF01. Next base: position 5,102 of record CAZYMF010000146.1, on the reverse strand, counting down.
CGGTAAAACACTGCAAGCCGTTGTTGCTACAACGGCCGGTCGCATTGACGTAGAAGCACCGCGCGTCGACGGGGTCGTTCGACGTGTTGCTGATCTGCACCGTCGTGTCGACGCAGTCCTTGTCCGACACGAGAATCACCGGGTAAACCAGGATTGCCGCCGCCTTGTCCGATGCCAGGTCGGCGTCGGCCAGGCGAGCGCACAGGAGCACAGCCACCGCCAAAACCAGTTGCCAGCGTTTCGTCCCGTTGTCGCCGCGTCGCATTTCCATCATCGCCTCGGCAAGCTGCGCAGAACGCCGGTGACCCCGACGCACGTCCGCTCCGCCGCGGGCACCGACCCAGTCCCGATCTGCGAGGCCGTTCCCGTGTTGTCGCACTCCGCCGTAGCAAAGCCGGCACGCTGCTCGATCACGGTCGGCGTGCTGTCGTTGCTGAGCGACAGAACCTTCACATCGAACTGCAGCTCGCAGACGGGGAAGGTGTTCGCGGGCAGATCGAGCGTCGGGCTGGCCGTGAACACGATATCGTTGGTGTCCGCCCCCCCGCTCGGTTTAGTGGAGGAGAAGGATATCCCGGTGCAGGTGGTCGAGATGGTGCTGTCGCCCTGGTAGCTCACCACCATGCCGTCATCGACGCACCCCACCATGGAAGCCTTGCAATCGAGGTCGAAGAAAAGGTCGGTCATAGTCAGCATCGTACCGCCGGAGATACCGGAGGCGCCAAACTGCAGGCGAACCCGATCGACCGATCCTACCGTATTCGGCGAAGGCACGCTGGCGTAGGAGATCTCGATTCTGCCGTTGCAGGTGCTCTGCCCCTGGGCACCACGCGGGACGAGCAAGACAATGCCAGCCAAGACCAAGCCGGCGGCGGCGGCTTGCGACAATCTCGCGAAAGCGCGGGACAACAAAAGGAGATTCATCATAGGCCCCTGCTTCCCTGCCAGCGGTCGGGTTCGGCTAGTAGAGTAGGCGGAGATAGGGCACTTTGCAAGGGCAAAATTTCGGCGCGGCCCGAGTCTCGACTCGACCTCAACCGAGAAAGAACCTCAGGGAGCGATCGACCATCGCCATCACGGGGCTCCAGTACACTCCGAGAAGCAAGGTGGCGCCCGCCAGGCTGCCCATCAGAAATCCGTCCTGCAGGCCGACGGCGACCCGGCCCTCGCCGCCTTGCGGTTGCTCGAGAAACATCGCCTTGACGATGCGCGCGTAGTAGTAGAGAGAGATCACGCTGTTGAGCACACCGACCAGCGCCAGCAGATAGAAGTGTCGTTCGATGACTGCGGCGAACAGGTAGAACTTACCGACGAATCCAGCCAGAGGGGGCAGGCCCGCCAGCGAGAACAGGAAGATCGCCATCGCCACGGCGGGTGCCGCGCCGCCGCGCCAAGCCAACCCGCGATAGGCATCGATGTCCTCGCGCTCGGTGCTGTTGGCCACGATCATCACCACCAGGAAGGCGCCGATGTTCATCAGATAGTAGGTGACGAGGTAGAACATCATGGCCCGCAAGCCGTCGTTGGTGAGGACCACGAAGCCCATCAGGATGTACCCGGCGTGGGCGATGCTCGAGTACGCGAGCAGGCGCTTCAGGTTCTGCTGCGAGAGCGCCGCCAGATTGCCGAGGGTCATGGTGATCATCGACAAGACCAACACCAGCTGCGGCCACTGCGTCCCCGGCAGCACCGTCCACACTCCGTTCGCCGCCAGGTGGGAGATGGCGGGGTAGAAGAAACGGATCAGGAGAGCGAAGCCGGCCGCCTTCGAGCCCACGGACAGAAACGCCGCGACCGGAATGGGCGCTCCCTGGTAGACGTCGGGAGCCCACATGTGAAACGGCACGGCCGCGATCTTGTAGCCGAAGCCGGCCAGCGTCAGCACCAGGGCGATGAACAACGCCAGCGGGTTGACGTGGCCCTGGCCGAGCACGGCGCTGATCGCCCCGTAATCCAGACTTCCCGTCAGACCGAAGATCCAGCTCATCCCGTAGATCATCGTCGCCGACGCCACGCCGCCGTAGAGGAGATACTTCAGCGCCGCCTCGCCCGAGCGACGGCTGTGACGGAGAACGCCCGTGAGCACGTAGGACGTCAGGCTGACGAACTCGAGCGACAGGTAGGCCATCAGCAGGTTCGAGGCCGAGGCCATGAGGAACATGCCGAGCGTGCCGGCGACCAACATGCCGTAGTACTCGCCCTGGCTCGAGCGCCGCACCTCCCGCGAGGTGAGCGACATCAGCACCACCGCGATCGTCGCCAGCGAGAAGATCACCTTGAAGAAGACCGCGAACTGATCGTGAGTCACCATGCGGTAGAACAACGAGGCCTCCGGCCACGCCGCCACGCGCGAAACCGCCACCAGGGCGAGCGCCGTTCCCAGCAGCGCAATCTCGCCGAGCCTATCCTTGGTGCGGACAAACAGGTCGCCGACGAAGACCGTCAGCAACGTCGCCACCAGGATCAGCTCGGGCAGCAGATAGGGGAGACTCTGGGTCGTATCGAGATTCATGGGGAGATTTCGCCGCTCCGGTCCGCCGCGCCCTTTCCGACCCCGCTACAGGTAGGGCAGGACCATGTGGTTCAGGTTCTGCAGCGAATGCGTGATCAGGTCGAGGATCGGCGCCGGGTAGACGCCGAGCACGACGACGATGGCGCCCAGGGGCATCAACGTGAACAGCTCGCGCCCGTTGATCTCGGGCAGGCCGACGTATTTCTCGTTCACCTGGCCGAAGTACATCCGCTGCATCGTCCACAGAAGGTAGCCCGCCGTCAGCACGACGGCCGTGGCGGCGATCACCGTCAACCCCGGCGCCGTCTGCCACGCGCCGAGCAGCACCAGCACCTCGGAGATGAACGCCGACAGTCCCGGCAGCCCCATCGCCGCGAAGAACGCGAGCGCGGTCACGCCGGTGTACACCGGCATGGTGGTGGCCAAGCCGCCGAAGCCCTCGATGTCGCGGTGATGGGCCCGGTCGTAGATGACCCCCACCAGGAGGAAGAGCATGGCGGTGACCGTCCCATGGTTGAACATCTGCAGCACGGCGCCGTTGATTCCCTGGATGGTGAACGACGCCATGCCCAGCATCACGTATCCCATGTGGCTGATACTCGAGTACGCCACCAGCTTCTTGAGGTCCTTCTGCGCCATGGCGCAGAGCGCGCCGTAGACGATGTTGAAGGTGCCGAGAGCACCGAGGAAGTAGTAAGCCAGCTCCGCCGTCGCCTGCGGGAGGACGGCGTAGTTCACCCGCAGCAACCCGTACGTGCCCATCTTGAGCAGCACCCCGGCCAGGATGACCGAGATCGCCGTGGGCGCCTCGACGTGCGCGTCCGGCAACCAGGTGTGGAACGGGAAGGCGGGGATCTTGATCGCAAAGCCGACGAAGAGCGCGATCCACACCACGAGCTGGAATTGGCGGCTGTAGTGGCTGCTGTTCGCGATCAGCTGCGTCATGTCGAGCGTGTGCGGGTCGTTGTAGAAGTACAGCGCCAGGATCGCCAGCAGCATCAGCGCGCTGCCGACCAGCGTGTAGAGGAAGAACTTGATCGCCGCGTACTCGCGCCGCGGTCCGCCCCAGATGCCGATGAGGAAGTACATCGGCAGCAGCATCACCTCCCAAAAGACGAAGAAGAGCAGGAAATCGAGCGCGACGAACACGCCCATCATGCCGGCGTCGAGCAGGAGGAAGAGCGCGAAGTAACCCTTCACCGCCTTGTTGATGCCCCACGAAGCGAAGATGCAGATGAAGCACAGCAGCGCCGTGAGCAGCACCATGGTGACGCTGATGCCGTCGACCCCGACCAGATACTCCGCCTTGAACGATCCGAACGCGATCCAGGTGTGCCGCTCCATCAGCTGGAATCCCGCCTGGGTGCGGTCGAAATGGGCGAACAACCAGATCGCCAGCAGCAACGGCGGCGTCGTCGCCGCCACCGCCGTCCACTTGATCAGGTCGTGGCGCTCCCGCGGCAGGCAGAGGATCGCCACCATGCCGGCCAGCGGAATGAAGGTCATGTAGGTCAGTACGTGGCTCATGCCTGGGCTCCAACTCGAGACGGACGCGTGACGTGCGGCATGGGCCGGCCGACCTCGCGTCTCCTATATTTCTTCATCACCGACCATTCCGGACACCCCCGTCACATCACGCGCGCCAGCAGGATGATCAGCGTCGCCACGGCGATGACGTAGAGGTATCCGTTGAGGTTGCCGGTCTGCAGCCGCCGGAAGCGCGAGCCGACCCCGACGGTCACGCGCGCCACGCCGTTGACCGCGCCATCGACGACGTAGTTGTCGAACAATCCGTTCAGCCAGGAAATCCCGCGCGTCAGCGTGGCCGCGCCGTCGACGATGGCGTCGATCACGTAGTGGTCGAAGGCCGCACCCAGACGGGACAGCGACAACGTGCCGCGCACGAAGACGGCCTCGTAAATCTCGTCGACATAGTACTTGTTGTACAGCACACGGTAGATCGCGCCGCGGGCGAGATTCGTGAACCGCTCCGGCGACAGCGACCGCCGGTGATACATCGCGTAGGCGACCGCAATGCCGACGCCGGCCATGGCGAGCGACAGCACCATCAGCGCCATCTCGAAGGCCTCCGACGGCTCCGCGGCAGCGTGCACCGCCAGCTCCCCGTGGGCCTCGAAGACGGGGCTCAAGAACCGCTCGAACCACGCGCCGCCCCCGAGGATGTGCGGCCAGTTCAACGCCCCCGCTACCAGGGCCAGCAGCGCCAGCACGACCAACGGGTAGGTCATCACCGGCGGGGATTCGTGCAGGTGCTCGCGCGTATGGTGATCGGAGCGGTTCTCACCATAGAAGACCATGTAAACCTGGCGGAACATGTAAAACGCGGTCAGGCCGGCGACGATGAAGCCGATCAACCACAGGCCGGGATGCCCGTGCCGTCCGGTCATCGATTCCCACAGGATCTCGTCCTTGGAGACGAAGCCCGACAGGGGGAAGATGCCGGCGATCGCCAGCGTCGCGATCAGAAACGTCCAGTGGGTGGTCGGCATGTGCTCCTTCAGACCGCCCATCCTGCGCATGTCCTGCTCGCCGCCCATGGCGTGGATCACGCTTCCCGAGCCGAGGAACA
>CAZYMF010000145.1:10587-12603 GCA_964648215.1 uncultured Binatia bacterium (SeqCode) | reverse complement strand
CCTCGTCGCTACCGGCTTGCGCGCCTTCGCCCTTGTCGGTACAGCTGGCAGGGAAGAGGTCCAAAGGAGGTCCCCATGAATCGAACGGCAATGGCCGCAATCCTGGCGGTGCTCTGTGGCGGCATCGCACCGATCGCCTTCCCGCAGAGCACCCGCGCCGAGCAGGCGGCGCCCGCGAGCGCCGGACACCGCTACGTCGTCGGCGTCTCGGGCATGCATTGAAGGGTGACGTGCACGAAGAGGGTCCGTGAGGCCCTCCAGAAGCTCGACGGCGTGGCCGCGGTGGATGTGAACTTCGCGGCGAAGACGGCGACGGTGACGATGAAGGACGACAAGACGATCCAGCAGAAACCGATCGAAGACGCGCTCAAGAAGGCCGGCTACGGCGTCACCCGCTTCGAAACGGTCGCCGCGAAGCCCTGAGCCGGTCACGGCTCCAACGTCTCCCCCGCCAGTGCGGGGAGTCGCGGCGCCGGCGCGCCGCGACTCCCCGATCCGCAGACGCAGACAAGATCATGTCTCGCACCTCCCACCTGCGCCGCAGCCTGCGCGCCAGCACGCTCGACGCCAGCTGCAACGCGGCGATGATCGGCTTCGGCGAGACGTACTTTCCGGCCTTCGCGCTGCTTCTGGGTGCGACGCCGTTCCAGGTCGGCGTCCTGGCAACGGCGCCCGTCCTCGCCGGCGCCGTCTTCCAGCTCTTTTCGACGGCGGCGGCGCACCGCATCGGCGACCGTCGCTGGGTCATCGCCAGCGCCTCGCTGCAGGCCGTCACCTTCCTGCCGGTGGCGTGGCTGGCGCGCTCCGCCCGCGGCGGCTACCCGTGGCTGCTGGCGATCGTCTGCCTCTACTGGATGTTGACCCTCGGGATCAGCCCGGCGTGGAACGCCTGGATGGGCCGGCTGATCCCCGCTTCGATCCGCAGCCGCTACTTCGGCCGCCGCAACGTGGCCGTCCACTCGGTGCTGTTCCTGTCGTTGGTTGCGGGCGGCTTCGTCATCGACGCAACGCAGCGAACGGGCATCGGCGCATCGGTCGGCTTCGCCCTGGCGTTTGCGCTGGCGGCGCTCAGTCGCGGCGCCAGCACCTGGTTTCTCACCCAACAGCACGACCCGGACAGCGTGGCCCTGCGGCCGCCACGGCGCCCCATCCACGAGCTGGTGGCGGATCTGCCCGCGCAGCCTTACGGACGGCTGATTCTGCTGATCGTCCTGATCAACGGCTCGGTGAACATCTCGGCGGCGTACTTCACCCCGTTCATGCTGCACGGGCTCGAGCTCTCGTATGCGCGCTTCACGATCCTGAACGGCGCCATCGTCATGGCCCGGGTGCTGTCCTCGAGCTACTGGGGCGAGATCGCGCGCGCCTACGGCAATCGTCGCGCGTTGCAGGTTTCGGCGGTTCTGCTCATCCCGCTGTCGTCGCTGTGGGTGTTGTCCGACAACTTCGCCTACCTCGTCGCGCTGCAGCTGTTCGCCGGCTTCGCCTGGGCCGGCTTCGAGCTGAGCACGTTTCTCAACCTCTTCGACTGCACGGACAACGGCAATCGATCCCAGGTACTGTCCCTCTACAACCTGCTCAACGGCGCCCTGATCGTCGGCGGCTCGCTCCTCGGCGGCACCGTGATGCAGACCGTCGGCGATGCCGGCTACCAATACATCTTCGTCCTGTCGTCGTTGGGCCGCGCCCTCACCGTGGCCGCGCTCGCCAGAGGGGTCGGCGTGCGCCGGCGCCTCGACGAGCACTCGTTCCGCAACGTCTTCACCCGCGTGGTCACCCTGCGCCCGGGCCAGGGGGCCATGACGCGCCCGGTGGTGCTGGGCGAGAGGCCGCCGCGGCGGCCTCTGCCGGCGAGCCGCGAGCCCGGGGGCGATTGACAACGCTCCGGCCACTTTCCTACGGTGCCGTCGTCATGTTCGAAGATCTGCTGAGCCGGAGCGAGCACCTGGCGCGGGTCGAAGCCAATCGCGCCATCCTGCGCTTCGTCAACGGCATCGACTGGCTGATCCGAGATCC
>CAZYMF010000145.1:0-10487 GCA_964648215.1 uncultured Binatia bacterium (SeqCode) | reverse complement strand
CTGCTCGAGCGCGGCTTCGCGGTCTATCTCGTCGACTTCGGCGAGCCCGACGACGCCGACGCCTACGTCACCCTCGACGACTACGTGCTCGACTGGATCCCGGCCGCCTGCGCCGCCGTCACCGCCCATGCCGGCAGTCCCCAGCTCTCGCTGCTGGGCTACTGCATGGGCGGGCTGTTCTCGCTCACGCACGTCGCGGTGCACCGCGACCGGGCGGTGCGCAACATCGTCGCCATCGGCGCGCCGGTCGACATGACCAAGATGGGTCTGTTCGCGTGGGCCGCCAGCCTGGCCGGCGGGCAGATCGAGTTCCTCGCGCGCCAGATCGGCAACGTGCCCGGCGGTCTCTCCAGCACCGTCTTCCGTCTGCTCACGCCGATGAAGAACGTCACCCGCTACGCCGACCTGTTCATGAACATGTGGGACCGCGAGTACGTCAACGGCTTCGATGCCATGAACCAGTGGGTGAGCCAGTTCGTCGACTACCCGCAGGGGGCCTTCCTGCAGTTCGTGCACGACTTCATGCGCCGCAACAAGCTGGTGCGCGGCAAGATGAGCTTCGGCGGCAAGGTGGCCGATCTGCGTCGGGTGCACGCCGCGCTGCTGGTGTTCGCCGGACGCACCGATCAGATCGCGCCGGCGGCGGCGGTGCGTGCGGTGCTCGACGCGGTCGGCAGCGACGACAAGACGTTCCGTCTGGTCGCCGGCGGACACATGGGTGTCTTTGCCGGCGCCACCGCGCCCGAGGAGGTCTGGAAACCCGCCGCCGAGTGGCTCGCGGCGCGCTCGCAAGCGCTACGCAAGAGCACCGGAAGTCGAGCCAAACGCGGCTCGGCGCGATCCGCCGCCTGAGGCTCGCCATGCTGTTCATCGCCGAGTACAAGCTGACCTGGGACTCGCTCGACGCCGCCATGGCCAAGCGACTGGAGTGGGACGAGGTTCAACCCGACGGCTTCCGCTTCGTCGGCGAGTACGTGTGGCAGGACGGCCAGGCGCCGTTTCGGGGCATCGCCATCATCGAGACCGACAGCGTCGAGGCGCTCAACAGCTTCGCCCTCCACTACGGCCCGACCCTGCAGGTCAGCTTCCACCCCGCCAGCGACGTCACCTCCAGCATCCGTCAGGTGCGCGGCGGCGCCAAGGCACGCCGCCCCCGGCGCCGCGGAACGAGAGCCGGCGGGGCGTGACAGGGGACCGGCGTGAGCGCGGATCTCGCGTTCCCTCGACGCCGCGCCCTGCGCCCGTCTCACCAGGGATAACGCCAGCCTCCGTAGGGCCACACGCCATAGGGCCAGGGCCCATAGTAGGGGTACCAGAACGGGTCGATGGGCTCATAGACGTATTTTCGAAGGCGGCGCTTGGGCCACAGGTAGACCGTCTCCGCGGCAACCTTGGGGTAGTAGTAGGTAAGCTCGCCGATCTTGCCGGCGACCGCAGGCTGCAACGTTCCGACGACCGTAACCTCTCGGCCGCGGCGATAGACGTCGGGATCGTAGAAACCACTCGAGCAGGCGAGAAACCGCCCGAAGGTCTCGTCACTGTCCTCCGGCCGCGCCTGGTCGTCGAGCGGTCGACTGACGATCTCGAGACAGGTTTCCTTCTCCCGCGGTGTGACCTTGGCGATCGTGCCGCCCCAGCGCACGCGCTGCCCGGAGAGGTCGTGCTGCTGTGCCTGCGCCACGGCAATGTCGGCGAAGGCCCCGCCCTGTCGCAGCGCCGGCGGTGGCACCATGCAGGAGCTGAGCAGCACCCCGAAAAGCACCAGCAGGCATCGTCTCCGCGGCATACGAGAGAAGCGTAGGCCCGAAAACGCCAGCCGTAAATACGGGGTCCCGACTTTCAACTATCAACTATCGACTATCGACTTCTTCCAATCACATCTCCCGCCGCCCCTCGAGGGCCTTGCCCAGAGTCTGCGTGTCGGCGTACTCGACGTCGGCTCCCATGGGCAGACCGTGGGCGATGCGGGTGACGCGAATGTCGAGCGGCTTGATGAGCTTGGCCAGGTACATCGCCGTGGCCTCGCCCTCGACGGTGGGGTTGGTGGCGAGGATCACCTCGCGCACGGCGCCGTCCTGTAGTCGCCGCAGCAGCTCGGTGATGCGCAGCTGCTCGGGGCCGACGCCGTCGAGCGGCGCCAGCGAGCCGTGCAGCACGTGGTAGCGGCCGCGGAACTGTCCCGAGCCGTCGACGGCGATCACGTCGGCCGGATCCTCGACGACGCAGATCACCTCCGGGCTGCGGGCCGGGTCACTGCACAGAGCGCACGGGTCCTGCGCGGTGAAGGCGAAGCAGACCGAGCACAGCCGCACCTCCTCGCGCAGCGTGCCGAGGGCGGCGACCAGGGCCTGGACGTCGGCGCGCTCGGTGCGCAGCAGGTGAAAGGCGAGCCGGGTGGCGGTCTTCTCGCCGACACCGGGCAGCTTGACCAGCTCCTGGATCACGCGCGCCAGCGGCGCGGGAAAGGTTGCCATGAAGCTCTGCCGGAAACGCTTGCGGCGGCGCTACGGCGTCAGGCCCGGGATGTTGAGGCCCCCGGTGACCTTGCTCATCTCGTCGGCCATCATCTTCTGCGCCGCGCGAATACCCTGGTTGACCGCGGCGATGATCAAGTCCTGCAGCATCTCCAGATCCCCTCCTTCCACCACCTGCTTCTCGATGCGCAGGCCCGTCACCTCCAGGCGGCCGTTGACGGCGGCGGTCACCATGCCGCCGCCGGCGCTGCCCTCGACGGTCCTGTTGCCGGCCTCCGCCTGCACCTGCGCCAGCCGCTCCTGCAGCTGCTGCGCCTGCTTCATGATGTTGCCGATGTCGCCGATGCCTTTACTCGTGCTCACGGGCTTGTCCTCTCCGGCCTCACTCGCGGGAACGGCCGCGCGGGCGCGTCTTCACGTCGTGCAGCTCGCCGCCGAGAATGTCGACGGCGGCACGAACCACGGGATGGGCCATGACGTTGGCCGCCTGCTGTGCCCGCGTCGGCTTGTCGTCGGCGGCGTCCGCCGGCGGCGGCGGCGCCGCCGCGGCGGCGGCCTTCACCGCGACGCGCATCGGGCCGCCGCGAAAACGCGAGGCGAGCTCTTCGACCAGTTTCAAATGATCGCGGTGCGCCAGGTAGTCGTAGTAGTAGCCGGCGGGCACGGCCAGCTCCAGGGCGCCGGCGTCGAATCGCGTCGCCGCGGAGTGCTCCAGGTACGGCACCAGTGTCACCTTCTCCTTGCGCACGAACTCGACGAACTCGGGCCACGACGTTCCGACCGGTCCGGCCGTCTCCGCGGGGGCGGGGTCGGAGGCTTCTCGGGACGACTCGTCGGAGCGGGGCCCCGCGGCGGCCGGCGCGGTCTGCGGCGGCGCGGCCGGATTCATCGCGCCCGGCGCGGCGGACCGGCGCGGCGGCGTGGCGCTCGCGTGGCCGTTGCCGCGCAAACGGGCATCGAGGTCGTCGATCCGCTGCAGCACCTCTTCGACCGGGAGCAGCGGCGGCAACGTGGCCAGCTTGATGAGGGTCATCTCGAGCACGATCTTGGGATACGGGGTGCGCGCGATCTCCTCGTCGGCCGCCAGCATGACGCGGAACGCACGCTCGATCTCGTCGCCGCCGACGGCGTCGCCCTGACGGGCGAGCTGGGAACGCTCCTCCTCGGGCAGATCGGCGATGAGGTCGGGCACCTCGGGCATGGCCTTGTACACGGCCAGATTGCGCAGGTGCTCGAGCAGATCGCGGGAGAAGCGGCGCAGGTCGTAGCCGAAGCGATGGATCTCGTCGACGCGCTGGAGGGCGGCCCCGGGCTGGCGCTCGACGATGGCGTCGGCGACCGCGAACAGCAGGCGGCGATCGGCGATGCCGAGCGCGGCGATCACCTCGTCGTCGCTGAGCTGCTCGGCGTTGAAGGCGATGACCTGGTCGAGCAGCGACAGCGCGTCGCGCACGCTGCCCTCGCCCTCGCGCGCGATGAGGTAGAGCGCCCGCTCGCTGATCTGCACGCCTTCCTCCCGCGTGATGTGCTGCAGGCGCTCGACGATCAGGCGCAGCGGCACGCGCTTGAAGTCGTAACGCTGGCAGCGGGAGTGCACCGTTGCCGGCATCTTGTGCGGATCGGTGGTGGCGAAGATGAACTTGACGTGCTCGGGCGGCTCCTCGAGCGTCTTCAGCAGCGCGTTGAAGGCGCTGTTGGAGAGCATGTGCACCTCGTCGATGATGTAGATCTTGAAGCGGCACTTGGCGGCGCGGTAGCGCACGTTGTCGATGATCTCGCGCACGTCGTCGACGCCGGTGTTCGAGGCGCCGTCGATCTCCAGCACGTCGACGCAGTTGCCGGCGGTGATCTCGAGGCAGTTACTGCAGCGATTGCACGGCTCGGGGGTCGGACCCTGCTCGCAGTTGAGCGCCTTGGCCAGGATGCGGGCCGCCGTGGTCTTGCCGACCCCGCGCACGCCGGTGAACAGGAAGGCGTGCGCCACGCGGCCGGCGCGGATGGCGTTGCTCAGCGTGCGGGTGACATGGTCCTGACCGACCAGATCGGCGAAGACCTGAGGGCGCCACTTCCGCGCCAGAACCAGATACGACATCGAGTTTGATTCTACTCACGTCCGCACGGCGGCCACCAGTGATAGCTAGGTTTCCCCGCGGCACAGAGAGGGGGTCGGTACCGCTGCTTCCTTCCGGACCTGACGGAGTTCGCGACTCTCTCTTGCGCGGGACCTAGCTATCACTGGTGGCCGTCGATTCGTCTGCTGCCCTTCACCTGCGCCTGCAAAACCTGGGAAACGGAGAGGGTGGGATTCGAACCCACGGTACCTTGTGGGTACACACGCTCTCCAGGCGTGCCCCTTCGACCGCTCGGGCACCTCTCCATTACCATAGCCGCACCCTAGCCTGCTAACAATACGCACCGAGAGTTGCAACTCTCGCGCAACGACGGGCCCGAGCCCTTTTCCCCGCGCCGGCCCCGGGCCACTGGCCGACCGTCGGCGACTGTGTTTATATTGGGGAAAATTTTCCCCGGAAGGAGTGTGCAGATGGCGTACGAAGCAGCGATCGCGATCAAGCCCACCGGTTTGGCGGGCATCTCGCAGGATGCAATCGACCAGCACTGGAAGCTGTACGAAGGATACGTGACCAACACCAACACCTTGCGCGCGGATCTGGAGAAGATGCGCAAGGACGGCCAGGGCGGCGCGCTGTACGCCGACCGGCGCCGGCGCTTCGGCTTCGAGTACAACGGCATGGTGTTGCACGAGTACTACTTCTCCAACCTCAAGGCCGGCGTGGCGCAGCCCGGCGACGGCAGCGCGCTCAAGAAGGCGCTGACGGAGCAGTTCGGCGGCTTCGACGCGTTCAACGCCGACTTCGTGGCCTGCGGTGCCAGCCGCTCCATCGGCTGGGTGATCCTCTACCTCGACCCGGTCACCGGCGCCCTCAACAACCACTTCGTCCAGCTGCACGAAGACGGCAACGTCGCCAGCTTCGCCCCGATTCTGGTGATGGACGTGTGGGAGCACGCCTACATGGTGGACTACGGCGCGGGCGGCCGCGGCGCCTACATCAAGGCGTTCATGAACAACGTCAACTGGCAGGTGGTCGAGCAGCGCTTCGCCGACGCCAAGGCCGGCAAGGTACCGAAGCGGACGTGAGCACCGGCCCTGCCCTCCGGCAGGAATGGCCGACAACCAGTTCGGCCGCGCTCCCGGGGCGGCTGGGGCACGGCGCGCGTGCCCCTGCCGCGTCTCCCCAAAGACCGGCGATCCTCACGTTCGCAGCGCGGTGGTGTCGGCCTCGCGCCGGCCGAGCTGCTGCAGCGCCACCTCGGTAGCCCCGCGGACCTCGTCGTCGGCATCCTCCGCCGTCAACGACAACGGCACCATGGCGCGCGGGTGGCCGATGGCGGCAAGCGCGTCGACGGCGGCGAGGCGAACCTCCCACTCGGGATCCTTGAGCGCCATGGCCAGCGGCTCGATCGCCCGCGCGTCGCCGATCGTGCCCAGAGCCTCGGCGGCGGCGGCGCGCACCTCCTGGTCGCCGTCGTTCAGAGCCGCCGCCAGTGGCACCACCGCATCGCCGTGGCGCATCGTTGCCAGGGCATCGGCGGCAGCCTGACGAACGGCGCTCCGGCGATCCCCCAGGGCCCGCACCAGAGGCCCGACGGCGGCAACGTCGCCGATCCGGCCGAGAGCCGCCGCCGCCGCGACACGGGCCGGGCCGTCGTCGCGTCGTAGCGTTTCGGCCAGCGGCTCGATCGCACTGCGACCGAGGTGAACGGCAACCTCCCACCGCCGCAGCAGAACGGCGGCCGACGCGCGCGTCGGCGCCGCGAGCGCCGACCAGCCGATGCCTTCGAGGGCCGCCGCGGCGGCCACGCGTACCGCCCGATCACGGTCGCGCAGCGCCGCCGCCAGCGGCTCCACCGCGCGCCGCGAACGGATGCGCCCGAGCGCCGCCGCGGCAGCCTGGCGCAAGTCGGCCTCATCGTCGGCGAGGGCTGCCACCAGAGGCTCGACGGCGGCGGGCCCAAGGCTCACGACACGGTCCCACTGCTGCAAGACGATGGCGGCCCGGGCTTGCTGCGCCTCGTCGAGACCGGACCAGCCGAGAGCGGCCAACGCCACGGCGGCGGCCTCGCGCACACCCCAGTCCTCGTCGCCGAGGGCGATCGTGAGCTCCGCGGCGGCGCGGACGTCGCCGAGCTGGCCGAGACCGGTGGCGGCGGCCTCGCGCACGGACCAGTCCTGATCACGGAGGCCCTTGACCAGGGCATCGAAGGACCGGGGCTCTGCCGCCTCGGTTGCGGCTAGGGGAAGGACCGGCTCCCCTTTCGCCCCGCTGTCGCCGTCGGCATCGGCGGGGTCGACCTGCCCCGTCGGCTGTCGCCGCGAGGTGTTACCGGCGGCGAGCGCGGCGGCGGCCCGCTCGTCGTCCATTCCGCGCAACGCCGTCGCCGCCTCCTCCCGGAGGCGGCCATCCTCGTCGCCCAGCGCCGCGAGCAACGGAGTCAACGCGATCGAACCGAGCTGCGCCGCGTCGCGGCAGCGCCCCTGGGCGACGGCCACCGTCGCTCGCTGCGCGTCGTCCTCGGGCTGCCAGCCGAGAGCGACGAGCGCCGCAACCGCCGCTCGTCGCAGGCCCCAGTCCGGATCGGCAAGAGCGCGAACCAGCAGCGGCACCCGATCGGCGGTCTCGTTTCGCCCGACGGCCTCGATGGCCACGCGGCGAACGTCGCAGTCGGGATCCTCCACGGCAGCGACGAGCGCGCCGCGAGGATCGCCCAGGGCGCGCAGCGCTTCCGCGACGGCGACCCGGACCTCGGCATCGGGATCGTGCAGCGCTACGGCCAGCGCCGTCAGGGCGGAGTCTCCTCCCAGGCTCCCCAGCGCTTCGGCGGCGGCCATGCGCACCCGCCAATCCTCATCCGCGAGGGTTTCCGCGAGAGCCTCCACCGCCTCGGTCGCGCCCAGCCTGGCCAGCAACCCGGCGGCATTGCGGCGCACATTGCGATCGGGGTCGCGCAGCGCCGCGAGCAGCGGCCCCACGGCGACGGCGCCGCAGTCGACCACGGCATCCCAGCGTCGATGCAGCACGGCAGCGAGAGCACGCTGGCGATCGTCACTCGGTTTCCACTCGAACTTCGCCAACGCGGCTAGAGCGATGCGCCGGACACCTGCGTCGCTATCTTCGAGGAGGGTGACCAATCCCGTCACCGCACGGGCGCCGCCGAGGCGCGCCAGTGTCTTGGCCGCCGCCTCGCGCACGGCGACATCCTCACTGCCGAGCACGGGCACCACGGCGGCCACGGCCGCGTCGCCGAGCGGGACGAGGTCGTTCCAGCGCCCCAGAGCTACCGCCACGCGCGCCTGCAGCGGAGCGGGGAGCGATTGCCGGGCGAGCGTCTGCACCGCCGCCAGCGCCGCCTCGGCCGCTTCTCCCTTGGCCAGCAGCAGCGCCAGCAGGGGCTCGATCGCTCGCGCCTCTCCGATCTGGCGCAGCGCGGCGATCGCCGCCTCGACGACGTCACCATCTTCGTCACGCAGCGCTTCGATCAGCGGCTCGACAGCGCGCGCGTCGCCGACCTCGCGCAGGCCCCAGCCGGCCGCTTCACGCACTTCCCAGTGCTCGTCACGGAGAGCCGCCACCAGGGCATCGACGGCGCGGCCGTCGGCAATCGCCGCCAGGGCTCGCGTCGCTTCGGCACGCACCCCCGCGTCGGGGTCATGGAGAACGCTGAGCACGGGATCGAGCGCGGCTACGCCCAGGGACGCGAGCTCGTTCCATTGCTGGAGGAGAACGGCAACGCGCGCCCTCTGCACATCCGTCCGGCAGGCCGAGCGCAGACCGTCGAGCGCGCCGAGCACGGCCCGGCGCACGGCTGCGTCCTGATCGCCAACGGCGCGCAGTAGCGGCTCGATCGCGCGACCGTCGCCGATGCGGCCGAGGGCTTGGACCACGGCCCGGCGCACGGCCGCGTCGGGATCGGCGACCGCCACCAGCAGGGGCTCGACGGCATCGGCTCCGAGAGCGACGGCGTCGTCCCAGCGTCGCAACGCCACCGCCACCCGGCCACGCGCCGCGGCGGCAATGGGAGATGCCAGCAGCGCCTCGAGCCCCCGCCGCGCCGCATCGCGGAGCTCGGCATCGCGCAGGGCGCCGATCAGCGGCGTCACGGCACCGGCATCGCGACTGGCGCCCAGGCCGGCGATTGCCGCTTCCCGGACGCCTGCGTCGGCGTCGCCAAGCAACGCCGGCAGCGCCTCGACGGCCGCCCTTCCGCCCAACCGGGCCAGCCCCTCCACCGCGGCCAGCCGCACGGAGGCGCGGAGGTCGCGTAGCGAAGACTGCAGCGGCTCGACCACTAGCGGGCTCGAGATTCGGCCGAGGGCCCGAACCGCGGCCTCCCGGACGCCCGGATCCGCCTCGCTCAGGGTCGCCACCAGCGACGGCAGGCTGGCGTCACCGAGAGCAACGGCCTCGTCCCACCGGCGCAACGCCACCGCGATGCGAGCCCGCGCGCCTTCGGCGAGGTTGGCCGCCGTGAGGGTCTCCAGCCCGCGCACGGCGATGTCGTGCACCACCGGATCACGCAGGGCGGCGAGCAGAGGATCGACCGCGCGCTCGTCGGCGCAGGTGCCCACCGCCACCGCTGCCGCCTGACGCACGTGGGTGTCCGGATCCGGCAACAGGCCGAGCAGCGGCTGGAACGCCTTGCCGGCCGCGTGGGGGGTCAGGCCCGCCACCGCCTGCAGGCGCACCCGCGCGTCGGCGTCGGGCAAAGCCGCCAGCAGATAGTCGACGACACGGCGATCGGAGATGCGCCCGAGCGCGCCTGCGGCCGCCGCACGCACGAGGGCGTCGGAGCTCTGTAGGGTCTTCTTCAATGGGATCACGGCAGCGGCGCCGAGGGCCACCGCATCGTCCCACTTCTCCAAGGCCACGGCGATCACCGCCCGCTTTGGCGGCGGCAGGGACATGCGCGCCATCTGTTCCAACGCGCCCGTGGCGGCTCGACGAGCCCCCGGGTCCGGATCGCCCAGGGCTTTCAGCAGTGGGTCGACGGCACGACCGTCGCCCGATCCGCCCAGGGCTCCGGCGGCGGCCTCGCGGACCATGGCATGCTCGTCCTCCAGACCGGCGAGTAGAACCGGCACCATGGCCGGATCGCCCCGCTCCGCCAGCTTCAACAGCGCCTGCTGGCGCTTGGCCGGGTTGGCCGACCGAAGCTGGCGCTGCCGCCACCACAGGAGCAACTGTCGCACTACCATCAACCGATCGTTCTCCTTCCCCGCTTTCGCCTCGACTGCTGAGATGCGCGCCCGGCGAAATGCACGAACCGTTCCGTGCCAGCAGCAAACGATCGATTCAGGCCACCAACCCGGAGAGGCACGTCGGAATGACAAATGGTAAACGCTTTGTGCTCTTCAGTATCACAAGGTCGGGCGGGTGATGTTTGCCCAGTGGGAGCGCTTGGCCGTCAGGCGGAGTGCCGCCGCGGCTGCGTCTGCTCGCGCCGCAGCCGCTCAGATACGCGCCCGCCGCCGCCTGACCGGCACTCGGCAGCAAAGCCGCCAGCGCTCGCGGACCCGTGGCATTCGGGGACGTCTAACGTCCGAACAGCCGCAGGCCGCGCGCGCGGGTCCGGGCCAGATCGAGCAGGAACTCTTCCCGGTCGATGGCCCTGGCCCCCAGCCGCTGCAGGTGCGGCGTCAGCACCTGGATGTCGAGCCAATCGAGCCCGCGCGCACGCAGGTGCTCGACCAGGTGCAGCAACGCCAGCTTGGAAGCGTTCGTCTCGCGGTAGAACATGCTCTCGGCCGCAAAGGCTCCGTCCACGTCCACACCGTAGAGACCACCCACCAGATGCTCTCCGTTCCAGGCCTCGACGCTGTGAGCATGGCCGAGGCGGTGGAACCGGACGTAGGCGGCAATGATCTCGGGCGTGATCCAGGTGCCCCCCTCGCCCGGGCGCGGGCTGGAGGCGCAGGCGCGAATGACCCGGGAGAAT
>CAZYMF010000144.1:0-12620 GCA_964648215.1 uncultured Binatia bacterium (SeqCode) | reverse complement strand
CCGTCCCCTGGTACGAGGCCAAGCAGTACGGCGCCACGCAGGTGATGGACGAGGCGCGGCACGTCGAGGTGTACCGCCGCTTCGTGCAGGAGAAGCTCGAGCACGAGTACCCCGTCAACGCCCAGCTCAAGCAGCTGCTCGACACGATCCTCAGCGACTCGCGCTGGGACATCAAGTTCCTCGGCATGCAGATCATGGTCGAGGGCCTGGCGCTGGCGGCCTTCGGCGTCATCCGCGACACCACCACCAACCCGCTGCTGCGCGATCTGACGGCGGCGGTGATGGAGGACGAGTCGCGCCACGTCGCCTTCGGCGTGCTGTCGCTGCGCGAGTTCTGCCAGCACGTCTCCGACAAGGAGCGCGCCGAGCGCGAGGACTTCGTCTACGAGGCCGCCGTGCTGATGCGCGACCGCATTCTCAACCGCGAGGTGTGGGAGCGCATGGGCCTCGATGCCGACGAATGCATCGCCCTGTCGCTCGAGTCGCCGCTGGCCAAGGAGTTCCGCCGTCGCCTGTTCTCCAAGATCGTCCCCAACGTGAAGAGCCTCGGTCTGCTCTCCGATCGCCAGCGCGCCCGCTTCGCCGACCTCGGCATTCTCGAGTTCGAGCACGGCACCACCTCCGACGTCGACCAGGCGATCGTCGAGGAGCAGCGCCGGCACGAGGGCCGAACCGCCCCGACGGCGCCGTAGCGCGGCGATTGACGGGGCGACGGGCAACGGCCAAGCTGCTGGCCTCGTGCGTCGCCTCGTGTTCCAGCCCTTCACCGACTGCCTCGGCGCCGTCGAGCACTGCCTGGCGCCGCTGGGGGCGTGGTCCATCCCGGTGGTGGCGCTCTCCGTCGTGCTCACCTGGTGGGTCTACGTCCCCGTCCACGAGCTGCTGCACGCGCTCGGCTGCGTCGTCACCGGCGGCTCGGTCAGCCGCCTGGAGATCGCGCCGATCTACGGTGCGGCGCTGGTTCGACGCGTGTTCCCCTTCGTCGTCGTCGGCTCGGACTACGCCGGCCGCCTGAGCGGCTTCGACACCCACGGCAGCGACCTCACCTACCTGGCGACCGACTTCTTTCCCTACCTGCTCACCGTGCTCGTCGGCGTCCCGCTGCTGCGCTCGGCGGCGGCGAGCCGGTCGAAGCCATGGACGGCGGCGGCTCTCTTCGGCGTCGCCTTCCCGCTCGCCTACGTGCCGTTTCTGTCTCTGACCGGGGACTACTACGAGATGGGCTCGATTCTGGTCTCCCGCCTGGTCCGGCTCTGGTCTCCGGCGTTGCCGCTCGAGCGCTGGCGCAGCGACGATCTCTCGAAGCTGCTCGACACGCTGTCTCGCGGCGGGCTGCACGCCGGCGACGTCGCCGGCGTGGGCGCGTCGTTCCTCGTTGGCGTGGTGCTGTGCTTTGCGACCTACTGGGCCGGCGTCGGCTGCGCGCGGCTGTTCGCGGCAGCCGGTGCGCGCGAGCGCTGACAGCCCGTTGAAAAACCCCACCCCATGCTTCGACACGCTCAGCATGAGCGGAGCCCCGCCCAAATTTCAAAGGACTTTTCCCGCTCACCCTGAGCTACTATTTTCGAAAATCTGCGCGCGGCGCGAAGATTTTCGCGACCGACCACGCCCGACACCCGACATGGGTTGCGGGCGCAGCCCGCGCTGTGCTTGTCGAAGGGTGTCGTCGCGTTTTTCAACGACCCTGGAGGGCGGCGCTCCGTCGCCGCCGTGCGCGGGGTGGAGGCTGTTTGGAACCTGCCGGGTGTCAGCCCTTCAGCGCGCGGCCGATGCGCTTGCGGTTGCGGTTGACGTCGCGCAGGTAGTCGATTCCCTCCTGGGCGATGGGATCGCCGACCATCTCGTCGCTCTCGCCGGCGAGCTCGTCCATGTCGACCCACATCGCGTACAGCGACTTCGTCCGCTCGGTGATGATGCCGGCCTTGAACAGGGTCTTGATCAGGACGCGGAAGATGTTGTTGCTCTCCCGCATCACGCGGCGGCGGTCGTCGTCGGTGAACGACTCCATGACCGCGGCGCGTACCCACTGCCAGTCGAGGCCGAAGGGCTCGTAGATGACCTGCTTCTGCTCGGCGTTGACGAGGTTGAACAGCAAGGTCTGAAAGCAGCTCGCCGCCCAGTCCTCGACCTTGTTGTGCTCCTCCTCGTTGAGCTTCGGCATGGTGCGATCGGCCCAGATCTTGCCGAACTTGTGGTGGAAGGCCTCGTCGGTCATCACCAGCTGCGTCAGCTTCACCAGCACCGGGTCCTTGGCCCGCGAGTGCAGCGTGGCGAACGCGCCCATGGCCAGCCCTTCGACCAGCATCTGCATGCCGACCAGCTTCTTGTAGACCTCGGGGGCCGTCACCAGCTCGTTGAGCAGCACGCCGAGGGTTCTCCCGACCGGCAGCGGCGAGCCCCAGCGCACCTGCATGTAGCGGGCGTAGGCGGTCACGTGCCGCGCCTCCTCGCGCACCTGGTTGGCGGCGTACTCCTGCGCCCCGGGGTCGCGCAGCAGATGGCAGAGGCTGGCCGAGAGCGACAGCGCGCCCTGCTCGCCGTGGAGGATCGAGGACAGCACCCAGCGCGTGCTCTCGTTGGCGAGCGCCACCTGTTGCTGCGGGTCGAGCTTGTCGGCGACGGCGCAGTTGAGCTCCGGCACCATCTCGCGCGGCAGCACGGTGTGCTCGCGCATGGCGAAGGGCCGGTCGAACTCGATGTACGCCGGGTCGGTCGGGTCCCAGAAATGGTCGTGGGTGGCGGCGATGATGGCGTCGAAGGCGCCCGTGCGGTTGCCGTAGCGATCCACCTCGAGCAGCGCGGGAAAGTTGTCGGGCGCTACGGTCTCGTAGATCGGATCGTAGGTGATCTGGTCGTTCATGTGGGTGTCCTCCGCGTCGTGTTTGTGGGCGTACGCTATCGTTGGCTCAAGGGTGAATCAATCGGCCGGTGCGAGGCCGCGGCCCTTCTTCGCCGCAGCCTGATCCTCTCCGACTTTTCACTTTCAGCTTTTCGCTTGCGGCCCGCCGGTCCTAGCGGCCGGCGTCCCAGACCAGACGCGCGTTTGCTCCGTCGCCGAGAAGGGCCACCGGGTTGGTCTTGTTGATGTGGCCGAGCAGGCCGTTGTAGATGCCGTAGCCGACCAGCTCGCGCAGCCGCGGTGAGAAACCGGCGGCGATCTCGCGCGGGATGCCGAGCTGCTGGTTCTCCTGCTGCCGGATGAAGCCGGCGCAGTAGTTCATGGCGATGCCGACGCGGCGCGCGCCGGTGCGGTTGGCGCCGCCGCCGTGCCACAGGCTGCCGTGCCACACCAGGACGCTCCCCTTGGGCATCTCGGCCGCGATCGAGTCGTAGGGCCGGCCGAACTCGGGCGAGTGGTCGCGCCGGTGCGAGCCGGGAATCAGGCGCGTGGCCCCGTTCTCCTCGGTGAACTCGGTGAGCGCCCACATCGTGTTGCAGACGGTGGGCACGTGCGGCTTGGGAATCGGGATCAGCTGATCGTCGGCGTGGATCGGCTGCGCGATCTCGCCGGGGCAGATGCTGATCGACGAGAGGGACGACGCCAGGCAGCCGGGATCGAGCACGCCCTCGACGATGGGTAGGACATTCTCGTGCACGGGGATGCGCTCGTAGAGCTTGCCGTGGACCAGCAGGTTGTAGATCCGAACCGTTTTGGCACCCTCGAACGGATTGCCCGCCGGCTCGATGCCGTGCTCGACCTCGAGGCGCTGGAGATCCGCGGCCAGGCCATCGACCAGCTCGGGCTCGATGGCGTTCTCGACGATGCTGTAGCCGTCGCGCCGGATGCGCTCGACGTGGTCGCTGACGTCGCTGGGGGACAGCATTTTCGACACCTCCGCTGACGATTTCCGCGGCTCTACCGCGATGCCTCCGAAACCATGGTGCTGCGGGCGACCGCCCTCAGCGCTGCGACCGCCGCAGCAGGTTGTCGAGAAAGGGCCGCATCTCTTCCGCCTCCGGCGTTTCGGCCCCCGCCGGGATCGCCCGCAGGTAGTCGACGTAATCGGCCGGGAGACCGTGCTCGAGCGCGCCATCGATCAGCAGGCTCATGTAGCGCGCCGTCGGCCGCAGTGCCGGATCGCGCTGCTCCGAGGTCAGCGTGAACGCGGCGATTCGTTCCCCCGCGGGCAGCGGCTGCGCGGCAACCTCGATGCGGCGGTAGTTGCCCAGCGGCACGGCCTCGGTCAGGTCGATGTGCTCGAGGTCGGCGGCGGCGATCTCGAAGAGCACGCCGAGGACCTCCGCGCTCGGGTCGGGGACGATGTTGGCGTACGCCCCGCCGACGGGAAACAGCGGCGGCTTGTCGAGCACCAGGCGCCAGCCGTTCACCCGTCCCGGCAGGGCGCGGTGAAACTCGATGCCGCGGCGACCGCGCAGGGTCGCGCTCTGCATGTTCGAGCCGTAGGCGAAGTACCAGGCCGTCGACATCGGTGGATACGCGCGGAGCGAGGAGTTGGGCGAGAGTCCGACTCTCGCGCCTCGCCCCTCAGACTCCCACCCCCATCCCTCCGGTGATCGGCAACGCCAGCCCGGTGAGGTAACCGGCGGCGGGGCCGCACAGATAGGCGACCACGTCGGCGACCTCCTCCGGCGCGCACTGCCGTCGCAGCGCGATGCGCTCGGCGGCACGCTGGCGCGCCTCCGCCACCGTGATCCCCTCCATGCTGGAGATGAACTCGTACTCGGAGTCGCCGAGATCGGTGTCGACCATGCCCGGGCACACGGCGTTGCAGCGGATGCCGAACTGGCCGAACTCGGCGGCAATCGACTTGGTGAAGCCGACCACCGCGAACTTGGAGGTGGTGTAGCCGCACATCATCTCGGAGGCGCCCAGGCCGGCGGCCGAGGACGTGTTGACGATGACACCGCCGCCGCGCTCGATCATCTTGGGAATCACCAGCTGGCAGAAGTGGAACATGCCGGTGACGTTGACGTTCAGACTGAGGTCCCACTGCGGCTGCGTCATCGCCAGGAACGGGCCGACGCCGACCGCGGTGCCGGCGTTGTTGAACAGGATGTCGATGCCGCCGAGCTTGTCGGCGACCTCGTTGACGCAGGCCTCGATCTCGTCGCGCTTGGTGACGTCGACCCGGCACGCCAGGCCGCGCACGCCCTTCTGCTCGATCTCCTTGGCGACGCCCTGCAGCCGCTGCCAGTCGTCGCCGACGGCGTAGAAGGCGAGGTCGCCCTCGTACTTGCGGCAGAGGTCGGTGACGACGACGTCGGCACCCTGCTCGGCCAGGCGCAGCGCCGTGGCGCGACCGATTCCCTTGGGCCGTCCGGCCCCGGTGACGATGGCGATCTTTCCGGTGAGAGGATTCATAAAGGCACGCTGTTGGCGGTTAGGGGTTGGCGGTTAGGGACTCAACTATAGACCGAACTCGGGTTGGCGGGAATGCTGGGCGAAGAGCTCGTCCTTGCGCGCGACCAGGTCCTCGACGTTGAAGGCGTCGTTGGGCTTGCTGATCTGACCGACCACGTGCCAGCCCTTGACCAGCGCGATCTCGCCGCCCCAGACGACGAAGCCCTGGCCGTTGATGTCGCCGGCGTGCTCGCTGGCGAGAAAGGCGACCAGCTGCGCCGGCCAGGCGGGGTGGAAGGCGTCGAAGCCGGTCTCCGGTTTGGCGAACATCTCGTTGTTGGGCATGGTGTCGGTCATGCGCGTGCGCGCCCGCGGGGCGATGAAGTTGGCGGTGACGCCGTACTTGCCCATCTCGCGCGCGATGCTGATGGTGAGCGCGGCGATCGCCGCCTTGGCCATGGCGTAGTTGCTGTTGCCGGCGGTTCCCATCAGGCCGGCCTCCGACGAGGTGTTGACGATCCGGCCGTAGACCGAGCCGCCGCTCTGCTTGGCGAGCTCGCGCCAGCGCACGCAGGCGTGGTGGGTCATGGCGAAGTGGCCCTTGCAGTGGACGCGCAGGACGAGGTCGAACTCGTCCTCGGCCATGTTGAAGCTCATGCGGTCGCGCAGCACGCCGGCGTTGTTGACCACGATGTCGAGGCGCCCGAAGGTGTCGTAGGCCTGCGCGATGCTCTGGCGCGCGCCGGCCCAGCCGGCGATGTCCTCGTAGTTGGCGGCCGCCTCGCCGCCCGCGGCCTTGATCTCGCGCACGACCGCGTCGGCGGGCGAGCGGTCACCGCCTTCGCCGGACACGGACGTGCCGATGTCGTTGACGATCACCCGCGCTCCCTGCGCCGCCAGCGCCAGCGCCTCCTCGCGGCCGAGGCCGCGGCCCGCGCCGCTGACGATGGCGACTTTTCCCTCCAAGAATGGCATCCGGTTCCTCCGCTGTCTTCGAATTCGAGGTTGTTGCCGGTTGCGCCGGCGTCTGTTGCTAGTAGGCCGGCGAGCGCGCGAGAGTCAATCGACACCCGCAAGATAGTCAAGAGTCCCAAGGAGCAAGATGAACGCTTTTGGCGTCAGGCGGCGTGTCGACGCCCGCGCCACGCGGTCACGATGGCACCGATCAAGATCACGAGCGTGCCGGACGCGAGCTGAATCAGAATGCTGCGCGCCTCGATGATCGCCAGCGTGTCGAGGCCGACGGTGCCCGTGTGCCAGAAAACCCATTCGCCGCCGATTTCGGTCGCGAGCGTGCCGCTGCCGCTCTCGAGTACGACGATGCCGTCCCCGGTGGCCGGATCGATGCGGGCGGTGGTGTTGATGGCCGGGTAGTTGTGGCCGTCATGACCGATGATGTAGCTGCCGGCGCCGTTGGGGACGTAGAGGGTTTCGCCCAAGCCCCAGACCGGTATGCCATAGAGAAAAGCCTGCGGCACGCGCATGGCTTCGAGCGTCGCGGGTTTCAGCACGCCGCGGCCGGGCGGAGCGCCGCCCGGGCCCGGAAGCTGCGCCTCGAGGAAGCGTGTCATGTCCGCGACGGAAGTGTAGAGCGACGCGGCGCCGAGCGCGGTGAACTTGTAATGGATCGCCTTCGATCCGTCGGCGTCGTAGAAATCGGCGAGATGCGCGGGATCGGGATCGACGAACGTCGACGCCGTCATTCCGAGGGGCTGAAGAACCGCCCGGTGCATGAAGTCATTGAACGATTCGTGCGTCACCTCCTCGATGAGGAGCTGCAGGATGAGATAGCCGCCGCCGGAATAGCGCCAGGTCGTGCCCGGCGGAGCGCCGACGCGTACCAGGCCGCTCGCCCCCGGTTGGGCATCCTTGGCGCGAGTCAATTCCTGTTCGATCGTGAGCGGCGTCTCGCCCGGCGCATAGCCACGAAAGCCGAGACCGTCGGTCAGGCCGGCGGTGTGGCTGAGCAGCCGGCGCGCGGTGACGGCATCATCGTCGAATTCGCTGGGCGGCAGATGCCAGCGGGTGAGGTAGCGAGACATCGGTGCGTCGAGGTCGATGCGGTGCTGCTCGACCAGGCTCATAACGCCCCAGGCGGTGAGCCACTTGCTCAGCGAGGCGACCTGGAAGAGCGAGTCGCCGTCCACGGCGCGGCCGTGAGAAGCGAAGTAGGTCCCCGCGACATGGCCGCGGTCGAGCAACACCATCGCAAAGTTGCCGTTCGACTCCGTGGCGTAGCGGCTCTCAGCCCACCGGAGAAAGCCCGCCGCGTCGCCCTTCGCCGCCGGCACCGCGCGCCACCAGCCCTCCCGCGCGCCGGCGGCCACCACCACAGCCCAGATGACCAGCGCTGCGATCGCGGCAGATGCGATTCCAAGCTGCCTTTTCATGTCCCGCGCCCTCGCTCTGGCTCCCCACGGTCCATTTACCTGCGAGAGATCGAAATCGGAACCTTGTTGGGCGCGGCATTTTCATCCGACGCGGTTTTCCCAGGTCATGGTGCAGATCGGGACAAGCAGGATATATCGTCGCACCATGTCCGAGGAGCGCGCCCGGCTGCGGGCCATCACCGTCCTCTCGGCATCGTCGTTTGCCGCCATCGGGGCGTGCCTGACGCTGCCGGGGACGCTGCTGCCGCTGCTGGTGAAGCAGTTCGACATGCGTCTGGTGGAAGCGGGCTCGATGATCGCGCTGCAGTCGGTGGCCTACCTGCTCTCGGTCCAGCTCGCGGCGGGGCTGCTGCAGCGCTTCGGCATGCGGAGGGCGCTGGGCGCGAGCGTGTTCCTGTTCGGCCTCGGCGTCGGGGGCTTCGGCCTGACCTCGAGCTGGATCGCCGGGGCCGCGATGCTCTTCGCCAGCGGGCTCGGCTTCGGCGTGATGGAGGTGGCGGTCAACACCCTGCTCATCGGCGTCGGCGGGGAGCGAAGCTCCAACCTGCTCAACTTCACCCATCTCTTCTTCGGCGTCGGCTCGTTCGTCGCCCCGGCGTTGACGGCGCACGCGGTGACGGCGGGGATCTCCTGGCGCCTCCCGTTTCTCGCCGCCGGCCTGGCCACCGCGCTGGTGGCGGCCGGCTGGTATGCGCGCTTGAGCGGTGAGCCGGCACCGGCGCCGTTCCCCGCGGCAGGCGAGAGCCCCTCGCAACCCCGCCTCGCCTTCGTTCTGGCCGTGCTGCTCGGGCTCTACGTGGGCAACGAAACCGGCCTCGGCGCCTGGCTGACGAAGTACATGGTGAGCGCGCGGCAGGTGTCTCTCTCTTACGCGGGCAACACGCTGTCGCTCTACTGGCTCGGCCTGACGGCCGGCCGCCTGGTGCTCAGTGGCTCCGCCCACCGCACCTCCGGGGAAAGGCTGCTTCTGGGGCTGACAGTCTTCTCCAGCCTGGCGCTGGCCGCCGCCATCCTCGCCGGCGACGCGTGGCTGGCCGCGCTGTGCTTCGCCGGCACGGGGTTGGGCTTCTCGGGTATCTTCCCCGGGGTCATCGCCCTCGGCGGGAGGCTGCAGCCGCACCGCGCCGCGGCCGTCACCAGCATCCTGATCACGGGGGCCGGCATCGGCGGCATCGTGATTCCGTGGACCATGTCGGCCATCGCCGACCGCGCCGGCCTGGTCCCGGGGATGATGTTCTACGTGGCGACGACGGCTGCCATGATCGCCCTGGCTGTGCTCGTCAGCCGCGGCGTGGACCGCGAGGCCGCGCCCCGCTAGCGAGCACGGCGGCTCCGGCCGTTGATTCACGGTAGGGCGGAGAGCAGCAGCGAGGTCGCGGCGCCGGCCAGCAGGGCGCCGTCGATGACGACCATGCCGTAACGCTCGGTGCGCCGAAAGCCGATCAGGGCGAGAAGGGTCGCCGCGGCCACGGTGCCGAGCGGGCGAGCGGGCGCCGGCGCGAAGGCGGCAGCGAGCACGCCGAACGCCGCGATGAGGACGGCCAGGCGCAGCGCCCGGGGCGCGCCCAGGCGCAACGCCCCCGCCTCGCCGTCGCGCACGTCGGAGGCGATCGCATTCGCCAGCAGACTGGCGCCGAGGATCACCGCGACCCAGACGCCGTGACGCGAGGCCGGCTCGACGACCAGGGGCATGCCGACCACGATTGCCAGCCACGCCGCGGTGACGTAGAGCGGCTTGGCGAACGCGATGCCCTTGAGCCGCCGGTGTGCCAGACCCAGGGCGAGCACGACGCCGGCGAGCAGCGCGGCGCGACGCCCGTCGATGAACGCGAGGCTCACCGCCAGCAGCATCGCGGCGGCGGTCACCACGATGATCGCTGTCCGGTGCGTGTCGACGAAGCGGGTGCGGACCGGGGCCGTCGCCCGGTCGCGCTCGATGTCGCGCAGACGATCGACGTTGTAGACCGCGAGCGTGCCGCCGAAGACCAGTCCGATCACCGTCCAGGACAAGGGAACGCCCATCGACGCCGAAGCGGCGGCCACCAAGGCCGCGGCCGAAGCGGAAACCAGCAGGCTGGAGAAGGCGAGGGCGTCGAGAACGCTCGAGAACATTGCTGGGGACAATCGTGCCGCGCACATTTCGCGCCGGCGCCCCGGCACGTGTCCGGGCGCGTACCCTCCTTACAGTCTTTTCGTGCACGTCGCTACCGCCCCTGCCTCGCGGCGCCGGGCGCGTGCGAATCAACATCATCGTTGGTCACCTCAGCCCGGGTCCGGCGCGGGCATCGTTCGGCCAGAATGCGCGAACTCGCCCAACGAAGCCGAGACGTAGTTTGCATGATCATCCCCATCTGACTACGATAGTCATATGAGCACAACGGCTGCCGTGGCGGAGCTGAAGGCGCAGCTCAGTCGGTATCTCAGCCGGGTCAAGGCCGGCGAGGAAATCTTGGTTACGGAACGTGGCGCGCCCGTCGCGCGGCTCGTGCCGGTCGCCAATGCTGGGCGCGATCACGAGAGCTTGCGCGATCTCGAACGTCAGGGATTGATTCGTGTCGGCAGCGGCAAGCTGCCGAAGGATTTCTGGAAGCTGCCGCGAGGGCGTGATGCGCGCGCCTGCGTTCGCAAGGCGGTGACCGAAGAGCGCGAGGCCGGCTGGTGAAGTTCTGGGATACCTCGGCGATCGTGCCGTTGTGTGTTCTGGAGCCCGCTACCCCACAGGTGCGCCGACTCGTGGACGCGGACCCCGCGCTGGTGGTGTGGTGGGCCACGCGGACGGAATGCGTCTCCGCTCTGGCGCGGCGGCGCCGTGATCGCCACGTGAGCGCGCCGGTTGAGCAACGCGCCCGTCACGTGCTCGCCGCATTGGCGGCAGAATGGTCGGAGGTGTTGCCGAGCGAGTCGCTTCGGCAGCGCGGCGAGCGGCTGTTGTCGGTCCACACGTTGCGCGCCGCGGACGCCTTCCAACTCGCGGCGGCACTGCTGTGGTCGCGCGGCGATACCCCCTCGCACGCCGTGGTGTCGTTCGACGATCGGCTGCGGGAGGCCGCCCGGCGGGAAGGTTTCCAAGTACTGCCGGAATGAGGTCGTCCGTGGGATCGAGCGACCTCGCCGTCTGTTCCTTCTTCCCGATGCGGAGAGCGAGTGCCGCTCCGACTCCCGTCATTCAGAACGAACCGGTCGAGCGGTGGGAGCTCCGAACAGCCTTCAGCTGCGCGCCGGGTCGGGCTTGTCCGCATCCACGCCCAGGCTCTCGATCGCCTCCTGCACCTGTGCGGGATCGATCTCGCCGCGCTGGGCGAGCTCGTGGAGCGCGGCGATGCAGACCGTCTCGGCGTCGACCTCGAAGAAGCGGCGCAGCGACTCGCGCGTCTCGCTGCGGCCGAAGCCGTCGGTGCCGAGGGCGTGCAGGCCGGCGGGGACGTACGGAGTGACCTGGTCGGCGACGATCTTCATGTAATCCGTGGCGGCGACGATTGGCCACGGCTCGGCGGCGAGCAGCTGCGCGACGTAGGGAACGCGCGGCTCTTCGGTCGGGTGCAGCATGTTGTAGCGCGCCGCGGCCATGGCGTCGCGGCGCAGCTCGGTGTAGCTGGTCACGCTCCACACGTCGGCGGCGACGCCGCGCTCGGCGAGCAGGCCCTGCGCCCGGATCACTTCGTGCAGGATGGCGCCGCTGCCGAAGAGGTGGATGCGCGGCCCGGCCTCGGGGTCGGGGGCGCCGCGCAGCTTGTACAGGCCGCGGATGATCCCCTCCTCCGCGCCGGCCGGCATCGCCGGCTGCACGTAGGCCTCGTTCATCATCGTCAGGTAGTAGAAGCAGTCCTCGCGGTCGACGTACATGCGGCGGATGCCGTCCTCGACGATGACGGCGATCTCGTAGGCGTAGGCGGGATCGTAGGCGCGCACCGTCGGCACCACGCTGAACAGCACGTGGCTGTGACCGTCCTGGTGCTGCAGCCCCTCGCCCGCCAGCGTGGTGCGGCCGGACGTGGCGCCGACCAGGAAACCCTTGCCGCGCGCGTCGGCGTGCGCCCAGATCAGGTCGCCGATGCGCTGGTAGCCGAACATCGAGTAGAAGAGGAAGAACGGGATGGCGTTGACGCCGTGCGAAGCGTAGGCGGTGCCCGCCGCGGTGAACGACGCCATCGCGCCGGCCTCGGTGATGCCTTCCTCCAACAGCTGCCCGTCCTTGGCCTCGCGGTAGTAGGCGACGATGTCGGAGTCGACCGGATCGTAGCGCTGCCCCTGCTCGGAGTAGATGCCGAACTTGCGGAACATCGAGTCCATGCCGAAGGTGCGCGCCTCGTCGGGAACGATGGGCACGATCAGGTGGCCGATCTTCTCGTCGCCCATCAGGTGGCGCAGCAAGGTGACGAACACCTGCGTGGTGGCCACCTCGCGTCCCTTGCTGCCGGCGCGGAAGTCGTCGAACACGCGCGACGGCACCTCGGGCAGGGGCTTGGAGCGGATCACGCGCCGCGGCACCGCGCCGCCGAGGGCGGCGCGCCGCTCGCGCAGATACTGGATCTCCTCGCTGTCGTCGGCCGGCCGGTAGAAGGGCATCTCGGGAAGGTCGTGATCGTTGATCGGCACACCGAGGCGGTCGCGGAAGTCGCGCAGCTCCTTCTCGTTCAGCTTCTTCGCCTGGTGTGAGATGTTGCGGCCCTCGCCGGCGGCCCCGAGCAGGTAGCCCTTGATGGTCTTGGCCAGGATCACGGTCGGCGCGCCGACGTACTCCGCCGCCGCCTTGTAGGCGGCGTAGACCTTCTCCGGATCGTGGCCGCCGCGGCGCAGGCGGCGCAGCTTGGCGTCGGTCAGGCCCTCGACCAGCGCCAGCAGCTCGGGATGGGTGCCGAAGAAGTGCTGGCGGATGTAGTCGCCCGACTCGACGGTGTACTTCTGGTACTGGCCGTCGACGACCTCGC
>CAZYMF010000143.1:0-12731 GCA_964648215.1 uncultured Binatia bacterium (SeqCode) | reverse complement strand
ACTTCACCCAGCGCGAGGACGAGATGATGCCGCTGCTCTACGAGGACATGGGGCAACGCGCCACCTCGGATCAGTCCATCCTCATCCTCCAGGGCCGCAACGTCGGCGGCTCCACCGTGCACAACCTCTGCTACTGCTTCCGCACGCCGGCACCCATTCTCGACAAGTGGCGGCGCGAGGACGGGGTGCGGGAGATGTCGTACGAAGACCTGCGTCCGTCCTTCGAGCGCGTCGAGCGCATGCTCAAGGTCAAGCCGATCCTCCCCGCCGAGGTGAACAAGCTGAACGGCAAGATTCGCGAGGGATGCGAGAAGCTCGGCTACCACGGCTTCGTCACCAACCACAACCGCGAGAACTGCACTCTCTCCGGCTTCTGCCTGCTCGGGTGCCCGTTCGACGCCAAGCAGAGCATGCTGATCACCTACGTGCCCGCCGCCGACAAGGCCGGCGCGCGCATCTATCCGAACTGCCCGGCGCGCCGCCTGGTGGCCGCCGCGGGCCGCGTGCGCCGCGTCGAGGGCGAGGTGGTCGACGAGCTCGGCCGCCCGCGCCACCAAGTCAGCGTCGAGGCCCAGCTCGTCGTCCTCTGCGCCGGCGCCATCAACTCGCCGCAGATCCTCCAGCGCAGCGGCCTCGCCGACTCCAGCGGACAGGTAGGGAGGAACCTCCACCTCCATCCCAGCGTGCTGCTGTCCGGCGTCTACGACGAGGACATCTACGGCTGCCGCGGCATTCCGCAGAGCTACTACGTCGACGAGTTCATCGACCTGGAGAAGGACCCCGACACCGGCTACGTCCTCATGCCCGTCTTCGGCTTCCCGGTGATGACCGCGACCAACCTGCCCGGCTTCGGCCGCGCCAACTACGAGCTCATGCGCAACTACCACCGCATGGTCGGCATCCTCGTCCTGATGCACGACCAGTCCAGCGGCGAGGTGCGCACGAAGAGCGACGGCACGCTGGAGATCGACTATCGCGTGAACGAGCGCGAGCAGCAGCTCTTCCTCGACGGGATGAGGCACTGCGCCGAGATCCTCTTCGCCAGCGGCGCCCGCGAGGTGATCGCGCCCTACGCCCGCCCGCTGCGGCTCCAGCCCGGCGACCGCCTCGATGCTTTCGCGCAGCGTGGGCTGCGGCCGAACGACATCCAGCTCGCCTCGACGCATCCGCAGAGCACCTGCAAGATGGGAGAGGACCCGCGACGCTCGGTGGTGAGCTCCTACTGCCAGTCGCACGACCTGAGAAATCTCTTCATCTGCGACATGGGCGTGTTCCCCTCCTCCATCGGCGTGCCGCCGCAGATCTCGACCGCCGCCATCGCCGATCGCACCGCGCAGTACATCAAGGCCAACTGGAAGAGCATCACCGCCACCTGAGAACGAGGAGCGGATTTGAGATCGAAGAGAACAAGCACCGCGCGCCGATCACCAGGGGTGGCAGCGCTCACCCTGCTCGCCCTGCTGGCGGGCGCCGCCGCCCCGAGCCGGGCGGACATCACCGTCACGCTGGGCACCCGCACGTTCGCCGCCCACTCGCCGGCAGCGCCGTTGCACGAGGCCTTCGACGAGGCACGCCGCCGCGCCGCCGCCACCACCGGCGCCTGGTCGAGCTCGCCCGACGATCTGGCCGCCTGGGGTCCGGCACTCATCTTCCCGCTGCTCGGCTCGGGGCTTCCCAGCGACACGGTCGTCGCCCTGGCCTCCTCGCTGGAAGCCAAGGACGTGGCGCCGCTCCTGGTCTGGCGCACGCTCGGGCTCTACGCCGCCAAGAGCCGGGTGCCCTTCGACGACACGGCCGCCATGCGCGCGGCGGTGGATCGCAACCTCGAGAAGATCAATCGCGCCGCCGGCGACATCCACACCTTCGCCGCCGCCCGCGACCTCGCCGAGCTCGGGCCGACCGGCCTCGGCGCCTGGGTGGCGTATCTCGATCTTCTCTACCGCGAGTACTGGAACCTCGGCGATCCCGGCGCCCGCGCCTGGAACGGCACCGGCCTCGAGCTCATCGACGACCTGCTCACCCGCGCGCCGCTGCCGGACGGCAAGGGCTTCCGTTTCGCCGCGGATCAGGACGGCCTGACGCTCTGGCCCAACGCGCTGATGCTGTACGCACTCAACCAGGCCTACGAGAACGAGGAAGCCGTCCGCTACGAAAGCGCTGCGCTGGACACCGCCGCCGCCGTCGAGGCGCTGCGCGACAAAGACGGGGCCTACTTCTCCACCGCCGAGCACAGCGACAAGAGCCCGCGAGCCAACGCCTATCTCGCCGGTGCGCTGCTGCTGCTGGCCAAGAACACGGGCGACGAGAGCTATCGGCACCGCGCCCTAGGCATCCTGCACTGGCTCGCAAGCAACGCCAACGCCGCCTTGCTGGCGCGTGATGCCGGCCTCGAAGCCCATCTCGGCTACCTGCTGGTGCTGGCCGACAGCCTGGCCACGCAGCCGATGGAGAACATCCTCGGCCGCCGGCCGATGCGCGACAGTGTCGCCGAGCCGCCGGAGCTGCCGCTGGACGAGCTGCGTCCGGCCGACTTCCGTTACCGCGCCATGTTCGACGGCGTCCTCGACACGCTGATGAACCATCTGCCGAGCGAGCAGGGCGATTTCGCCTACGACTACGGCGACGCGCCCGGATATGCCACGAACGTCCTGCTGGCGGCGCACCAGAACGAGGCCGCCGCCGCGGTGCTGCAGCGCGAGCAGAAGCTGCTCGGCTGGCCGCGGCCCCGCAACTTCGACGAGATCTCCTTCGGTGCCACCGCCTTCTTCGCCGCTCTCGCTCAGCCGGACGCCTTCCCGCCGGAGCGCGCGGAGGCGGCGCTGCGGCGCTACGTCCTGCTCTCCGGCACTTTCGCCATCGCCGACCGCTACTACATGGACTGGGTCGACTGGTTCACCGGCGGCGGTGGTTACGACTACGGCCCGACCGTCATCGGCGCCCAGATCGCCGAATCGCAGCTCCTCTTCGCCCAGACCTTCCCGCAGCAACGCGTCGGCTGGCTCGTCGATCCCGCTGCCGTCGGGCGCGCGCTGGTCGACACCGCCGGCCGCCAGGTGTGGGACGATGCGGCTCACGTGTACCGCGCCCGCCCCGGCAGCGACGAGGTGTGGCTGCTGCCCAACGCGATGATGATCCTGGCGCTGCTGCAGACCCGGACCGTCACCGGGGACGCCGCGTATCTCGAACGTGCCGAGGCCGTCGCCTCCGGCCTCGATCCGCTGTGGGACGACAAACGCGGCGCCTACTCCGCCAGCTCGACGCAGATCGGCGCCGACGGCTATCTCTCGCTATCCACCAACAGCTACGCGGCTCTGGCCTTCCATCGCCTGGCGGCGGCCACCGGCAAGCAACCCTTCGAGGAGCGAGCGCAGTCGATTCTGGACTTCATCCAGCGCGATCTGTACAGCGACGGAGTGATCTATCACCACGTCTACCGCGGCCGTCGCGCCGCCGGCGACATCTGGTGCTCGGGGTGCAACTGGCGCGTGTTGAGCATCCTGCGAGAGGTGGCGGCACCGGCGCAGGCGCCGCCGGCGACATCCACCGCCCCGGGGTGAGCGAGAATCGTCGCCGCGAGCCAGTCCCGACTACAGCGGGGCGAACTTCGCCAGCGTCACCTCGTCGCCGACGTCCTCGAAGACCACCTTCACCGGCATGCCGATCTTGATCTCGTGCGGCTGCAGACCGACCAGGTTGGAGGTCATCTTCGCCCCCTCGGCCAGCTTGACGACGATGACCGCGTAGGGCACCTCGTCGGCGAAGCCGGGGTGGTAGATCTGGTGCATCACGTTGAAGCTGAACACCTCACCGCGGCCGGAGACCTTCACCCACTCGGACTCCTCCGACAGGCACTGCGAGCAGATCTCCCGCGCCGGGAAACGATGTGTGCCGCAGCCTTTGCAGCGTTGCACCACCAGCTCGTGCCGCTTCGCGGCGGCGAAGAACGGCCGCATCTCGGGGGTGATGGAAGGGATGGGCTTCTTGTAGTCGGTCATGACTGCTCTCGATCACCGGAGGACGGGTGATCCTCAGGCCTCCCGCGCCAGCACCAGCGTCGAGTGCGTGGACAGAATCCCGCCGTTGCCGCTGACCAGCGCGACCTTTGCCTGCGGCACCTGCCGGTCGCCGCCGTCGCCGCGGATCTGGATGATGCCTTCGGAGATCGGCGTCATGCCCCACATGTAGAACGACGACAGCTGGCCGCCCCCGGTGTTGACGGGGAGCGAGCCGCCAGGCGCGAGGCGACCATCGGCGACGAACGGGCCGCCCTCGCCTTTCTTGCAGAACCCGTAGTCCTCCAGACACACCAGGACCGTGAACGTGTAGCAGTCGTAGAGCTCGACGACGTCGACGTCGTCGAGGGTGACGCCAGCCATGCGGAAGGCCTGCTCCTTGGCGAGCGGGGCACCCGAGGTCAGCGTCTCCGACGGATCGCCCCCGGGATGTCCCTGCCCCATGCCCCAGATGTACACGGGCGGCTTCTTCAGGTCGCGCGCGCGCTCGGCGGAGGTGACGATCACCGCCAGGCCGCCGTTGGAGACCAGGCAGCAGTCGAACAGGTGGAACGGCTCCACCACCCAGCGCGAGCGGTGGTAGTCGTCCAGGGTCATCGGCGTATCGTGGAACTGCGCCTGCGGATTCTTGTTGGCCCACTGGCGCTCGGCGACGGCGATGGCGCCGAGGTGATCGTTGGTGGTGCCGTAGAGGTGCATGTGGCGCTGCGCCACCATCGCGTACATGGCATTGACGCCGAACATGCCGTAGGCGGCGTCGAGGCCACGGGCAAAACCGTAGGCCGCCGCCGAGCCGCCCTTCTTCTCTCCCTTGGGCGCGGGCGGCTTGAGCGTGGCGTCCGAGAACACGCACGCCACCGTGCTCGCCAGCCCGGCGGCGATGGCCTCGGCGGCGTACTGGATCATGATTCCCGCGCTGGCGCCGCCGGCGTTCATCGTCGCCGACAGGCGCAGGTTGCGCAGCCCCATCGCCTGCTGCAGCTGGAACGAGCCCATGCCGCCGTCGGTCCAGCTCAGGCCCGGGTTGAGCAGCAACCCGTCGAGATCGTCCCGGGTCAGACCGGCGTCGGTGAGCGCCAGGCGGATCGCCTCGATGGCGAAGCCGACCTGGTTGTGATCGTACACCTTCCCCTGCTTCGTGATGCCGAGGCCGGCGATCGCCGTCTTGCTCTTCAGACTCATCGGTAGCACTCCGCCGCGTCACGATCGCGCCCGTGACGCCCGCTGTCGCATACAGGATCGACAAGCGGAAAGCGAGACGGTCACCTACGACGGCAGCTTCGCGATGGCGGCGAAGACGTCCTCGGGCCGCGCCCGCACCCGAAAGTTCTGTGACTCGTATGTCCAGCGCACGATGCCGTCCTTGTCCACCAGCACCTGCGTCGGGTAGGCGATGTCGTGGCCGCCGTGGCCGCCGCGATCGCGGATGTGGAGCAGGTCGAGAACCTTGCCCTGCGGATCGGAGAGGAAGGTGAAATCGCAGTGCAGTCGCTGGCGCAGGGCTTCGGACGTCTCGGGCGGATCGACGCTGACGGCGAAGAGCTTCACGTTCTTCGCTCCGACCTTCCGGTAGTATTCGGTGAGCTGCCCGAGCTCAGCGCGGCAGAAGGGTCACCAATCGCCGCGGTAGAAGATGTACAATGCGGCGCTCTTGCCCGCGAGCTGGGTGGGGGAGAACGGCTCCTTCGTCGAGGTCTGCAGGGTGAAATCCGGGAAATGATCGCCGACCGCGACCGCCAGCCGCTGGCGATGGAGCTGCGAGACGAAGATCGTCTCGAAAAAGAAGAGGCCGGTCAGCAGCCCGGTGACGCCGATGGTGGCGTAGCGTAGCGCACCGCGGCGCTTGCTCCCCACGGCGAGGCCGACCGCGGCGAGCAGCAGCGCGTACACCGGCCACGGGTAGTGCCAGTAGATCAGCAGCGCCGGCACCGCGAGGTACAGGACGAAGGCGGCGACGAGCAAGGCGAGCGACGACAGCAGCATTACCGCGAACCATAGGAGGAAGGCTGGGTTGCGTCAATCGGCGGCGTGAACATCATGAGACACCGTACGGGCAGGATGCGCGTGCCACCGATTGGCCTCTCTATTGGCCTCTCTATGGTGGCACGGGCTTCCAGCCGGTGTCTTTTGTCTTGAGCCGTGCCCGCGACGGTGGGAGAATGGTCGGAGTCCGGCAACTGAGCGAAGCGGTGGGGTCGAGCGACCGGCGGCGGAAACTTTCGTGCCGCGCTCGTCCGGGCTCCTCCCCGTCGCGAAGGAAGGAGGGTCGATGAAGACCGTTCGGGATCTGCTGCACAAGAAGGGCGCCGGGGTCAGCTCGGTCACGCCCGAGACGACGGTGTACGAGACACTCAAGCTGATGGCGGAGAAGAACATCGGCGCGGTGCTCGTCCTCGACGGCGACCAGCCCATCGGCATCTTCTCCGAGCGCGACTATGCCCGGCAGGTGATCTTGAAGGGCAAGACCTCGAAGGACACCCCGGTGCGCGAGGTGATGACGTCGCGCGTCGTCTTCGTCCGTCCCGATCAGAGCATCGAGGACTGCATGGCGTTGATGACCGACAAGCGCTGCCGCCACCTGCCCGTCTTGGACGCCGGGCGCCTGGCCGGGATCCTCTCCATCGGAGACGTCGTCAAGGCGGTCATCTCGGAGAAGCAGTTCATCATCGAGCAGCTGGAGAACTACATCAGCTCCGGCGGATGACCGGCGCCGCGGCGACCGCGGCGCCGGCGGCTATTTCTTCTTCACCGGCATCGGCGTCCCCGAGTTGGCGTTCCAGATGTCGACCGCGACCTTCCAGCTCTTGTCCGGCTGCTTCTTCCAGACCAGGACGTACTGGCCGTGCTCGCTGACTACCTTGCCCTGCTTGTTGGTGTGCTCGTGGTAGTAGGTGCCGAGCGAGTAGGCGATCGTGTCGGAGAGCTCCACCCGGGTGGGCTGGCGGTTGAGGGCGAACGCCTTGTCCGCGAAGGCCTGCTTGTAGAAGGCGCGGACCGCCACCTTGCCGGTGAGCATCGGCTGGCCGGGCGGCAACAGCACGACGTCGTCGGTGAACACCCCCATGGCGTCATCCATGTCCCGGTTCTGCAGAGCGAATGACCAGCCCCGCTCGGCGCCGTAGAGCGCGGCGGTGTCCGGGTTGACCGGCGCCTTCTCCAGCGTTTCGGCACCGGCCACGGCAGCCAGGAACAACAGCACGATCAGTACGAACAGGCTTTTTCGCATAACCCGCCTCCCTCGGTAGGTGATGCCCGGATTGTAGGCCAAAACCCGGTCGGAAAGGAAACGCTCTTGACGAGCCCCGGCCAAGCGTGAAGACAGTGGCTGCGGACGGTTCGAAGCGAGCGAAAGGGTGGGGTTCCCGATGGATTTGGCGCAGCTCGGTCCGGCGGCACGCGCGGCGGCATTGGAGCGCATGACCGGCGAGACGTTCGACATCGTCGTCGTCGGCGGCGGCGTCACCGGCGCCGGCACGGCGCTGGACGCGGTCACCCGGGGCCTGTCGGTGGCACTCGTCGAGCAGCGCGACTGGGCCGCCGGCACCTCCAGCCGCTCGAGCAAGCTGATCCACGGCGGGCTGCGCTATCTCGAGCAGCTCGACTTCCGCCTGGTGCGCGAGGCGCTGCGCGAGCAGACGCTCATGCTCGACCGCCTGTGCCCGCATCTGGTGCGACCGGTGCCGTTCCTGTTCCCGTTGAAGCAACGGGTCTGGGAGCGGCTCTACGTCGGCGCCGGCACGCTGCTCTACGATCTGCTCGCCGGCCGGCGTGCCCTGCCCCGTCACCGCCATCTCTCGCTCGGCGCCACCGTGCGGCTGTTCCCGGGCCTGAAGCGCGAGGCTCTGGTGGGGGCGATCCGGTACTACGACGCCCAGGTCGACGACGCGCGCCACACGGTGACGCTGGCGCGCACCGCGGCCTTGCACGGCGCCGCTCTCGCCACCAGCGCCCGCGTCACCGCGCTGCTACGCTCGGGCAGCGGCGTGGCCGGGGTGCGCTTCCGCGACCTCGAGAGCGGGCGCGACATCGAGGTGCGGGCGCGACAGGTAATCAACGCCACCGGCGTGTGGACGGATCAGGTGCAGGAAATGGCCGGGCGCGGCCGCATTCGCGTGCGCGCTTCCAAGGGCATCCACCTGGTCGTGCCGCGCGATCGCATCCACGGCGACTCCGGCCTGATCCTGCGCACCGCCACCAGCGTGCTGTTCGTCATCCCGTGGAAGCACCACTGGATCATCGGCACCACCGATACCGACTGGAACCTCGACCTCGCCCACCCGGCGGCGAGCCGGCGCGACATCGAGTATCTTCTCGAGACGGTCAATGCCGTCCTCGCACAGCCGCTGTCGCACGCGGACATCGAGGGCGTCTACGCCGGGCTGCGCCCGCTGCTCCACGGCGAGAGCGAGGCCACCAGCAAGCTCTCGCGCGAGCACGCCGTCTCCCAGTCCGTGGCCGGGCTGATCACGGTCGCCGGCGGCAAGTACACGACGTATCGGGTCATGGCCAAGGACGCCGTCGACGTGGCGGTCCGCAGCCTCGATCATCGCCGCGTGCCGCCCTCGTGCACCGACCGCATCCCGTTGCTCGGCGCCGACGGCTATCCCGCCTACGTGAACCGCCGCGATGCGCTGGCGCACGAGGCCGGCCTCGAGCTCGGGCAGGTGGAGCACCTGCTGCAGCGCTACGGGTCGCGAATCACCGAGATCCTGGCGCTGATCAAGGACAGGCCCGACCTGGGTGCGCCGCTGAAAGCAGCGGAGAGCTACCTGCGCGCCGAGGTCCGCCACGCCGCCGCCTACGAGGGCGCGCTGCATCTCGACGACGTCCTCACCCGGCGCACGCGCATCTCGATCGAGACCTTCGACCGCGGCCTGGGCGCGGCGCCGACGGTGGCGGTACTGATGGGCGAGGTTCTCGGCTGGGACGACGCCACGCGCGCGCGCGAGCTCCACCACTACGAGGCCCGCGTGCGCGCCGAGCGCGAGTCGCAGGAGCAACCCGACGACCGCACCGCCGACGCTGCCCGTCTGGGCGCGCCCGACGTGCGCATGGGACGGGAGACGGCCGCGGTCCCCGCGTGACAGGGGCAGCTCGCCTCCGAGGAAGACCTCGCTCGATGTACCTCGCGTTACTTCGCGGCCTCCGACGCCTGTTACCCGCCCGGGCTCGGGCTCGCCTCCGGCTGGCGATGTTCGACTGGCTCGACATTGCCTGGGGGCTGCCGTCAGGCGTCTTGGTCCGCTTGCACAGCTACGACGAGTGGATCGTGTACAATTCGGTCTTCGTCGACGGCGAGTACGACGAGGCCATCCGGATGGCCATGGAGCTGGCGGACCCGGACCGGCCCTTGCGCGTGCTCGACCTCGGCGCCCACGTCGGGTTCTTCGGCTTGCGCGTCGTCGATCTGCTGCGCCGGAGACGGGCAGACGAGCTAGGCTTCGATCTCACCCTGGTGGAAGGCGACCCCGCCACGCTGAACCGCCTGCGCTCGAACCTGCTCGAGGCGAACCATCTCGCCGACCGCTGCACGGTGGTGCACGGGCTGGTCGGGAAGCGTGCCGGCGTGGCGGTTCTCCGGCGCGGAGAGCGAAGCGGCACGAGCTCCACGGTGGGGCCGGCCGGCGCACCCGGCGTTGCGGTCCCCTACGTCGACCTCTCGCAGTGGGTCCCCGAGGGCGCAACCATCGACCTGCTCAAGTGCGACATCGAAGGGGCCGAGCTCTCGTTGCTGGAAAACTACCCCGATCTGCTGCAAAAGGTGCGGGTGGCGGTGTTCGAGCTCCACGATCTGCTGTGCGGCACCCGGCGCTGCCGCGATCTCCTGCGACAAGCGAGCTTCGCGCACCATCGCGTGGTGCGCGAGGTTCCGCCGAACTCCGTCCTCTACGTCTGGCGCTAGCGTCTCCAAGGAACCTCCGGCCACCCCGGTCGACAGAGCACCCGGTGATGCGGACGAAAAGAAAAGTCCTCCTCGTCCAATCCTCGATACGGCCGCCCGGAGGCGGCAATGGCGTCGCGGCCTGGATGCTCGAGGCCCTCAAGCGCGATCACAGATTGTCCCTGCTCAGCTGGCGGGCTCCCGATCTGAATGCGGTCAACCGTTTCTTCGGAACGTCGCTGCACTCGTCCGATTTCCGGCTCATCGTTCCGCCCCGTCACGCCCGCGCGGCAGCTCGCTGCTCGCCGACGCCGCTCGCTCTTCTCAAGAGCAACTATCTCTCTCGTCTCGGCCGCCATCTTGCCCGGGAGTACGACGTCATCCTGACCGCCAACAACGAATCGGACCTCGGCGGTCGTGGCATCCAGTACGTACACTTCCCCAGCCTCCTTCCGGCCCGGCCGAACGTCGATCTGCACTGGTACCACTCCCGGTTCGCCGTCGCCGTCTATCGCCGCTACGCGCAGCGGCTGACCGGCTTCTGCAACGAACGGATGCGCCGCAACCTGACTCTGGTCAACTCGGACTGGACCGGCGACCTGGTGCGCCGGCTGCACGGCATCGAGGCGCGGACGGTGCGGCCGCCGGTGCCGGGGTATCTCCTGGCTCTGCCCTGGCGCGACCGGGAGGACGGCTTCGTCTGCATCGGTCGCCTCTCTCCGGAAAAGCGCATCGAGCTGGTCATCGAGATCCTGGTCCAGGTTCGGGCTCGCGGATATCCGGTACACCTTCACATCCTCGGCACCTTCGATGACCGGGCGTACGGGCGGCGGATCATGCGCCTCGTCGACGAGAACCGTGCCTGGGTCTCCCTCGAGCAGAACCTCGCCCGCGACGAGCTGGCGCGGCTGGTGGCGCAACACCGCTACGGCATTCACGCCATGGCCGAAGAGCACTTCGGCATGGCCGTGGCCGAGATGGCCCGTGCCGGGTGCGTCGTTTTCGCCCCCAACGGCGGCGGCCAGGTCGAGATCGTCGCCAACGACCGCCTGCTGTACGACGACGCGACCGACGCGGTTGCAAAGATCGGCGCGGTCCTCTCCGATCCGGGCGCGCAGGCCGAGCTTCGCGCCGACCTGGCAACGAAGGCGCCGACGCTCTCGGCCGAGCGGTTCGTGCGCGAGATCCGGGAGGTCGTGCGCGAGTTCTGAGCGAACCCGGCAACCGCAGGAACGAAGAGAATGGAAACCCGGGAACCGGTCAACGCGGAACCGCGGGCCCGCGAAATTGCCGGTCCGACATTCCCCGTTCGCGGTTCCCGATTTTACATTCGCCTCCTTGCACTGCGAATCTCGCCCAGGATCGCCGGATCGTCGATGGTCGAAGGCACCTGGTAGCTGGCACCGTCGGCGATCGCCCGCATGGTGGCGCGCAGGATCTTTCCCGAGCGCGTCTTCGGGAGGCGCTTGACCACGAACGCGCGCTTGAACGAAGCCACCGCCCCGATCTGCTCCCGCACCATCTTCACCAGCTCGGCCTCGAGCGCGGCCGGATCGACGTCGGCGCCGCTCTTGAGGACGACGAACCCCTCCGGCACCTGCCCCTTGAGCTCGTCCGCCACTCCGATCACCGCACACTCGGCGACGGCGGGGTGCGTGGCGATCACCTCCTCCATCGCGCCGGTCGACAGGCGGTGGCCGGCGACGTTGATGACGTCGTCGATGCGCCCCATGACGAACAGGTAGCCGTCCTCGTCGAGATAGCCGCCGTCGCCGGTGAGATAGTAGCCGGGAAAGCGCGACAGGTACGACGAGACGAAGCGCTCGTCGTCGTGCCACAGTGTGGGAAGCGAGCCCGGCGGCAACGGCAGCTTGATCGCCACCGCCCCTTCCTGACTGGCCGGCAGCACGCTGCCGTCGGGCGCGAGGATGTCGACCCGGTAGCCCGGCACCGGGCGCGTCGGCGAGCCCGGCTTCACCGGCAGCATCTCGATCCCCAGGCAGTTGGCGGCGATGGCCCAGCCGGTCTCGGTCTGCCACCAGTGATCGATCACCGGGGTTCCGAGCAGGTGGCGCGCCCAGTGGTAGGTGTCGGGGTCGGTGCGCTCGCCGGCGAGGAAGAGCGTGCGGAACTTCGACAGATCGTAGCGACGGTAGTGCTCGCCGTCGGGGTCCTCCTTCTTGATGGCGCGGAACGCCGTCGGCGCGGTGAACAGCACCGCCACCCCGTGCTCGGAAATGACGCGCCAGAAGGCGCCGGGATCGGGCGTTCCGACCGGCTTGCCTTCGTAGAGAACGGTGGTGCAACCGGCCAGCAGCGGCGCGTAGACGATGTACGAGTGCCCGACCACCCAGCCGACGTCGGACGCCGCCCAGTACACCTCGCCCGGCTGGACGCCGTAGACGTTGGACATGCTCCAGCGCAGCGCGACGGCGTGGCCGCCGTTGTCGCGCACGACTCCCTTGGGCCGGCCGGTGGTGCCCGAGGTGTAGAGAATGTACAGCGGGTCGGTGGCGGCAACCGGCACGCACGCGGCCGGGCTCGCCGCCGCCGTCGCCTCCTGCCAGTCGAGGTCGCGCCCGGCGGTCAGCGCAGCCCGCGCCATCGGACGCTGCAGAATGATGCAGCGCTCCGGCTTGTGCGTGGCGGTCTCGATGGCCTGGTCGAGCAGCGGCTTGTACTCGATCACCCGCTTGCCTTCGATGCCGCACGAGGCCGACACGATCACCTTGGGCTGCGCATCGTCGATGCGGATGGCGAGCTCGTGCGGCGCGAAGCCGCCGAAGACGACGGAGTGGATCGCGCCGAGGCGGGCGCAGGCGAGCATGGCGATCGCC
>CAZYMF010000142.1:0-12740 GCA_964648215.1 uncultured Binatia bacterium (SeqCode) | reverse complement strand
CAGCCCATGCATCAGCGCGCTGGCGCCCAGCCGGTTGGAGCCGTGGTCTGAGAAGTTGGCCTCGCCGATGACGTGCAGCCCGGACAGGTTACTCATCAGGTTGTAATCCACCCAAAGCCCCCCCATGGTGTAGTGCGGCGCGGGGAAAATCCGCATCGGCACCTCGTAGGGGTCCTCGGCGGTGATCTTCTCGTACATCTGAAACAGGTTGCCGTAGCGGTCGCGGATGGCGTCCTGCCCCAGGCGGGAGATGGCCTCGCCAAAGTCGAGGTAGACCCCCTGACCGCCCGGCCCCACGCCATAGCCCGAGTCGCAAATATCCTTGGCGTTGCGCGAGGCGACGTCGCGCGGCACCAGATTGCCGAAGCTGGGGTACTTGCGCTCGAGGTAGTAGTCGCGCTCGTCGGGCGGAATCTGATTCGGCGGGCGCTTGTCGCCGGCCTTCTTCGGCACCCAGACGCGGCCGTCGTTGCGCAGGCTCTCGCTCATGAGCGTCAGCTTGGCCTGGTAGTCGCCGGTGACCGGAATGCAGGTGGGATGGATCTGCACGTACGACGGGTTGCCGAAGAACGCCCCGCGCTTGGCGCAGCGCCAAGCGGCGGTGACGTTGGAGTTGCCGGCGTTGGTGGACAGGAAGTAGACGTTGCCGTAGCCGCCGGTACACAGCAGCACCGCGTCGGCGGCGTAGCGTTCGATCTCGCCGGTGACCAGGTTGCGCGCCACGATGCCGCGGGCCTGGCCGTTGATCACCACCAGATCGAGCATCTCGCGGCGCTCGAACAGCTTCACCTGGCCGCTGTTCACCTGGCGCATCAGCGCGCTGTAGGCGCCGAGGAGCAGCTGCTGGCCCGTCTGCCCGCGGGCGTAGAACGTGCGCGATACCTGGGCGCCGCCGAAGGAGCGATTGTCGAGCAGCCCGCCGTACTCGCGCGCGAACGGCACGCCCTGCGCCACGCACTGGTCGATGATGTTGACGCTCACCTGCGCCAGCCGGTAGACGTTGCCTTCGCGCGAGCGGAAGTCGCCGCCCTTGATGGTGTCGTAGAACAGCCGGAAGACGGAATCGCCGTCGTTCTTGTAGTTCTTCGCCGCGTTGATGCCGCCCTGGGCGGCGATGCTGT
The DNA here is from genome assembly GCA_964648215.1 of uncultured Binatia bacterium (SeqCode). GTDB lineage: Bacteria > Desulfobacterota > Binatia > HRBIN30 > JACQVA1 > CAZYMF01. The sequence continues at coordinate 11,619 of CAZYMF010000142.1, read as the reverse complement.
GCGAGCGACGGGGACTGTCGAGAATCGTGAAGCTGAGGACGTTGTAGCCCAGCTCACCCAGCGACGCGGCCGCCGAGGCCCCCGCCAGGCCCGTGCCCACCACGATCACGGTGTGCTTGCGGCGGTTGGCCGGGTTTACCAGCTTCATGGCGAACTTGTGCCGGTCCCATTTCGAGTCCAACGGACCGGAGGGAACTTTGCCGTCGAGGATCACAGCTTACCTCCCATTATGTAGATGACGACAGGGATGATCAGGAAACCAGCGGCCAACGCGACCGCGAGCACCTGGCCGAATCGCCGCAGCGGCTTGCGATAGGCGATCCCCAACGACTCGAAGGCGCTGCCGAACCCGTGCCAGAGGTGGAAGCCGATGACGACCATGGCGACGACGTACCACGCCACCAGCCACGGCTTCTGAAACTCCTCGATCACCAACCGATAGAGGTCGCGCATGCGCGGATCCGTCGCCGACGCGTAGTAGGTGCCGAACTTGAAGGTGAAGATGTGCAGCGGCACGAACACCAGCACCACGAGGCCGGTCCAGATCATCGTCGTCGACGAGACGGACTTGTGACTGTTGTGGCCGGCGCGCTCCTTGCGGACGTAGCCTTGCGGGCGCGCCGCGCGGTTGTTCAGCGTCACCAGGATTCCGCTGACGAAGTGCGCGAGGAACAGGACCAGCAGCGCGATCTCGGCGAAATAGATGAGCGGGTTCGAGATCAGCGCGTGGCTGTGCTCGTTGAAAGCCTCGGCGCTGGCGAAGACCAGGAGGTTGCCTTCCAGGTGCACGATCAGGAACCCGATCAGCAGCAACCCCGTCAGCCCCATCAGCACCTTGCGGCCGACCGACGACGTCAGAAACTGTACGACGAGTGACACGTTCAACTCCCTCCCGGATCAGAGTGGGCCAACCACTTCACCGCCGACTTTCATACCACCAGTGAACCACTGCGGCCAGACGGGTAGGCGCACTCCGGCGGAAAACACCGTCGCGCCCGAACCCGCGGGAGGAGCCGAAACGTGCCGGCCCAGGCGGCCAAACCCGGGGAGCGTTTCCTTCAGACAAGGGATGCTAATCTTGCGATTAGGATTTTCCCGAGTGCTTCAGGTAGATCGCCGCCGCGCCTTCCAGCACGCGGAAGGTGAACGACTCGGTCAGGTAGAGCTCGACCTTCTCGCGCTCGTGCGCCGCGTAGCCGATGGACAGGTCCTGACCGACCGTCAGGACGAAGTCGCCCCCGCGCCGGGAGAGCAGGACGGCCCCCTGCACCGACGGCGCCCACACCAGCGGGCCGTCGATGATCTGCTGCTCGATGCGCTTGCGGATCGGATAACCGTCCTCGCTCGCCTGGGCCACCTCCTTGTAGCAACGGGTGCCGAGAGCCAGCGCGTACGGCCCGTTGATACCGGCCTCGCGCAGCGTCTCGCGCGCCTCGACGACCAGCTGCGGGTACTTCATCGCGGCCGCCGGAATGGCCAGAGGCTTGTGCGGGCTGGCCTCGATCAGGCCGGTGATGCCGCCGTCCTTGAAGCCGTTGAAGATCGCCTCGTCCTCCATGTGGGCAATGCGCTCGGAGGCCTCGACCACGGGCGCGAGGTCCAGCCCCGCCGCGCCGCGGGCGACACAGTCCATCTCCATGATGTCGAGCATGAACGGAACCCGCACCTCGACCAGCGGCTGCACCAAGCGGGTGCCGACGTGCACGCCGGCCAGGGGCGGCTTCTTGTGAAGGTTGAGCCGGCCGATGTTGACCGCCGCGTACCTCCAGCCGTGGGGGCCGTCGAAGTCGACCAACTGCCGTCCCGCCAGGTTGAGGGCCAGGACGCGCTTGGCTTCGCCGTCGATTTCCGACCATGCCTCGGGCACGATCGGCGCTTGCTGTCGCTTCAGAATGTCCATGTCATCCCCGTGCTTTCAGGCCGCCGAGACCGAGCGAATCGCCGGCCGGCGCGGCCGCGGCAACTTCGCCCGCATCGCCCGTGGCCTTCTCTTCCACCTCGGTGATCGGCCCGTCGGTGAACAGGTAGGTTCGCAGCTGCAGGTCGAAGTGCGGCTCGTGGCGCCGAATCCACTCCAGCGTCATCGTCGCGTGCTCGATCTCCTCGTTGCGGTTGTGCAGCAGCACCTGCTTGAGGGCCGCGTCCGAGCAGGCATCGGCCCGCTGCTGGTACCAGTCGATCGCCTCCAGCTCCTCGATCAGAGAGACGAGGCCCCGGTGCATGTTCTTGGTGTCTTCCGACAGCAACTCTAGCGATTCGTGATAGGTGTCACTGGCCATGGAACCTCCTGTTCGAGCGGAGCGAAGATAACATCCCAAAAGCTATCCTCGAGGCGGTGAGGGCGCAAGTACCCCCACCGGGCCCCCTCTCGGCGACACGCGATCAGAAGCAGAAACGAGAATCAGGAAACGGAAAACCGGAGACGCGAGACCGGCAAGTCACCGGGAGGTGGCGTGGTGCTCAGCGGCCGGCCATCATCAGCCAGTGGCGCGTCAACTCGTCGCTCATGGTCAGGCCGATCAGGATGAAGAGCCAGACGAAGGCTCCGGCCACGACGAGCCAGGTGAGCTTCTGGCTGTAGCGCAGGTGCATGAAATAGAGCAGCACCAGTGAGCCCTTGACCCCGGCGATGCCGAGGGCGACGACGACGTTGAAGCGACCGAGATCGACGGTCGCCGCCGCCACGGTGAGGGCAGTCAGGACGAGCAAGCACGAGAAGATGGTGAAGTAGATCTTCGGGGAGACGACGTACTCGGACATAACCTGCCTCTGGCTCGACCCTTCTCTTCGCCTCAGTGGTGCCGCTCGACGAGGTAGAGCAGCGGGAACAGAAAGATCCAGATGATGTCGACGAAGTGCCAGTACAGCCCGGTCATCTCGACCGGGTTGTGATAGCCGGGTCCGAAGCGGCCGCGCTGGGCGCGGAAGACGAGCACGGCCAGCACCCCGAGACCGATGATCATGTGCAGCGCGTGCAGGCCGGTCATGACGAAGTACAGCGAGAAGAAGAGCTGCACGTGCTGCGCGTCGGCACCGGGCCAGTGGAAGCTCGGACCGGGCACGAGGTGATCGACGAACTTGGCGTAGTACTCGACCCCCTTGATGCCGAGAAAAACCGACCCCAGCGCCATCGTCAGGAGCAAGAAGATCACCAGCTGGCGGCGATGGCCGACCTCGGAGGCGTGAACGGCCAGCGCCATGGTCAAGCTGCTGCCGATCAGCACGGCGGTGTTCACCGTGCCCAGGAACAGATCGAGATGGTTGCTGCCGTGGCCGAAGGCCTCGGGATACATCGAGCGATAGAGCGCGTACGCCGTGAACATGCCGCCGAAGAACATGATCTCGGTCGCCAGGAACGCCCACATTCCCAGCGCCGAGGCTTCGTACTGCTGCTCGGCGTCGTCGAATTGATGCTGATGCGGGGCCGCCGCCACTTGCTCAGACAACCTGCACCTCCTGTAGCGGGAGTGCCTCGGGCTCGTAGTCCATGTGCTCGTAGTCGTAGGCCTCCTGGGTCACCACCGGCGTCTTGTCGAAGTTGAAGGTCGGCGGCGGCGACGTCGTCTCCCACTCGAGCCCGGTGGCTCTCCAGGGGTTGCGCCCGGCGACCGCGCCGTAGCGGAGCGACCAGAGCAGGTAGAAGGCGGGCAGGAGGTACCCCAGGCCGAGAATCGAGGCTCCCGCGGTCGACATGACGTTGAGGACCTGGAACTCAGGCGGATAGACGAAGTAGCGCCGCGGCATGCCCAGGTAGCCGAGGAGAAACTGCGGGAAGAAGGTCAGGTTGAACCCGACGAAGAGGACCACCGCTGCGACCCGGGCCATGTTCTCCGGGTACTTGCGCCCGGTCATCTTCGGCCACCAAAAGTGCAGAGCGCCCATGTAGCCCATGATGGCGCCGCCGACCATGATGTAGTGGAAGTGAGCCACGACGAAGTAGGTGTCCGTCAGGTGCACGTCGGTCCCGGTCGAGGCCAGGAACAGACCCGTCAGACCGCCGACGGTGAACAGGCCGATGAAGCCGAGCGCGTAGAGCATCGGGGCCTCGAACGAGACCGAGCCCTTGAACAGGGTTGCCGTCCAGTTGAAGACCTTGACCGCCGACGGGATTGCCACCGCGAAGCTGAGGAAGGAGAAGATCAGCGCCGAGTACACCGAGATTCCGGTGACGAACATGTGGTGCGCCCAGACCAGGAATCCCAGCAGGGCGATGGCCAGGCTCGAGGCCGCCACGAAGCCGTAGCCGAAGATGCGCTTGCGCGAGTAGCAGGCGATCAGCTCGCTGATCACGCCCATCGACGGCAGGATCATGATGTACACCGCGGGGTGCGAGTAGAACCAGAACAGGTGCTGGAACAGCAGCGGATCGCCGCCCAGCTTGGGGTCGAAGATGCCGATGTGCAAGGCACGCTCGGCGCCGACCAGGAGGATCGTGATGGCCACCACCGGCGTCCCCAGCAGCTGCACGATGCTGGTCGCGTAGTGCGCCCACACGAACAGCGGCATGCGGAACCACGTCAGCCCGGGCGCGCGCATACGGTGGATGGTGACCAGGAAGTTGAGGCCGGTCAGGATCGACGAGAAGCCGGAGATGAACACGCCGATGGCCGTCAGCATGACGTGCGAGTTCGACGCCATGCTGCTGAACGGCGTGTAGAAGGTCCAGCCGGTGTCGACGCCGCCCGCGAGCATGGCGACGATGGTGAAGATGCCGCCGACGACGTAGATGTACCAGCTCAGCAGGTTGATGCGCGGGAAGGCGAGGTCGCGCGCGCCGATCATGATCGGGATGAGGAAGTTGCCGAACACGGCCGGGATCGACGGGATCAGGAAGAAGAAGATCATCACGATGCCGTGCATCGTGAACAGCTTGTTGTAGGTGTCGGCCGAAACCACGTCGGGCCCTGGCGTCAGCAGGGCGAGGCGGATCAGCATGGCAAAGATGCCCCCGAGGGCGAAGAAGACGGAGATCGAGATCAGGTACAGGATGGCGATGCGCTTGTGGTCGGTGGTCAGCAACCACGAGCGGATGCCGTAGTCGGCGTTGAGATAGTTCGTGCCGGGCGCGGCCGCGTGTGTTTCCATAAATCAGTGCCCTCCCGTGGAGGCTGCCGCGCTCGCCGACGCCGCAGCGGCCCCCTCCGGGCCTCCCAGTGTTTTGATGTAGGCGATCAGCTGCATCAGCCCCTCTTCGCTCACCAGGCCCTTGAACGTCGGCATGATCGGCTTGTAGCCGGCGACGATCTTGGCCTGCGAGTTGAGGATCGACTCGCGCAGGTACGCCTCGTCGGCGACCACGGTGCGCCCGTCCTCGAGCTTCACCGTCTTGCCCGGCAGCTGCACCAGGGACGGTCCTCGTCCCTGACCGTCGTTGCGGTGGCAGGTGACGCAACCGAGCTGCTGGAAGAGCTGCTCCCCGGCCGACGCCAGCGACTGGCCGCTACCCTTGCCGCCGCTCAACCAGGCCTCGTAGTCGGACGGCTCCATCACCGTCACCGTGCCGATCATTCCCGAGTGCAGCGTGCCGCAGTACTCGGCGCAGAACAGGTGATACTTCCCGATCTTCGTCGCCTTGAACCAGGCGGTGGTGTAGCGCCCGGGCAGGACGTCCTGCTTGATGCGGAAGGCCGGCACGTAGAAGCTATGGATCACGTCTTCCGAGGTCATCGTCAGCTTGACGGCGCGACCGAGGGGGACATGGAGCGCGTTGATCTCGCGCACCCCTTCCATGTGCTGCACCTTCCACATCCACTGCTTGCCGACGACGAATACCTGCATGGCGTCGTCGGGCGGCCGCTCGATACGGGTGTAGACGTTGGCGCTCCAGAAGAACATGACCATGCTGAGACCGAAGGGAATGATGGTCCAGAGCAGCTCGAGCCCGAGGGCGCCCTCGATGGGATGCGGGCGATCCTGGTTGGAGCGGCGCCGGTAACGGACCGCGAAGTAGACCAGCAACACGCCGATCAAGACGGCGAAGAAGGCGCTGACCGCGACGAGGAAGAAGAACAGCGCGTCGACGTCGCCGGCAATGCTGGAGGCTTCAGGCGGAACGAATGGCAGACTCGAAAGCATGATGTCCCCGATTACCCCCGTCGGTACGGCGTTCCGGCGCGTTCGCGGCGCCAGAACACCACCATGAACGCTCCCAGCAGCAGCACCGTGACCGCACCGCCGAGCCGCACGATGTTCATCGCCACGGCGCCGTAGGTACCGGTGGCGGGGTCGTAGTGATAACAGTACAGCAACACCTGATCGACCGGCGTGCCGATCTTGTTGCTCGAGGCCTCGACCAGGCCCAGCCGCAGGTCACGGGGCGAAAAGTCCACGCCGAAGAAGTAGCGCGATATCTTGCCTTGCGGGGTCAGCAGCGTGAGACCGGTGGCGTGAGCGTACTGCTTCTGCTTGGGGAGATAGCGGTAGTGGAAGCCGACGGCGTCCGTCAGCCGCTGGATCGATGTCGCGTCGCCGGTGAGGAAGTGCCAGCCCTGCTCCGTGCCCGGGCGGGCGTAGCGGCCGAGGTAGCTGGCCTTCTTCGCCGCCGCCAGCTTGGGCGTCTCCTCGGGGTTGAAGCTGACCACCACGACCTCGAACTGCTTGCCGGCATCGAAGCTGACGGCCTTCAGCGCTCCGACCAGACCGTTCAGGGTCAGGGTGCACAGCATCGGGCACTCGTAGTACACCAGCGCCAGGATCACGGGCTTCTTGCCGAAGTAGTCCCCGAGCTTGACGCTCTGCCCGGTGTCGTCGCGAAAGGGCAGGTCGAGCGGCACCTGCTCGTTGAGGTGCTGGTCGATGCCCACGCCCTTCAGGGCGGGGGGTTGCCCCGTCGACTCGGCCTTGCCCGATCCCAGACCCACCCCCGCCGCGCCGACGCTCGCCGCCGCCGGCCCGGCGCCGGCCGCGAGCAGCGCGCAGGCCAGAACCAGACCGCGGGGGAACAGAGCTCCCCCCGGCCGGCGCAACCGGCACGAGGTGACGAGGTGGGAACGATCGGCAAACGACATCCAACTACTCCTTCGCCGCCGCCGCGGGGCCGGGACGACTCGGAAGCCCTCGCTGCGCCAGCAACTCCATGGCTCGGGCGATCGGCAGGCGAACGATGCCGTTCTTGCGATCCACCCAGCCGTAGCTGCTCAGGGTCGCATTCTCCTGGGCGCGCATGTCGAGCAGGTCCTGGCGCGGATCGGCCTGGAGGCGGGGCTCCGGGGGAACTTGACGGCCAAAGCTCTTCGCCAGCGGATTGGCCGGCGGGCTCAACCGCGCCTCGCGCTCGGCCAGGAAGCCGAAGACCAGACGCATCAGCAGCACCGACCCCACCAGCAGCAGGATGAGGCCGATACCCGACACGATGATGGGTCGGAAGTTGACGTCGCGCGTTTCGTGGCCGGCGTGCTCCGACCCGTGCGGGGCGGCGGGGGGGGCTGCTTCCTTGTGCTCCATACTCAGGCGTGCTCCGGCAGGCTCGGGTCGTGTATCGCAACCAGAGAACGACCCTTCAGCTGCCACACGAAGAAGGACAACCAGATGCCGCCGACACCGACGAGCATGGCGAGATCCATCCAGTTGATCGTCAGATGGCCCGGGTGAAAGGCCGGCGCCACCATCCAGAACGTCTCGATGATGCCGGCCACGATCACGCCGACGGCGAGGGTGGCCAGAGAGCGCGGCCGGCGCTTGAGGTCGCGCGAGAGCAGGATCAGGAACGGCATCACGAAGTACGTCAGGATCAGCAGCACGGCGACGATGAGCCAGCCCCCCTGCGTCCGGTTCAGGTACCAGGGAATCTCTTCGGGCAGGTTGCCGGCCCAGATGATCAGGAACTGCGACAGCATGAAGTAGGTCCACAGCATGATGAAGGCGAGCAGCAGCTTGCCGAGATCGTGGAACTGCTCCCTGGCCATCACCTTGCCCAGCGGCCCGCGGCCGTCGTTCATCAGCAAGGCCGCGATCGCGATCGTGAACGCCATTCCCGACACCAGCTGCCCGCCGATCGTCAGCACGCCGTAGATGGTCGAGAACCAATCCGGCTCCAGCGACATGATCCAGTCGAAGGACGCAAACGTCATCGTCAACCCGACGGCGACCAGGCCGCCGCGGCTGAGCAGCTCCATGCGAAAGGTCACGCGCGGGTCGGCGGAGCGGTCCTGCTCCATCGACCAGCGGTTCAGAAAAGTGGCCACCGTGATCCAGACGCCGAAGTAGAGCGCCGTGCGCACCAGGAAGAAGGGCACGTTCAGGTACAGGCTCTTGTGCTGCAACGCCACGTCGTGGGCAACGACCTCGGGCCGCGACCACACGTAGAGCTCGTGCATTCCCAGCAGCAGCGGCACGAACAGCACCGCCAGCAGCGGGAAGGTCCGCGTGGCCGACTCCAGCACGCGCCGCACCACGGCGCCCCAGGCGCCGCCGGCGACGTGATGGATCATCAGGATGCCGAGCGAGCCCATGGCGATGCCGAACCAGAACAGGTAGGCGATCAGATACGACTGCAGGAACTGCGTCGGGCTGAGGAAGCCGCCGACGCCACACAGGCCGAGAGCAACCACGCCGGCGGCCAGCGCCCCGCGCTGAATGCGGTGCAAGACGTGGTCGGCGGGCAACTGTACGGCTTCCGTCATAGGCTCTCGGTTACTCATGGCTCTGGGCGAGCTTCGCCTGCTCGCCGGACGGCACGTCGGCCATGGTGGCGTGTTGGCTCAGCTGCAAGGCGCGGATGTAGGCCACGATGGCCCAGCGGTCGCGCACCGGGACCTGCGCGGCATAGCTGGGCATCACGCCGAACCCGTGCGTGATCACGTCGAAGAAGTAGCCGGCCGGCTGCTTGCGCAGCCGGTCGATGTGATACGAGGGCGGCTTGCGATAGCCGCGCCGAACGATCATCCCATCGCCGGTGCCGACCCGATCGTGACAGGGCGTGCAGTAGATGTTGAAGCGTTGCTGCCCCCGTGCCAGGACCTCCTTGGTGACGGGGAACGGGAACTCGTTGGCGAAGTCCTTGCCGATCTTGCCGGTGTAGAGCAGCGGATCCTCGTCCACATGGCCACGCGCCACCGTGTCGGGCACCAGCGGCCGCACCGAACGGCCATCCTCGAAGAAGGCACTCGGCCGGTACTCCTTGTACTTCGGCTGATCGTGCATGTCCTGGCGGCAGCCAGCAACGGCCAGCAGCATGCCCGCGGTCAGCGCCAGAGCCAGCCAGCTCTTTCGTCGGCAGCCCAGCATGTCAGGGCTCCACCTCGGATACGCTGCGCGGCACCAGCCGCTCGAGAAAACGGTTCGTGTCGTCATGATCGAAGAGCGGGTCGGTGGCCTCGATGCACAGGAAGAAGCGGTCGGAGCTGGCGCGCGCGAAGCCGGAAACGTTGAAGACGGGGTGATAAGGCATCGGCAGCCCGTTGAGCGCCAGCATCCCGATCACCGCCGACAGGCCGGCGAAGAGAACCGTGGTCTCGAAGGTGATCGGCAGATACGCGGGCCAGGAGTTGAACGGGCGCCCGCCGATGTTGACCGGGTAGGCGATCACCGACACCCAGTACTGCAGGCCGAAGCCGAAGATCCCGCCGATGATGCCGCCGAGCAGACAGATCAACGGCACTCGGGAGTGGTGCCCCTCGAGCTCCTCGGAGACCGCCTCGATCGGATACGGCGAGTAGGCGTCGACGTGGGTGTAGCCCGCCTCGCGGACCCGCCGCACGGCGGTGGTCAGCTCGTTGGGGCCGGTGAACTCGGCCATCAGGCCGTGAATGGGCGGCCGCGCGCTCATGCCACCTCCTTGACCTCGGCCTCCGGAACCATGGTGCGCATCTCGAAGATCGAGATCATCGGCAGGAAGCGGATGAACAGGAACAGCAGCGTGAGGAACAGGCCGATGGTGCCGAAGAACGTCGAGTAATCCCAGAAGGTCGGATGGTACATGCCCCACGACGAGGGCACGAAGTCACGGTGGAGGCTGGTGACGACGATGATGAAACGCTCGAGCCACATGCCGACGTTGACGAACATGGAGACGATGAACAGGCCCGGCACGCTGGAGCGGACACGCTGGAACCAGAGCGCCTGCGGCGCCACGATGTTGCAGATCATCAACGACCAGAAGATCGGGGCGTAGGGGCCGGTCAGGCGATTGATGAGCGTGTACTGGTCGAACGCGTTGGCGCTGTACCACCCCGTGAACATCTCCGTCATGTAGCCGTAGCCGACGAAGAGCCCGGTGGCGAGCATGACCCGCCCCATGTAGTCGAGATGACGCATGGTGATGAAGTCTTCGAGACCGAACGCCTTGCGCAGCGGAATCGCCAGGGTGAGCACCATCGCAAAGCCGGCGTAGACGGCGCCGGCGACGAAGTACGGCGGGAAGATCGTCGCGTGCCACCCCGGAACGATGCCGATCGCAAAGTCGAAGCTGACGATGGTGTGCACGGAGACCACCAGCGGCGTCGACAGCCCGGCGAGCAGCAGATACGCCGTCTCGTAGCGGTGCCAGTGGCGCGCCGAGCCGCGCCAGCCCATCGCCAGCGCGCCGTAGATGAAACGGCCGACGCGGCTCTCGGTCCGGTCGCGCAGCGTGGCGAGGTCCGGAATCAGACCGACGAACCAGAACACCAGCGAGATCGTCGCGTAGGTGGAGACGGCGAAGACGTCCCACATCAGCGGGCTGCGGAACTGCGGCCACACCCCCATGGTGTTGGGATACGGGAACAGCCAGTAGGCGAGCCACGGACGCCCGAGGTGAAGAATGGGGAACATGCCGGCGCAGGCCACCGCGAACAGGGTCATCGCCTCGGCGAAGCGGTTGATCGAGGTGCGCCACTCCTGGCGGAAGAGCAGCAGGAAGGCGGAGATCAAGGTTCCGGCGTGCCCGATCCCGATCCACCAGACGAAGTTCACGATGGCGAAAGCCCAGCCGATCGGGATGTTGATGCCCCAGATGCCGACGCCGGAGACGAACAGGTAGGACACCGCCATGAGCAGCATCATCACGCCCGCGAACGAGATCGCGAAGCCGAGGTACCAGCCCTTCGACGTCGGTCGGGTGAGAACCACCGCGCCGATCTTCTCGGTGACCGACTCGAACGTGTGGCCGGGCTGGATGACCGGCGGCAGCTGGCGCGGGTCGCGTTCCGAGTGCGGGGGGCGGTCGTGCGGTTCGCTCATGTTCTCCAGCTCGCGCCGCTCGGCGTCAGAGAGGGGTGATCTCCGGGTTGGGGTTGCGCAGCTCGGCCAGGTACGTGGTGCGCGGGCGCGTGTTCAGGTCGCCGAGCAACGCGTAGTTGCGCGGCGCGGCCTTCAGCTTCGAGACGCGGCTGTCGGGGTCGTTGACGTCGCCGAAGACGATCGCCTCCGCCGGACACGCCTGCTGGCAGGCGGTCACCACCTCGCCGTCGCGCATCTTGCGATCCTGGAGCTGCGCCTGGATGCGACCGTAGTTGATGCGCTGCACGCAGTAGGTGCACTTCTCCATGACGCCGCGGCTGCGCACGGTGACGTCCGGGTTGCGCTGCATCTTGAACGTCTCGGTCGTCCAGTTCGAGTACAGGTGGAAGTTGAAGCGGCGGACCTTGTACGGGCAGTTGTTGGAGCAGTAGCGCGTGCCGACGCAGCGGTTGTACACCATGT
>CAZYMF010000141.1:0-12865 GCA_964648215.1 uncultured Binatia bacterium (SeqCode) | reverse complement strand
TTAACTTTTCTTGCCGGCCGCGAATCAAAGGCGTCAAGCATGGCCACCGGCCATAGATTGTGGAGGATATAATGAAGGTTTGGAAAGCAATGGCAACGGCCGTTCCGGCGATCGCCCTGCTGGCGGCGACAGCCTGGGCGGGTCCAGCGGCAGCAGGGCGGAAGGGCGGCGTCTGCGCCTCGGACGTGGAGAAGTTCTGCAAGGACGTCGAGCCCCGCGGCGGGGGCATCCGCAAGTGTCTCGCGGAGCACGAGGCGGAGCTTTCACCCGCGTGCAAGGACCATTTCGACAAGATGGCGGAGCGGGCGGCGAAGCGCCGTGAGAAGAACCAGGCTCGCCGCGAGGCGCGTCACAAGGCCTGCAAGGACGACATCGCGAAGTTCTGCAAGGACGTCCGTGGCGGCGGTAAGGTAATGGACTGCCTGCGCCAGCACGAGAGCGAGCTGTCGGCAGCTTGCAAGACGGAGCTGACCAGCCGTCCGCGCCGCGGCCAGAAGCCGCCGGCGAAGTAGGGTTCCCCGGGAGGGGTACAGGCTGGAAGCCTGTGCCCCTCCCGGATAGGGTCCCGCCTCAATACCCTTTCTCCACTGCTCTGGCGCGTCCTGCCAGCAGCAGGAGCGGGACGAGCAGGAGCCAACCGAGTGCCCCGCCGCTGCCGCTAGCCTGGCAACCGACGTTGCCGTCTGACGCTGCCGTCGGCGTCGCCGAGACCGTAGCGGTTGCCGAGCGGGTGGCGGTGGCCGGGGGCGACGGCGAGGGGGAGGGAGAGGCGGTTGGGGTGACGAGTGTCGGCGTCGCCGTCGGTGCGGGCGGAAACTCCGCGCTGCCCAGCGGCGTGAGCGCCGAGCGATTGCCCTGATCGTCGACGGTGACCAGCGCGAAGTAGAGCTGTTGGCCGGCGAAGCGGCCGTCGTCGAACAGAAGGCGGCCGGGGCCGCGCGAGCCGGTGATGGCCGTCTCGGCGAAGCTGGTGACTGCCGTTGCGGCGGCGAAGTCGGCGTCGCTCTCGATCGGCTGGGCGGCGAAGCGAATGTCGTAGCGACTGGCCGCACCGCAGAACAGATCGTCGCCGGGCACCCGCGCCAGATCGAGCTCGGCCCTGGTGGCAGAGGTTGCCTGCAGCGTGGTGACGTCGCTGGCTCGCAGCGAGGCCGGCGGCCGGGCGTCGGCGGCGTAGTTGCCGGTGCCCCACTCGTCGTGGTGCCAGCGCCGCCACGGCACGAAGCCGCACTCGTCGCCGCTGGTGTGCCAGGCGAACAGCAGGCCCTCGCGGGTGATCGCCACCACCTCGAGCTTGCCGTCGCCGTCGAGGTCGCCCACCGCCGGGGACTCGATCATCCAGCCGTCGGTGAACTTCGGCCAGCCCGGACTCTCGGTGCCGTTGATGTCGATGGCGTGGAAGTCGTACACCCCCGAGCCTTCGAGCACCTCGGGCAGCCCGTCGCCGTCGATGTCCGCCACCGCCGGCGCGGTGATGAACTGCAGGTCGTTGACCACGCGCGGGAAGGCCGGGCTGAAGGCGCCGTCGGTGGGAGAGCCGTCTGCCGACGAGATCGGCCAGACGCCGATCTGGTTCTCGGCGGGCGTCTGGCGCCCGGCCAGCTGGTTGTCGAGCAGCTTGCCCAGCCCGGCCAAAGGCGCCAGCAGGTGGAAACCCTGGCCGGGGCCGGCGAGCTCGGCGAGCGCTTCGCCGCCGAGTGAGCCGAACGTGGGGGCGTCGGTGGAGTTGCTCGCGGCGCCGAGCTCGTCGGTCGCCAGGGTGGCGGCGTGATCCGGGCTGGCTTCGCCGAAGAACGATTGGCCGTCGCCGCGGAAGACATAGAGCGGTCCGATTGCCGAGCCGGTGGCCACCTCGGACCGGCCGTCGCCGTCGATGTCGGCGAGCGCCGGCGGCCCGTTGCTGCCGCTGCCCACCACCGGCAGCAGCCCGGTCGTGAGCAGCGCCGTCTTCACCGGCCAGCCCGGCAGGAACGCTTCCGGGTTCCATCCTTGGCTGAGCCCGGAGCCGCCGTGGGCGACGCCGTCCGGATAAACGGCGTAGACGCGGGTGTTGCCCGGGCTGATCACGCCGGCGGCGCTGAAGATATTGATCAGCAGGTTGGTGAAGACGGCGTTCGGCTCCTCGTTGTACTCCTCGTTCACCACCGCCACGACATCGAGGCGGCCGTCGCCGTCGAGATCGCCGAGGGAGGGCGGCACGACGATCTTGGTGCCGATGTCGGCGTGGGCGTCGGCCGTCAGCGTCACCTCGTTGGTGACCGGGTCGACGCTGGCCACCTTGGCGGGATCCTTCAGCAGCACCGGCCAGCCCGGCACCGGCCGGCCGTCGTCGTACCAGGCATAGAGGTGCCGATCGAAGGAGCCGGCGATGATCTCCAGCGAGCCGTCGGGAGAACCGTCGAGGTTGCCCAACGCCGGACCGGCGGCGAGAGCGCGGCCGACCCGGTTGTCGGCGTCGTGGCGGTTGGTGCGGTCGGGAACCCGGCCGTCGGGCGTGCTCGGGTCGCGCTCCGAACGGCGGGTGTTCGAGTACTGAGCGAGCGTCGAGACCGGGAAGCCGGCGCGGCGCGAGCCGTCGCTGTTCCACGCGTAGAGCTTCCCTTGCATGTCCGTGGCCACGACCTCGAGATGACCGTCGCGGTCGAGGTCCCCGACCGTGACCGCGCCGAGGATGCCCGCCGGCACCGGGCTGGTCACCGCGCCGCTGGCATAGCCGCGCGACTCCGCGTGCAGCTCGAGCGCATCGGTGTGCACCGGCCAGCCCGGCACCTCGGTGCCGTCGGCGCGCATGGCGTGCACGTCGCCGTTGCCGGTACCGAAGATGATCTCCTCGTTGCCGTCGCCGTCGATGTCGGCCGTCACCGGCGACGACACGCCGTCCGCGTTCACGTGCACGGGAAAGCCGGGGAGCAGATCGGGGTCGTGATGCAGCGCCAGCACGCGGCGGTCCTCGCCGCGGTTGCCGAGGTTGTCGGTGACGCGGACGCGCACGGTGAAGGTGAAGCGATCGGGATCGGGAAGTCCGGCATTGTCGCTCGGCGGCCCTTCGACCCCGTGCGGCATGCGCGCGCGCAACGCAGCGAGATCGACGCTGCCGAGAACCCCGTTGAGGGCCGCGGTCCGCCCGCTGCCGCTGGCGACGGTCTCGAAATCGCCCTCGGCCGGCTGGATCCCGGGGGCGACCTCCAGGGTGTAGCTGTAGGACGCGGCCCGGTTGGCGGCGACCCGGCCCGCGATCGGCAGGGACGCGGTGGTCTCGGGATCGACGATGTCGAACCAGGCGGGGGTCTCGATGGCGGCCTCCGGCGGAATCTGCCCGGCGGCGACCCGCCGCACCGCGGTGTCGGCGTTGACGCGGCCGTAGCCGAAGAACTGATCCCAGCCGGCGATCGAGTGGTAGCGCTCGCTGTGCTTCGCCCCGGGCACCAGGATCGTCGTGGCGTAGTTCTGCGGCAGCGCCGGGCTGACGTCGGTGCGCGCGTCGAAGTCGATGTCGTCCGCGGTCGTGGTGAGGAGCTGCTTCACCTCGTCGGCCGAGAGCGGAAACGACGCCGGCGAGCCGTCGTCTTGCGGGTACGGCGTCAGCTTGCCCTGGTCGATGCCGTTGCGGGCGGCCGAGACGATCAGGCCGGCCATGCCGGAGCTCTTGCCGGTGGCCTCCGAGGAGCAGCTCGACGACGGCACCGAGACGGCGATGTGACCGCCGTAGTTGGTGCAGCCGCTGAGGTAGAGATAGGAGCGTGGCGTCTGCGTCTGGCCGGCGACCTCGGCGAACTTGGTGACCGAGTTGACCTCGACCGTGTGGTTGTAGTTGGCCGGGTAGTTGTGGTGATCCGACTCCTCGTCGGCGGCCGAGGCGATCACCGCCACGCCGTTGCGGTAGGCGTAGTCGACGGCCTGCTGCCCGAAGTGCGAGTGGCTCAGGGTGCCGAGGGCTTCCTGGACGACGCGGGCGCCGCTGTCGACGGCGAAGACCACGCCCTGGGCGAACGAGTTGACGTCGGCGACGAAGCTGTCGCCGACGCGAACCTCGAGCAGCATGCAGTTGGGGCAGCTGCCCGGGCTGCCGGCGCCGTTGTTGGCCTCGGCCGAGGAGTCCTCCGACTCGCCCGTGCCGTGGCCGTAGCGGACCTCGTCGAGCGGGTCGTTGTCGTCCTCGAAGAAGTCCCAGCCGCTGATGTCGTCGACGTAGCCGTTGTGGTCGTCGTCGATGCCGTCGGAGAAGAGAAAGATGAGGTCTTCCGGATCGATCACCCCGTTGCCGTTCTGGTCGCTGATGCGCGAGTCCTGCGGATGGGTGCCGTCGGCGAGGTAGTCGCGAATGTTGAAAACCCCGTCGCCGTTGCGGTCGTAGGGGTCGGTGGTGTTCGTGCTCCCTTCGGGCACCGGCAGCTCGCCGCGGTTGAGGTAGAACTTGTCGATGAGATCGGGCTGCGGCTCGGCCCAGCGGATGCCGGAGTCGAGCACGGCGATGATGACGTCGGGCCGGCCGGTGGTCACCTGCCAGGCGCGGTCGACGCTGGCCCCTTTGACGCCGAAGAGCTCCTGGGCGCTGCCGTCGATTTGCGGATCGCCCGTCTTCTGGCTGGTGAGCTTCCAGTTGTCGCTGCCAAAATCGTCGGGGAGCGTCAACGGATCGGTCGTGGGCAGGAAGAGGTAGTGAGAGAAGTCGGTCGACGCGATACAGGGCTGGTCGAGGTTGGGGTCGCCGCACGGAAGTGGGTTGCTCGGATAGGGCATCTCGGCGCGCGCGCTGCCCGCCGCCATCAGACACCAGCCGGCCAGCATCGCCGCCAATTGCCATCGCCGCATGTGATTCTCCTTGATCCGGGCGGGCAGCAGTAGCAGAGCCACGGTAGTGCCACAACTACCTTCCCGTGATCTTGTTGTCGGCCTGTGTCCTGGCGCTCGTCGGTTCTTGCCGCTAACGTGGGAGGAAGTCAGCGTCTGGAGGGGGTGCGATGTTGCAAGGGGAGAAGCTCCTGATCACGGGTCCAGCCAGCCAGGTTGCGTTCCCGCTCGCCCGCGAGTTGGCCAAGCACAACGAAGTGTACGGGCTTGCCCGCTTCGGCAACCCGGCGGATCGCGCGCGCGTCGAGGCGCTCGGGGTGAAGTGCGTCGCGGCGGACCTGGCCAGCGACTCGTTCGCCTCGCTTCCCGACGACTTCACCTACGTTCTCAACTTCGCCGTGGTGAAGAGCCAGGACGGCAACTTCGAGTACGATCTGGCGGCGAATGCGGAAGGCGCGGGGCGGCTCATGTATCACTGCCGCAAGGCCAGGGCCTGGCTGCAGTGCTCGTCCGCCGGTGTGTACCAGTACGCCGGCCATCACCCGCTGAAGGAGAGCGATCCGCTGGGAGACAACCATCGCGCCATCCTGCCGACCTACAGCATCTGCAAGATCGCGGCGGAGACGATGGCGCGTTTCGGTGCCCGGCAGTGGGAAATTCCGACCACCATCGCGCGGCTGAGCGTGCCCTACGGCGACAACGGCGGCTGGCCGGCGTTGCACCTGGACTGGATGATCGCCGATCGCCCGATCCCGGTGTATCCGGATCGGCCGAACCGGTTCAACCCGCTCCACGAGGACGACTACATCGCGCACATCCCCGGGCTGCTGCGGATCGCCTCGGTGCCGGCCACCACCCTCAACTGGGGCGGCAGCGAGCCGGCGAGCATCGAGGAGTGGTGCGAGTACATGGGCGACCTGACCGGGCTGGAGCCCAAGCTGCTCTACACCGAGAAGACCATCGGCAGCATCACGGTGGATCTCACGCGCATGCACGAGCTACTCGGCCGCACGCGGGTGCACTGGCGCGACGGGATCCGGCGCCTGGTGCAGGCGCGGCATCCGGAGCTGGCATTGCGGGAAACGTGAGCCAGTACCGCCGTCCCCCTAGTTCACCTCGATGCACCAGCGCAGCAACGTTCCCGTGTCTCCCGCGTAGACGTCGTAGACCGACAGCGTCCACGTGCCGGCGCTGCTCTCGCCGTTGAACATTCCCAGTGGCTCGAACGGCTGAAAGGTGCCGTTGACCGCCGGCGGCACGGCGGAGCACTGGTCCTGCACCGACTCCGCCGCGGCGTCGTCGAGCGTGCAGCGGATGTTGGTGCCGCCGCAGGTGTGGTCGCTCCCCGGCGCGTCGCGGACCTGATCGATCAGCTCCGCGTAGCTGAGCTCGTCGATGTGGTCGAGATAGACGACCAGGTCGCCGACCCAGGTGTGGTCGATGTCGATCTGCACCCGCAGGCGCGAAATGGTGACGCCAGCCGCGGCCGGGATGGTGATACTGTCGCTGGCGCCGAAGATCGTGTCGTCATCGGGGATCGATAGATTGGGCGTGCTGCAGTAGACGAGGGTCATCGGCGTCTTCGTCGGCGTCGGGGTGGCGGTGCGCGTCGGTGTCGCCGGCGCCGTGGCGGTCCGCGTCGGGGTCGGGACCAGGGGCGAGGTGGCGGTTCGCGTCGCCGTCGGAGCAGGGGTCGGAGCCGTCGTCGTCGTGCGCGTCGCCGTGGCGCTGGCGGTCGCGTTCGGGGTCGTCGTCGGCGTCGTGCTCGATACGCATTGACGCAGGGCGGGATCGAGACAGGACGGGAAGGTCTGCTCGCTGCTGCCATCGAGGTTGGTGTCGATGCCGACCTGGCCGCCGGCGGAATAGAGCACGTCGGCAGTGACGGCCGCGGTCACCCGCAGGACACCGCCGGTGGGGCACGGAGCGGCGGAGGAGCTCAGCAGCGCCGCACGTGTCGACAGTGTCACCGTGCCGCCGAAGCAGTCGGAGGTGAGGTTGCCGCTCATCTGCGTCTGCGTCGGCGTGCTGCGCGCATCCTGAGCGACGACGAAGCTGGCGAAGTTGACGCCGTACGAGGTCTGGGCCGCCGCGCCCGCCCCGTCGGTGACGGCGACGGTGGCCGGGCCGTTGAAGGTCAGAGAGTACTGCACCGGGACGCAGTCGCCGTTGTAGGAGATGCCGGAGACGCCGACACTGGTGTTGCTGAAAGTCACCGTCACTCCCCCGTCGCCGGTGAACTGCGAGCCGAGAGTCCCGCTGCCGAGGACGAGGGTGACGCCGCTGACGTAGCAGCTCCCGCCGAGCTGCGGGTTGATGGTTCCGTTGAGGACGGCGGAGGCGGTCCGGTACGTGGTGGTGCCGGAGGCGTTCTTGAAGGTCGCCTGCAGATTGGCGGTGAAGACCAGTGGCGGCAGGATGCCGCTGAGGGTTGCGGTGCCGTTGAGGACCAGGAGGCCTTCCGCCGTTGCCAGCGTGCAGTTGGAGAGCGTCAGCGTCATGGTGCCCGGGATGCTCCCGGAGCGCGTCGCCGTGCCGCCCTGCGGACAGGCACCGGCCGCGCCCCCGCCGGTCTCGGCGATCAGGGCCGCGCCGCTGCCGTACTGAACGCCGCTGGCGATCGCCGAGATCACGGCCGGGATCACGCTCATCCCGTTGGCGACGGCCACCGCGCCCCCGGCAACCGACTGCGGCACGGTCGCGCCTCCACCCGGTGTGATCGTGGGTGCGACCGTGGCGTTTGACGTCTGCGTCGCGCTCGGCGCGACAGTGGCCGTCGACGTGCGCGTCACCGTCGGCAGGTTCGAGGACGTGGGAGTCGCCGTGCCCACGGCCGTGCCGGCGGTGGTCTGCGTCGGCGTCGGCGTGGCCGCTGGCGGCGGACATCCGTTCAGGGCGTGATCCACGGCCCTGCCCAGCTCATCGACGGTGACCAGCCCATCGTGTCGGGCATCCATCGGCGAGCAGGCGCCCAGGGGCGCCGCGCCCAGCGCGATGTTCACGCCGGTGACCAGCTCGTCGACGGTGACCGCGCCGTTGTCGTTGCAGTCGCCGGTGCAACCCGGGGCGCCGGCGACGATCTGGAAGCCGTCGAGCAGCGCGGCCGATTCGTCGCCGGTGGTGACGAACGCGTCGCGGAACCCCAAGGCGGCGTCGGCGGCGATGCCGATCTCGGCCAGCGCGGTGGTGGAACTCGACACGGTGGTGGAGAGAACGGTGATTCCCGTGCCGCTGAAGCCGGCGAAGCTGGTGCCGTCGACGAAGTGGGTCTCCTGGCCGGTGATCTGGATCTGCAGGGTGGAGCCCTGCATCGCCTGGCTCGGTACCAGCGTGACGACGCGCGGGATCGCCGCCGCCGGGGGCGCGACGAGGAAGCCGCGCGCCTCGATGATGGTCGTCGAGTTGGTGTATACCACGACGTCACGCGGGCCGATCGCGGCGTCGTTGGCGACGGTGATCGTCGCGCGCAGCGAGCCGGCGTTCTCGACGTTCATGGCGTTCACGGTGATGCTGGGATCTATGGTCTGGCGACGAGCGAAGCGCAGCGCCGTGTCGTTGTCGAAGTCGGTGGCGAGGCCGGTCACGTGTAGCTGCACGGTGGTGCCCGGCGCGCTGCTGCTCGGGATCACCGAGACGACGTCGGCCTCGCCGCTGGGTACCGTCACCTGGAAGGCTCCGGTGCCGACCGCGATCTCGTGCACGCCGCCGAGATCGGTGTCGACCTTGACGTCGAAGAATCCCGCCGCCGCGCCCGCGGGGACGCTGATGCTGGCCGTGAGGGTGCTGGCCGAGTGGATGGTGCGGGAGTTGACCACGATCGGCGTGCCGACGAACGTCAGCGTGCTGCTGCTGTTCCAGTTGGTGTTCGCCCCGCGGATCTCGACGTCGAGGGTGGCCCCCTGCGGCGCGCGGGCAGGGGTCAGCAGGCCGATGGCGGGGAGCACGCTCGACACCGAGATGTTCGTGCCCGTGTTCACGTATGCCGTGCGCCGATCGCCCGGAGACGGGCGGGGGGTGGTGCGGAAGACGCCGCCGGTCTCGGCGGCGATCTTGGCGAACGTCGTGACGGCGTCCTGGTAGCCGAGCATCGGCGGCTCCGGGTACTCGTCACCGGTGTCCGGGAGCGCCTCCGCGGCCCGTCCGGAGCGGGTGTCGACCTGGCGGCAGCGGGCGCACTGGGCGGCGGCGCCGGCGTCGTCGTCGAACTCCTCTTCGCACGTGGCCGACAGCAGGACGGAGAGGCTGAGGCTCTTCGAGCGGTAGTAGTTCGATACGGTGTCCGCCGTCGGCCCGTTCGGCCGCGAGTCGGCGTCGGTGAACAGAATGGCGACACCGTCGTTGCGCAGCAGCTTCCCCGCCGCCAGCAGGGCCGCGTTGGCGGACTCGGGGCAATCGTCGCCGCTGTCGGCGTAGAGGGCATCGATGATCCCGCGCAGCCGAGCGGGATCGTTGCTGATGCCGCGCAGGGTGACGCCGTCCTTGAAGGTCACGATGGCGACGGTCGGGAACTGGCGCGAGAGCGCCTCGAGGACGCCGACGAACGAGCTGAGAATGTCGCGGACGGCGTTGATCTCGTCCTCCATGCTGCCGGTGTCGTCGACGACGAAGGCGAGCTCGGCGCCGCCCACCTTGACGTCGATCCCGACGCGCGTCGTCCCGCCCGAGACGGCGACGGCGAGCGCCTCGTCGGGCACGCTCTCGGTGCAGTCGGCCTCCTCGGTCTCCGTCGGGCCGTAGTACTCGGTGGCGAAGTTGCCGTCGGTCTTGGTCTTGATCGCCATGCGGCCGGCGGTGAAGCCGTTGAAGCCCATCTCCTCGACGACGACGCGGTAGTCGCCCGGGGGCAGGCCGTTGATGTTGAACCGGCCCTCGCCGTTGCCGTCGAAGCTGGTGTAGCGGCTCACTTGCAAGTGCGCGTCGGCGACGCTGATCGCCCGGACGTTCACTCCCTGCAGCACGGTGTTCTCGAAGCAGCGCGTCACCGTGCCGGCGATGCCGCCGAAGGCGGTGAAAAAGCTCGCCTCGGGGTACAGATCCGACAGACCCGCGATATCATCCTGCTCGGGCGTGCGGCGGTTACTGCCGGTGCCGTTCGAAAACGGATGCATCGTCGGCGTGCTGGCGATGTCGATGGGGTCGAGCGCGGCGCCGGGGCTGGCGTAGCCGTCGCGGAAGGGATCGCTGTTGAGCGAGTTGTGCATGCCGACCGACGAGTGCGCCAGTCCCTGGATGTGGCCGAACTCGTGCACGATGGTCGAATCGCGGTCGAAGTCGTTGCGCGTGCCGTTGAGCAGCAGCAAGGCATCGGTGATCGTGCAGCTGCCGGCGGCGATGACCTTCTCGGACGGACCGAAGCCGTTGACCTCGAGGGGATTGAGGCCGAATAGCGTCATGATCTGACCCGTCTCGTCGAGCACCACCTCCTGCTGCCCGTCGGCGTTGGGTTGTCCGGTGGAGAAGCCCTTGCCCCACGCCACACCGAAGTTCGCCTCGGTGAAGTCCGCCGGTGACTTGGTGAAGGTGCCGAAGACGTCACGCGCGGTGGCGATGTCGTTCCAGGCGTTGCGTGCCGTCGTTGCCGAGGTCAACAGCGCGTCGCCGATCGCCGCGGTCGAAGATGCGTCGACGAGGAAGTCGACGTGGCCGGGCCCGATGGCGGTCCACTTGCACCCGCCCTTGTCCGCCTCGAAGAACTGATAGCCCTCGGCGGGGCAGGCTGCGGTGAGAAAGATGGCCGTGACGACACTGGCCAGTAGCGAAGATAGTTGTCTGGGAGCCGTCCGGTTCATCCCCCCTCCCGCTGGATGCGACCTAACGGCCGGCGCTGTAGACGAAGTCGTCGACCGGAACCGTGGCCGGCACGGACTGATACGGCGAGCCGTCGGCCGCGTGGTAGAGCTGCATCCCGGTGATGGGCGTGGTGATGACGCGTGTCCCGGTCGCCGCATCCGTCTTTGTCCGGAGCACGCCCTGGATGAAGATCACCGGATGACCGTCAGCGTTGTCCGGGCCGAGCAGCAGGACCACCTCCTCGCCCGCGACGAAGGTCGGGATCATCGGCACCTCCACCGCGGTATCCCCCAATCGTCCGCCTAGGAGTCGGATGGTGAAGGTATCGCCGATCTCGCCGCGAATGCGCTTCAAGACGCGGAAGGTCGAGAACGTGAAGATGTTGCGCCCGTACTGCGCGACCTCTTTCGACTCCACCGCCGTGCACTGCGCCCACACCGCCCGCGTCGAGCTGTCGAGCACGGCGCGCGTGGTCATCGGTTTGACCTGTGTCGACCGAGCGGGAGGCGGCAGAGCGATTAGGAACATCGCGCCGGCGACCGCGAGGATGAGGGTTGGTCTGGTGATGGTGAGCATCGCACCCCTCCGGCCCGAGTCGCACCCCGGGCGGGTGACACACTGGCAAGAACCGGACCAGAGAGGAGAGCAGGAGGCGTGTGTGAATCGGGATTGCTTCTTTCTTGGTGTGCAGAAGCTTTCGCGCGACTTTTCTTGCTCCCTGGAAGGGGGACCCGCTTCGGAGCTGACCCGGAGATGTTGGCTTGCGAAGTAGCGGCGCATGGACGTGACGAATCTCACCGGCAAGACCGTGTTGCTCACCGGCGCCGCCAGCGGCGGTTGATGGAAGGGCGGAAGTGAACAGGGAAGGGCGCAGACCGACTCCTCGTTGAGCGATCCCCAGCCCCTCGTAGGTTTTCCGGGGCACGGGCACGAAGACGAACGGCAGCGGCTCGATGGTCTCGACGTAGAAGCCGGGCCGACTGCTAGCTCCCGATCACGGCGACCGCTTTGATCTCGATCAGCATCGCCGGCATCGCCAGCCGCGTCACGCCGACCGCGGTCCACGCGGGGCAGTGGTTCGGGAAGACCTCCTTCAGCACCGCCACCACGGCGTCCATCTGACTCATGTCGAGATGGAAAGACGTGAGCTCGACGACCTCGTCGAGCGAAGCTCCCGCTTCCTTGAGCACGGACTCCATGTTTTTGAATGCCTGGCGTGCCTGCGCCCCGACACTGTTGGCGAGCTGGAAGCTGGCGTCCCAGCCGCCTTGACCGGAGACGTAAATGGTGTTGCCCACCTGCACGCCCTGCGAGAAGTGGAACTGCTCGCGCATCATTTCGGTGCCTTGAGGGACGAGAAACTTGCGATTGGCCATCGGAATCCTCCTCTGCGTTCGCGGCGGCGATGTGCCCCTTCCAACGATGATGCCGGTGCAACCTACTGCGCCGTCACCGTCGCGTCCACCGTTGCCGGCGGGGGCCCCGGTTGACCGTGACGCGATCGGCTGCGAAGGACATTCCCATGAAGGATCTAGACCGGGCCGCCGAGCTTCTCCGCGGGGCGCACCGGGCCGCGGCCCTCACGGGCGCCGGGCTCAGCACCGAGTCGGGGATCCCCGACTTTCGCAGCCCCGGCGGGGTGTGGGAGCACTTTCGTCCGATCGAGTACCAGGAGTTCCTCGCCAGCCACGAGGCGCGTCGCGAGCACTGGCGCTACAAGCGGGCCACGGTGCCGGCGATGCTGGCGGCCGAGCCCAATGCGGCGCATCGGGCGCTGGCGGAGCTCGAGGCCGCAGGTCGTCTCGTCGCCGTGATCACCCAGAACATCGACGCGCTGCACCAGCGCGCCGGCAGCCGGCGCGTGCTGGAGCTGCACGGCACCAATCTCGAGGCCGTCTGCCTGCGCTGCGGGCGGCGCGAGCCGATCCAGCCGGTGCTGCAACGTCTCGAGTCCGGCGAGGACGTTCCTGCTTGCAAAGAGTGCGGCGGCTGGCTGAAGCCGGCCACCGTCTCCTTCGGTCAGTCACTGCCCGCCGACGTGTTGCAGGAGGCCGCGACTCTGGCGCGCGAGTCGGACTGCTTTCTGGCGCTGGGCTCTTCGCTCGTCGTCAACCCGGCGGCGTCACTGGCGGGACTCGCCAAGCAGGGCGGGGCGAGCCTCGTCATCGTCACGATGAGCGAGACGCCGTACGACGATCTCGCCGACGCGGTCGTGCACGCCAGGGTCGGCGAGGTGCTGCCGCCGATCGTCGCCGCCGTTCTCGGCGGATAGGTCTATGGTCGC
>CAZYMF010000140.1:0-13102 GCA_964648215.1 uncultured Binatia bacterium (SeqCode) | reverse complement strand
GGCGTTTCGGGGAGAATGCCGTGACCGAGGTTGAAGATGTGTCCGGGGCGGCCGCGTACCGAATCGAGGATGGCCTGGGCGCGGCGGCGGATCTCACTCGGCGGCGCGAAGAGCGCCACCGGATCGAGGTTGCCCTGCACGGCGATATCGTGCCCGACGCGTTGCCACGCGGTCGCGAGATCAATGCGCCAGTCGACGCCGAGCACGGCGCCGCCGGCCTCGCGCATGATCTCCAGGAGGCCGCTGGTGCCGGTGCCGAAGTGGATCACCGGAGCGCCCGGAGTGATACCGGCGATGAGGGTGCGCATGTGGGGGAGAACGTACTCGCGATAGTCCTCTGGCGACAGACAACCCACCCAGCTGTCGAAGAGCTGTGCCGCGTGCGCGCCGGCGGCGATTTGGCCGTTGATGTACTTGGTCACCGCCCGGGTCAG
The DNA here is from genome assembly GCA_964648215.1 of uncultured Binatia bacterium (SeqCode). Taxonomy (GTDB): domain Bacteria; phylum Desulfobacterota; class Binatia; order HRBIN30; family JACQVA1; genus CAZYMF01. Next base: position 12,668 of record CAZYMF010000140.1, on the reverse strand, counting down.
CTTGCCCATCAGCGCGTGCCAGGCACCGGGATCGGCGTACATCAGCTTCTTGGTGTGGATGTAGTTGCGCGACGCGCCGCCCTCGACGACGTAGGAGGCGATGGTGAACGGGGCGCCGGCAAAGCCGATCAGAGGCACCTTCAGCTCGGTATTGGCCTTGCGGACGGCATCGAAGACGAACGACAACGACTCCTGCGGCTCGACTTCGGGAAGGCGGTCGATCTGCTCGCCCGAGCGCACCGGCCGGTGGATGCGCGGCCCGTCGCCCTTGGCGAACTCGAGGCCCACGCCCATGGGCTCCAGGATCAACAGGATGTCGGCGAAGATGATCGCCGCATCGACGCCGAGGCGCTCGACGGCGGTGACGGTCACCTCGGCCGCAGCGTCGGCGTCGTGACAGAGCTCGAGGAAGCTCATCCGGTCGCGCACCGCCCGGTACTCCGCCATGTAGCGCCCGGCCTGGCGCATCAGCCAGATCGGCGTGTAGGGCGTCGGCTCGCGACGGCAAGCCTTGAGAAATGGGTGATTGGTCAGCACGCGAAGTAGCTACGTCACGACGGAGGTCGAATCAAGCCGTGTCGCGTTGTCGTGGCACGCCCGGCGGGCCCAGGCCGGTGCTGCAGGGTTCCAGCCTGCACGCGAGGCGCAAGCCGCTCTCGCCTTGGAAGCCCGCACCACGAAGAAACTCAATCCGGTGGCACAGGCCATCCTGCCTGTGGGCGCCTTCCGTAACCCGCAAGGCGGGCGCTGTCCCCGCACCTCCTCAGCGACCGCGCTTGGTCCGCAGCAACTGGCGTCCGCGGCGTGCCACCGCGGAGACGAGATGACCCATCTTGGGATGGTCGGGCTCCAGGTCCGGACGCAGGCCGTGGCGTTTGATGGCCTCGCTGCACACCGGGCCGATCGAGGCGATCAGAACCGGGGCAAAGGCAGCGCAGAGCTGCTCGTCGTCCACGCCTTCCTGGCGCGCGACCAGGAAGAGATGATCGACTTGTGTTGCACTGGTGAACAGGGCGACGTCGACGCGTCCGGCGCACAGCTCGGCGACCGCGTGTCGCAGCGGTTGGGTGTCTTCGGGCAACGACCAGCGATACACGGGAACGGAGATGACCTCGGCGCCGCGACCGCGGAGGCCGGCGAGCAGCTCGGGACTGGCCTGCCCGTACTCCAGCACCGCCACACGCCATCCGGCGACGGGCAGCTCGCGGTCGAGCGCCGCCAGAAGCTCCCGCCACGTGTTGGGCTCGGGAGCGACGAGCGTCGCCTGGAGCCCCAGCTCCCGCAGGGCCGCGACCGGTTTCGGGCCGCGCGCGATCAGCCGGCAGGAGCGTAGCAGCTCGGCCACGCGTTCTCGGGAGCAGCGGTTGGCGACGGCCGCGACGAAGGTGCGCGTACCGACACCGGTGAGAAGGATCACGGCATCGACGCGGCGGGCTTCGAGCTCGCCGAGGAACGCCAGGGCCTCGCGGTTCTCTTCGATCGCTACCTCGCGCAGCGACGGCGCGACCAGTGGGCTGCCACCATGACGGCGGATGAGCCCGGCCATCTGCGTGGCGCGCCGGCTCTCGAGCGCGAGCACGACCAGACCGCGCAGGTTTCCTGCCTGCTCTTCGGGCATCTAGGCAGCTTATCGCTACGGGGTTGAAGGCGAAAGACTTCAGGCGCCGACGTTGCCCATCCCGGCCAGCGCTTCGCGCTTGGCGGCGCAGCGGGTGCACTCGGGGCGCTCGCACGCAAAGACACCGGGGTCGTTCTCCAGCGCTTCGGTGGCGAGATTGACCAGGTAGCGCACGGGCAGCTTGCGCGCGGTTCCCTTCGCCAGGGGTTGGGACAGGACCTTGCTCGAATCCAAACGATCCTCGAGACGGTCGAAGGCGAAGCTGCATCCGGGCACGTTCTCCAGCACCACGCGCTCCTCGTAGCCCGAGGCATTCAGTCGTATGGCGGAGCGGCGCTCGAGGTACGGCATCTGCAGACGCTCCTCGGCCAGATGGATGACGGTGGCGGAGCGCAGGCTGGTGCCGAGCAGCAGCACCTGACCTTGGGCGATATTGAGCTTCTTCATCGGACCGAGGACGTTGTTGTCTCGTTGGGTCGAGAGCAGGTCGCGGGCGTTGCGCCCGTGGGCGGCGAAGGAGTGGGTGGGATGGCTGCTGCGCAGCACGCCCGGAATCCGGCGGAAGGTCTCGGCAATGACGCCGATCTCGCGGCTTACGGGCAGATCGGGGTGGTAGGCGAGCGTGCGGCCGGGGCGGAGGCCGATGAGCGTCTCGACGTAGGTGAATGCCGGCAGCAGCAGCGTCCCGTCGCCCACCGCCTCGATCAACGCGTGGCACACGGTTGCCGCACCGCCTTCCACCTCGCCGAAGGCGGAAAGCGAGGCGTGCACCACCAGCTGATTGCCGCGCACGCTCAGGCGCTCCAAGAGTTGTCTCACTTGTTCACGGTTCATGCGCGATCACTTCTCTGCGAGCTGGTTGCGAGCGGCAACAGTGGCCTGTGCCATCACTCGCAGCTTCGCCGTCGCCTGATCGACGGTCCGTGTCTTCAAGCCACAGTCCGGCCCCACCCACAGCGCCTCCGGGGCGACAAGCTCGAGGGCGCGCCGAATTCTCTGCTCCACGTCGGGAAGGCTTTCGACAACGTGGTTGTGAACGTCGATCACGCCCACGGAGAGGTCCTTCACAAACGGATCGCGACGGAAGACCTGGATCCAGTCGACCGCGCTCTGGGAGATCGCCAGGTCGAGATTGTCGGCGGGGAGATCGAGCAGGCCGGGATAGATTTTGTCGAAGGCGCCGTAACACGCGTGAACCACGAAGTAGGCGTCGAGACCGTCGGTCACGACGCGGGTCGCCTCGATCGCGAGAGACAGCTCCTCGGGGCGCGCCGAGAGCGCCGGCTCGTCGATCTGCACGATGCGCGCGCCCGCGCCGACCAGCGCCTCGACCTCTTTGCGCAGCTCGGCGGCAAGCTGCAGGCAGGCGGCGCGCCGGCTGGGGTAGTACTCGTCGAACGACCAATCCATCATCGTGTAGGGTCCGGTCACCATTCCCTTGACCGGACGATCGGTGTGCTGCTGCGCGAACTGCCACCAGCCCACCGTGATCGGCTGCTGCCAGCGGACGGGACCGGTGATGACCGGCTTGCGGTAGTAGCGGTTGCCGTAGGAGCGCACCAGCCCGCTCAGCCCCATGCCGTCGAGAGCGATGGCGAAGTAGGCAGCCATGTCGCCGCGGTACATCTCGCCGTCGACCAGAACGTCCAGTCCGATCTCCTCCTGGCGGCGGAGCCAAAAGACCACGGCTTCGGCGGCAAGCTCGTCGAGCTCTCGCTGCGACAGGACGCCGCGCGCAAACCGGGCGCGCGCCGCCACAAGCTCCGGGGGCTTGGGAAGGCTGCCGACCGAGGTGATGGGGAGCAACGGCAGCGCGATGCCGAGGCGGCGCAGCGTCGCTCGGCTCATCCACCACCTCGTCCGAGAAAGGCATCGCGGACGGCGCCGAGCAGCCGCAGCTTCTCGCGGGCGCTCTCGCGCGGCAGGAACTCGAGGCCGCACGAGGGCTGCAAATAGACCGCGTCGAGGCTGTAGCGCTGCAGCAGCCGATCGAGGACGCCGGCGACGATGCCCGGGTTCTCCATCTTCGTGTTGCGCCCGTCGACGAGCCCGAGCGCCAGGGTTTTGGCGGCACCGGTCGCTGCGATGGTCTCGGCCAGGCTCGTGCTGCCGGTCAGATCGAGGGCGACCACGTCGGCGGCGATCGAGTTGAGCTGAGGATAGAGTTGGCCCGCGTCGGCGAAGTAGGTGGCGATGGCAATCTCCGCGTCGCCACGGGCGTCGTAGATCGGCTCGAACAGCCGGCGCAGCAGGCGGATGTCCTCGGGCGGGCCGTCGCAGATTGCCGGCTCGTCGACCTGGATCAGGCGGGCGCCGGCGGCGGCCAAGTCCCGCACCTCGTCGGCGATGATCACCGCGAGGTCGGCGGCGAGATCGTGGTAACGCTTGTAAGCGTTCGACTCGAGCAGGGACAGGCGCGCCAACGTGTAGGGCCCGGTGAGCACGGCCTTGACCGCGGCCGTGGTCGCGCTCTGCGCGTGTCGGAAGTCGTTGACCAGGGAGGAGGTCCCCCGGGTCACGCGGCCGGTGACCACCGGCTGCCGGTAGTAGAAGTTGGTGTCGAAGAACCGGAGCAAGCCGTTGAGGCGGACCGCGGGGAGTGGACCCATGAGATGGGAGACCGGATCGGCCCAGCGGATCTGCCCGTCGGTGACCAGGTCGACGCCGGCCGCGGCTTGCTCGGCGACGACTTCGGCCATCACGGAGTGCTCCACCACCAGCAGCGCCGCGTCGTCGATCTCGCCGGCATCGCGCGCCGCGTGCGCCCGCCGTAGTCGCTGGTCGTGCGTGCTCGAGCCCACACGCGGGTAGCTGCTGTGGTTGGCGAGCCGGACGTCCATGGCGGCGGTACAATATCGGGGCCCGGATGCGACGGCAACCTCATCCGGACGGCTTTGCCGGCCGACTGAACGCGGGTATGAGTGGGCCATGGCGGGGACGTCGGTGGTCCTCGTCGTCTGCGGAGTGATCGGCTGCGCGAGCGCGCGCCAGCTGGCCTGCGCCGGCCTGCGCGTGGTGCTGCTCGAGCGTGACGGGGTCGGCGCCGAGGCGTCGGGTGCGGCCGCGGTAGGACACTACCCTTCGCGGCGAGTCCCTTGTCGGCGCCGGGAGCGGGTGGTACAGGGCTAAGGTTCTCGGAGTGGAGCCCGTCTGGCCGGGATCGTCGCTTCGCTGACATCTTCGAGGTGGGTCGTCCTACCTGGTCGGACGGGTCCGGTGAGGAGGAGCATCGATGACGGGCACGCTGCTGCGAGTCAACCTCAGTACGGGCAAGATCAGCAAGGAACCGATCGCCGAGAACCTGTGGCGGCAGTTCATCGGCGGCCGCGGTCTGGCGACCAAGCTGCTCATCGACAACATGGACCCGCGTGCCGACGCGCTCGGCCCCGGGAACCCGTTGATCTTCGCCTGCGGCCCGCTCACCGGAACGTTTGCCCCCACGGGCGGGCGCTACATGGTCGTGACGAAGTCGCCGCTCACGGGTGCCGTGGCGTGCTCGAACTCGGGCGGCTACTGGGGGCCGGCGCTGCGCTACAGCGGCTACGATCTTCTGCTGGTGGAGGGCGCGGCGAAGGAGCCCGTCTACCTCTGGATCCACGACGACACCGTGCAGATCCGCAACGCCAAGCACGTGTGGGGGAAGCTGGTCGCGGAGACGGAAGACGTCTTACGCGAGGAGACCCACCCGGATGCGCGCGTGGCGTTGATCGGCCCCGGCGGCGAGAAGCTCTCCCGCGTCGCCTGCGTGATGAACGACAAGGGACGCGCCGCCGGCCGCTCCGGCGTCGGCGCGGTCATGGGCGCCAAGAAGCTGAAGGCGGTCGTGGCCTACGGCACCAAAGGGCTGCGCGTGGTCAACCCACGGGAATTCCAAGCGGTTGCCCGCCGGGCGGTGGAGGAGGTGGCGAGCTCGCCGGTGGGCGCCGGGCTGACCATGCTGGGAACGGCCGGGACCGTGGATTACATGAACAAGGTGGGGATGCTGCCGACCTGCAACTTCCAGCGGGGCACGTTTGCCGGCGCGCCGAAGGTCAACGGCGAGCGGGTGAGGCAGGACTACATGACCCGCAACCGCGGTTGTCACAGCTGTACCATCAGCTGTGGCCGTGTCACCAAGATCACCGGCCACGGCAAGCTCGACGGTCACGGCGAGGGGCCGGAGTACGAGACCATCTTCGGCCTGGGGACGAGCTGCGGCGTCGACAACCTGGCGGCCATCATCAAGGCCAACTACCTGTGCAACGAGTTGGGGCTGGACACGATCGAGGCCGGCTGCGCGATCGCGACGGCCATGGAGCTGGCCGAGAAGGGCTACATCCCCGAACGGGACGTCGGCTTCGCGCTCAAGTTCGGCGATGCCGATGCGCTCATCCGGCTTACCGAGGACATGGGCCGGCGCAAGGGCTTCGGCGATGTTCTGGCCGAGGGTGGCTATCGCGTGGGCGAGCGCTACGGCCACCCGGAGCTGTTCATCGGCTCGAAGAAGCAGGCGTTTGCCGCCTACGACCCGCGGGGCTCGGTCGGGATGGGTCTGGGTTACGCGACCTCGAATCGCGGCGCCTGTCACCTGCGCGGCTATGCCGTCTCCCTCGAGCATTTCGGAAATCCGGTCAAGCTCGATCCGTTCACGCCTGAAGAGAAGGGCATGTGGCTGTCGATCCTGCAGAACTCGACCGCCTTCGTCGACTCGAGCGGAATCTGTCTGTTCTCGACCATGGCGATGAGCCCCGACGCTCTTGCGGGTATGGTGAGCCAGGCGACGGGTTTCGATATCAGCCCCGACGAGATCCAGGTGGTCGGCGATCGCGTGTGGAACCTCGAGCGGCTGTTCAACAATCAGGCAGGGCTGACGCGCAAGGACGACAGCTTGCCGCCGCGGATGCTGAACGAGCCTCTCACCGAGGGCGCTTCCAAAGGGCACACGGTGCCGCTGGACCGAATGCTCGACGACTACTACGAGCACCGCGGCTGGGACGCGGACGGTCGGCCGACCAGAGAGAAGCTGGCGCAGCTGGGACTGGCGTAGGGCGACGGCGAGAAGGGAGGGAGTCTTGGGCGCACTGGCACAACCGCAGGCGATGGGTCGCTTCCTGGTGACGGCGTTTTTTGCCGTCGTTTTCCTGCAGTCGGCTCTCGACAAGTTGCTCGACCGGGAAGGCAATCTGGCTTTCTTCGGTGATCACTTCAAGAACAGCTCGCTGGCCGCTCTGGTGCCGACGATGTTCTGGACACTCACGGTCATCGAGGCGACCGCGGGCATCTTGTGCGGACTCGGAATCGTGGTGGGTGACTGGACCCGAGGCGGGTTCGGGGTTGCCGCCAGTGGCGTGAGCGCCGCCGGCTTCGCTCTGCTCTGTCTCTTGTTCGGCCAACGCATGGCGAAGGACTACGCGGGTGCAGCCGTGGTGGCGGCGTACTTCGCCGTGGTTCTGGTGGGGCTCGTGCTCTTCGCCATCGGGAGTTGAATCCGAAACGGTGAGCTGGGGGAGGGCTGCGATGAACGACGATGCCCCGAAGAGTCGGGTCGAGGGACGGCTGGCCGATCGCGTGGCGATCGTCGTCGGCGCCGGTTCGACGCCGGGCGAGACGATGGGCAACGGCCGCGCGACGGCGATTCTCTTCGCCCGCGCGGGAGCCTCGGTGCTGCTGGTCGACCGCGATGCCGAGCGCGCCGAGCAGACGCGCGCCGAGATCGAGGCCGAAGGCGGCACGGCGGCCGTCCAGGCCGCGGACGTGACGCAGGAAGCCGACTGCGAGCGCTTGGTTGCGGCTTGCATCGAGCGCTTCGGTCGCGTCGACGTGCTGCACAACAACGTCGGCGTCGGCAGTCTCGGTGGACCGGTCGAGGTGCCACGCGAGCAGTGGCAGTGGGTGCTGGACACCAATGTGACGAGCATGTTCCTCGCCTGCAAGTACGTCTTGCCGCACATGGAGCGGCAGGGGCGCGGGGCGATCATCAACATTTCCTCCCTGGCGGCGATTCGCCACACGCCGTACCCGATGCTCGCCTACCACGCCTCCAAGGCCGCGGTGAATGCGTTCACCGAAGCGGTGGCCTCGCAGTACGCCGGCCGCGGGGTGCGGGTGAACTGCATCATGCCCGGGCTCATCGACACGCCGATGGCGATGGTCGGGCTGTCGGCCGGGCTCGGGATCTCCACGCAGGAGCTGCGCGAGCGACGCAACGCCAGCGTGCCGATGGGGAAAATGGGCTCGGCGTGGGACGTCGCCCACGCGGCGCTGTTCCTGGCCTCGGACGAGGCACGCTACATCACCGGTGTGTGCCTCCCGGTCGACGGCGGCTTGTCCGTGAGGTGAGCGATCGGCGTCGTTCCTCGCCCGGCGGGGCGAAGAGAGCGGTCTGCTATCAGCCGGCGCGCTTCGCGAGCCAGCGGCACATCTGCTCGTAAATGTCCGGGTGGTTGAGGAGGTCGAAGTGGTTCATCGGGCCGAAGTGTCGCCCATTCCCCAGTGGAAATTGGACGCGGTGTAGACGGCCGCGGGCGGCGGCACTGGGCTCGCGTACCAGTATGTCACCGATGGCGACGCCGAGGGGGTGATGCGCGTCCCGGGTGATCGTGGCCGCCACGAAGTAGTGGTTGGCGCTCTCGAGGAGGGGAACGTCGCCGGTGCGATTGGCGAGCAGGGCATCCAGATCGGTGTGTTGCCAATCCTCGTCGCGAAGCGAGCCGAAGCGCAGATCCTTGATCCCCACGCTGCGCCCGTTGACGAGGTCGGCGAATGGTCGCGTGACCTCGGTGAGACCGAGGAGCCAGGCGGCGACGTTGGCTGCCTTCTCCAGCGGCGCTCCCAGATGCGGCGACCCGAGGTACACGAGGTGGCGCACGGAGCGGACCCAGCCGTGGGCTGCCTCGTGGCCGTAGTGGCAGCCGCTGCGACTGACGAGGCCGCCCATACTGTGGCCGACCAGGAGGATCTCGTCGACCGGCACGGGCCACTCGCTCGCGATCTGATCGAGAAGCCGGGCCAGCTGGCGTCCGTTGTCGGAGACGTGCAGGCCGCTGTTGTAGCGCACATAGAGGGGCGTGTAGCCGAAATCGGCTTGCAGGCGCGTGCCGTAGGTGGTGTGGCGGTTGGCGTAGTGTCGTTCGGCGTGCCGGCGCCACAAGCTCTCGTCACAGGCGAGGCCATGGATGAAAACGGCCAACCGCGGCGATGCCGACGTGAAAGCGGCGGCCAGCGACGCGCGATCGGGCGATACGGGGCGACCGTCGTGTCGCAGGCCCATCGTCGTCGCCAACGGGTTGCCGTCGCGCGCCAGGCGATCGCCGGCGAAACCGTTGAGCGCGGCCACGGCGAGACCCGCGGTGGAGCCGGGCTTGATCTGCTTCTCTACGCCCCGGGCGAGGGTCGCGGCCACGCGCGCCGCCCCGCCGGCCACGCTGATGCCGGCACGAAGGCCGCCATAGACGAGGCCTGTGACCCCGTCGTGAACGAGGCGGACCACCTCGGATACCTCGCGCACCGCGGGTGCCAGGCGCAACGGCGTGAAGGGCTTGCGGGCAATGGCCCGGTGGACGCCTTCGATCGTCGTCAGTCCGCCGTGAAGCGCCGCCGCGGCGGCGTCGACGACCCCGTGAAGTTGACCGCGATCCTCGACCGCTCCGCTTCGCTGCGTAGCCATCACCGCCCTCCTTGTGTTGGGTTGCCTTCGCATGCCACACGGAAGTACCAGATGCTTGGCCGATCACGCCAGACGGAAAGGTGGACACGACGAAGCGGACGCCTGCTCGTTTCCGTGTCGCAACGGGGGCCAGGATCGCAACGGAAATGACGGAGATGAGGGGAGCCGCCTACTTGCGTCGCCGCCGCGGGTGGATCGCGCCCCGCTCCACGGCACCGCGGATGGCGGTCTCGATCTCCTCGGCGAACAGGAGGCGGACGGTCTCGGCGCCGACCACGCGCAAGGCCTGCAGCGCGTCGCTGATCTCCTGTGGTGACCCCGAACGCGCAAAGCCTTCACCGGTGCGGTTGGCGAAGTAGCGCACCACGTCCTCGGCGGCGCGCGCGATGCGCTTGCGGATGAGCTCGCGCGCCTGTGCGCCGGTTTCGATGTCGACGCCGGCGGCCTCCAGCCGCAGGGCAATATCGAGGAGGCCGGGGCTCGGGATGACGTATCCGGGCGGCGAGCGGTCAGGTTGACGCTGCACGAGACTGGCGCGCACCAGTGCTGCCAGGAACCCCGGGGGACGCTCGCCGAGACGTTGTTGCAGGTCCGCTTCGCTGAGCTCCAGCGATGTCTCCTCTCGCCAGGGGGCACGCAGATCTGCCTCCATTCCGAGCCACTCCTCGAGCGACAGCTTGCCTTTGGCGACCTGGCGCAGGGCATCGCGAATGGCTCGCAGTCGCAAGCCGCGATCTTGGAGCTGTGCGATGACCCGGAGGCGTTCCAGGTGGCCGTCGTCGTAGAGCCCGACACGACCCTTGCGTGCCGGTGGCGGCAGCAAGCCTTCGGATTGGTAGAGCCGGACGGTACGCGAGGGCACCCCGGCGGCGGCGGCGAGCTGATCGATCGTGTAGCGCGGGTTGCCGCGGGTTGGATCGGAGGCTTGCGCGTGCTCGCGGTCTTCCGGGGATATGGCAGTCACAGAACACCTCATTCCCTGGGGAGAAGAGCCCGTGGCAGCACGGTCATCTTACCTCCCCAGGCGGCTTCACCGCGCCCCGGCGCCCGCGTGGGAGATGCCGGAAAGCCGCCCCCGGGTACTCGCGCGCCCGCGGGCGGATCGCCGAACGGGCCGACTGGACCCCAGGCCCCCATCCGGTTCGCGCAACCTATGGAGCAAGCTGCCGAGCAGGGCGGCGGCCAGGAGCCAGACGATGACGGCGGCCAAGCTCGGCCAGTCCGCCGTGCCACTGCCGAGGCCGTTGAGCAGGGGATGGAGCAGAATCTTGACGATGGTCGACATGATCGCCCTCCTGTTCCGCCGGATGACCACTCCTCACAGAAACAATCGTAACCGTTACAGTAAACACTGTCAATATGGGCAGCGGATGATATGCGCGGCGGGCAAACGGGGCGAAAAGAGGGGGTGGGGAGAGCGGAGCACCGCCGCTCTCCGGGGCTCGGAGGCTGAAGCAGCAGGCTACGCGCGGAGAATCAGTTCACCACCCACGTGTCGCCGCGGTTGAACAGATCGTCGAGGTCACCCGGGCCATCCTTGGCACGGGCTTGCTCGACCTGCTGCTTCAGGGCCGCCTCGTACGTGGGCCGGTCAACGGCGCGAAAGACACCGATCGGGGTGGGAAAGGCGGGCGGCTGCATCGTGCTCAGCAGGAACGCCAGCACCGCATCGGTTTCGTCGTGGACGATGAGATCCGCCTCGGTGGTGGTCTTGCCGTCGAGCCGAACGATCTCCAGTGCGTGACCGTTGAGGCGGATACCCTTGTCGCCGTTCTTGCCGAAGACCAGCGGCTTGCCGTGCACGAGCACGAGTTGCGTTTCCGCCTTGATCTCCTTGTCGGTGAGATTGGCGAAGGCGCCGTCGTTGAAGATGTTGCAGTTCTGCAGGATCTCGATGAAGGCGGTGCCCTTGTGCTCATAGGCACGGCGCACCGTCTCTTGCAGATGTTTGGCTTCGACGTCGATGCTCCGGGCGACGAACGTCCCCTCGGCCCCGAGCGCCACCGAGATCGGATTGAAGGGGCGGTCCACCGAGCCCAGCGGGGTCGATTTGGTGATCTTTCCCTGCTCGGACGTGGGGGAGTACTGCCCCTTGGTCAGGCCGTAGATGCGGTTGTTGAACAGCAGGATGTTGATGTCGATGTTTCGGCGCAGCGCGTGAATGAGGTGGTTGCCGCCGATGCTGAGGGCGTCACCGTCCCCCGTGGCGACCCAGACCGACAGCTCGGGGCGACTGGCTTTCAGCCCGGTTGCAATCGCGGGAGCGCGGCCGTGGATGGTGTGGAAGCCGTAGGTGTTCATGTAGTACGGAAACCGGCTCGAACAACCGATGCCGGACAGGAAGACGAAGTTCTCCCGGGGGACGCCGAGCTCCGGCATCACCTTTTGCACCTGCGCCAGAATGGCGTAGTCGCCGCAGCCCGGGCACCAGCGAACGTCCTGGTCGCTGACGAAGTCTTTGCGTGAGAGCTTGGGAGCAGGAGCGCTCGACATGGTCATGCCTCCAGAATGCGATTGATGCGTGTGACGATCTCAGAGACCTTGAATGGCTGTCCCTGAATCTTGTTGAGCCCGACGGCGTCGACGAGGTACTCGGCGCGAATGACCTTGAGCAGTTGGCCCATGTTCATCTCCGGAATGACGACGTGCTCGAAGCGCCGGATGATGTCGCCCAGGTCGGGGGGCAGGGGGTTCAGGTAGCGCAGATGCACGTGGGAGACGGCCCGACCGTCTGCCTGAAGCTGCTTGGCGGCGGCGGCGATGGACCCGTAGGTGCTGCCCCAGCCGATGACCAGCACCTTGCCGCTGGCCGGCCCGTGCACCTCGGTGGCTGGGATCTCGCGGGCGATGCCGGCGATCTTCCGCGCGCGGACGCGCACCATCTGCTCGTGGTTGTTGGGCGCGTAGCTGACGTTGCCGGTGAGATATTCCTTCTCCAGGCCGCCAATGCGGTGTTCGAGGCCGGGGGTGCCGGGAATCACCCAGGGGCGGGACAGGGTTTCCGCGTCGCGCAGGTAGGGAAAGAATCCCTGGGGGTCGGTGCGGAACTGGACGTCGATATCGGGTAGATCAGCCGCCTTCGGCAGCAACCACGGCTCGGCGCCGTTGGCGAGATAGCCATCGGAGAGGAAGAGCACCGGCGTCATGTACTTGAGCGCGATGCGGACGCATTCGAAGGCGACGGCGAAACAATCGGCCGGGGTGGAGGCCGACAGGACGGGTACGGGCGAGTCGCTGTTGCGGCCGTAGAGCGCCAGCAGCAAATCGGCCTGCTCGGTCTTCGTGGGTAGACCGGTGCTGGGGCCGCCGCGCTGGATGTCGGCGATCACCAGCGGGAGCTCGACCGACACAGCGAGGTTGAGCGTTTCGGCCTTCAAGCAGATGCCCGGGCCGCTGGTGGTGGTG
>CAZYMF010000139.1:1321-13113 GCA_964648215.1 uncultured Binatia bacterium (SeqCode) | reverse complement strand
GAAAAGTCCTTTGAAATCGGGGTGGGGCTCCGCTCATGCTGAGCGGTTCGAAGCATGGGGTGGGGTTTTTCAACGGGCTGGCAAGGGAGATACGTTTATGCGATTCCTCCAATGGCTTGGTTTCCCGCTGACCGTACTCCTTCTCCTCTGCGGCTGTGGCGGTGGTGGTGGCTCCGCTCAGCCGCCCTCCTCACTCGCCTACACCACCGACACGGCGGTCTACACCGTGGGTGTACCGATCGCGCCGAACAACCCGGCCAGCACCGGCGGTGCCGTGACCTCGTACAGCGTGAGCCCGCCCCTTCCCGCGGGCCTGAGTCTGAGCCCCAGCACGGGTATCATTACCGGAACCCCTACGGCCGCGACCGCCACGGCCGGCTACACGGTAACTGCCGTCAACGCGGTCGGCAGCACCACGGCAGCCCTGACCATCACGGTGAACGCCGGGGCCGCGGGCCTCCAGTTCCTGCCCAACATGAGCCAATGGATTTCACCGCTGGCGCCGGAGGGCGCGCAGTTCGAACCGCTGGACACCGGAATGATGGTAAACGGCAAGCCCTGGCTGGCCGGGCATGCGGTCACCAGCGTGGTCAGTCCGGATGGCAATACCCTGCTGATTCTGACCAGCGGGTACAACCGCGTCTTCAACGCCGCCAGCAACTCGCTCACAACTTTCGACCCGGCGGAATCGAACGAGTACGTCTTCGTCTACGACATTGCGACGAACACGCCGATTCAGACGCAGGTATTGCAGATCCCGACGACCTACAACGGGATCGTCTTCGATCCCTATCGGGATCCATCCGTTCCCGGCCGGCCGGCCACGCACTTCTACGTGACCGGCTGCGCCCAAGACATTGTGCGCATCTTTACTCTGAACACCGCCACCGGACTGTGGGCGGAGGATCCGACACCGCTCACCCTGGGCCACGAAACGGGGGTTGGTCTTCCGGTGGTCAACAGCGGCACGGAGCCGGTGAACGCCCAGGTCTTCGTGTATCCCTGCGCCGCCGGCGTGGCGATTTCGCAGGACGGCCAGACGCTCGCGGTGGCGAACTATTACAACGACTCGATATCGCTGTTCACCGGAGGCTACGGCAACTGGACGCCGATGAACACGCTCGCCACCTCCCCTCCCACCACACCCGGCCCGAACCAGGCACCCGGGAACCTCGACCTGCGCCCCGGCAAGAGCAATCTCTTGCTGGCAGAGCTGCCCGGCACCCCGGGCGGCGAATATCCCTTCTGGGTGGCGGTGACGGGCGACGGATCGGCCGCGACACCGTACACCGTGTACGTATCGAGCATTCGCGATCGCGAGATCGACGTCGTCGATCTGAGCCAGACGCCGCTGCAGGTGACCGACCGGATCCCGGTCAAGGGCCAGCCGAACAAGATGACGCTGAACAAGGCCCAGACGCGTCTGTACGTCGCCGAGGACCAGTCCGATACGGTCGACGTCATCGACACCACGAAAAACGCGGTCGTCGAAACCATCCCGGTCATCGCGCCCCCCCTCCTCCTGCCCACCGCGCTGGGGCCCTATACGGGCGCGAACACCAACGGCGTGACGCTCTCCCCGGACGAGACCGAGCTCTACGTGGCCAATGGCAACCTGAACAGCATCGCCGTGGTGGCGCTCGGCGGTGCGGATAGCGGCGACCACGTGGTCGGTCTCATTCCGACCGGTTGGTACCCGACCTCCGTGAGCTTCAGCGCCGATGGCTCATGGGTATACGTCGTCAACATGAAGTCGCCAACGGGCCCGAATCCCGGATGGTGCTATGGCTACGGGCCGCCGGACTTCGTGCCGGATTGCTTCCCGGCAAATCAGTACAATCCCCAGTTGACCAAGGCCGGCTTGCAGAGCTTCCCGCGCCCCACCACCCCGGAGCAGCTGGCGACGCTGACGGCGCAAGTCGCCACCAACGACCGCTTCAGCAGCACCGAGAGCGCCGACGACCTCACCGTCATGAAGGCCGTGCGCGAGGGCGTCCAGCACGTCATCTTCATCATCAAGGAAAATCGGACGTACGACCAGGTCCTGGGCGATCTGCAAGACGCCGACGGCCATCCCGTCGGCAACGGCAATCCTGCCTTCACCCAATGGGGGCAGTCGATCACGCCGAATCAGCATCAGCTGGCGCTCAACTTCGTCACGCTGGACAACTTCATGGCCACCTCCGAGGTCAGCTACGACGGCTGGCTGTGGACCACTTCGGCGCGCGCCCCCGACATCGTCCAACGCCAATACCCGATCGTCTACGGATTTCGTGCCCTCAGCTTGGATTCCGAGGGGTCGAATCGCAGCGTGAACGTCGCCTACCCGACCGTCGCCGAGCGCCAGCTCGGCGATCCCCTGACACCGGACGATCCGGACCTGTTGCCGGGCCAGACCGACGCCAGCGCGCCGGATGGGCCGAACAATGAGGTGAATACCGGCTATCTGTGGGACGCCGCGCTGCGCGCGAATCTCACGGTGCGCAACTACGGGTTCTTCGTGGACGTCACCTGCTACAACCAGCCCACCTGCCAGATTCCCCTGGCGCACGACCCGGCATCGACCGACACGATCGTGGCCTACCCCACGAACGTTGCCCTCGCCCCGTACACCGATCCGTACTTCCGCGGTTTCGACAACTCGTTTCCGGACTATTACCGTTACACGGAGTGGGAGCGAGAGTTCGACGCCAATTACGCCGGCGGCGGCCTGCCTTCGTTGAGCCTGGTTCGCTTCATGCACGATCACACCGGGAACTTCGACATCGCGATCGATCTCGTGGATACCCCGGAGCTGATGCAAGCCGATGACGACTATGCCGTCGGCTTGCTGGTGCAGAAGATCGCCAACAGCATCTACGCGCAGAACACGCTGATCTTCATCGTGGAGGACGACGCGCAGGACGGCGCCGACCACGTCGATTCGCACCGCACCATCGCCTTCGTGGCGGGCGCCTACGTCAAGCAACACGCGGTGGTCTCCACGCAGTACAACACCCTCGACTTCGTGCGCACGATCGAAGAGGTCCTCGGCCTGCCGCCGTTGAACCTGAACGACGCCCTGGCGCGGCCCATGGCCGACATCTTCGACACCACGCCGAGCAAGTGGAGCTTTACCGCCGCGCCCTCGGCGCTGCTCTACAACACGCGGCTTCCGCTCCCTCCCAAGCCGGCCGGCCTGCACGTGCCCAAGCGGGCGCACGACGCGAAGTACTGGGCGCGGGTCACCAGGGGAATGGATTTCACGGCCGAAGACCGTGTCGATTTCGCCCGCTACAACCGCATTCTCTGGAAAGGGACGATGGGCGACAAGCCGTATCCCGCCGCACAGACGGAGACGGGCGGGGACTGAGCGCAACTATCGGCACCGTGTGCCGATAGTCGGAACGGAACCGAGCATGCGAAAATCGTCGAACGTCGGGGGCGTACTTGCCTGCCTCGTCGACCTGACCAGCCGCCTCCCCTCCTTCGCGCAGGTAGCCTCGACGAACCTGATGTGGCAGCTCGTGGGGACGATGGAGCAAACGCTGACCGGGGTGGAGAACGCGGACACGCTCGCGCCCGCGGCGAGCAAGCTCACGCTGTTTGTGGCGCACGACGAAAACGTCGCCGCCATCGCCGCCTTTCTTGGGGGCGTGACCTGGAAGGCCGAGGGGTTTCAACGGAACGACCCGGGCCCGGCCGGAGCGCTCGTCTTCGAGCTCCGCAGGGTCAAGCAGAGCGGCCAGCCCATCGTGAGACTCTTCTACGTGATCGCAACGCTGGACCAGATGCGCAATGGCACGGTTCTCACGCTTGCCACGCCTCCCCAGCGCATCCCCCTGGCGATCCCCGCGTGCGGCGGCGTCCTCGATTGCCCCTACGACCAGTTCAAGACCTTCGTTACCGCCCACGTGCGCCGGGACTGCCTCGTCACACCGGCCGCCGCGCCCTGACCCGCGCCGCAATACGGGCGCCGTCTGCGATCAAAGTGGAACATCCGACAATGAGCCCCGGAAACGGCCAACCCTGATCTGACAATAATTCTCGCGCCAAGACGCAGAGACGCCAAGGAAGACAAGGAAACTTCATCAATGCCACACGATTCACAATGTTCAGTGCCGATGGGGCTTGCGAAGGATGAAGTGAGTCGACGAAAGCTCTTCTCCCCCTTGGCGTCTCTGCGTCTTGGCGCGAGTTTCTCTTTGCATATTGGGACGAGTCGCGGGAAGAACGACGCGCCATCCGGTATCGTGACCTCCGTGGGCGACCATCCCCGCGGCCAACCTCCCGACAGTCGTCTGCCAAGGGGCGTTTGAGGCAAGACGGATGCGGCAAGGGCACGCAGCTTGGTGGAGCATCGTCGTCGTCGCGCTATGTCTCGCGGTGCCGGCGCCGGGTGCCCAGCCGGGCCTGGAAGGCCGCGAGCTGGCGAGCACGCGGCTGGTCGTCGGCATCCGCGAACGCCCGCCGTTCGCCATGAAGAACCCCGACGGCACGTGGTCGGGAATCGCCGTCGACCTGTGGCGGTCGATCGCCGGACAGCTCGGCGTGTCCTACGAGCTGCGGGAACGCGAACGCGACGCCTTGATCCGCGGCATCCGAGACGGCTCGCTCGACGTCGTCGTCGACGCCATTGCCACCACGGTGGAGCTCGAGCGCGTCGTCGACTTCACGCAGCCCTACTACACCACCGGGCTCGGGATCGCCGTGCCTCGGCACGTGGGCGGCGACTGGATGGGGGCGTTGCGCCACGTGCTGTCGGCCGACCTCTTGCGGCTGCTCATCATCATCGCCGTGATGATGCTCCTGGCCGGGACGCTGATGTGGCTCATCGAGCGCAAGCGCAACGCGCCCCACTTCGGCGGTCGCGCCACGGACGGCATCGGCTCCGCGCTGTGGTGGTCCGCCACGACGATGACGACGGTGGGCTACGGCGACAAGGCGCCGATCACGGCTGCCGGACGCATCATCGCGGTGGTGTGGATGCTGCTCGGTATCGTCCTGATCGCCGGCGTCACCGCAACCATCACCACCGGGCTGACGGTGAGCCGCTTGGCTTCACGCATCCACGGGCCCGAAGATCTCGCCGGCTCATGGGTGGCAACCATTCCGGGGACCGCGGCGGCAGCGTACTTGAAGGATCACCACATTTCCTTCAAACCCTACCCCGCCGTCGGCGCCGGGCTGCAGGCGGTGGCGCGCCACCAGGTGGACGCGATGGTCTACGACGCGCCGATCCTGCGCTATGCGGTGAGGACCGGGATGGCCGGCACCCTCCAGGTGCTGCGCGGGACCTTCGATCACGACGACTACTGCCTGATCATCCCCCAGGGAAGCCCGCTGCGTGAGCCCATGAACCGCGCCCTGCTCACCGTCATCCGTGAGCCGGGCTGGCAGGAAGCGCTCCGTTCCTACCTCGGCGAACGCTGAATCGCCGCCGCCGCGTACGGCGCGTTTCGATCGAGCGGCGGATCGTCCGGATAAAGGCGCGCTCCCTATGCTAGCCCTGATCTGACAATAATTCTCGCGCCAAGACGCAGAGACGCCAAGGGGGAGAAGGACTTTCGTGGACTCATTCCATCATTCGCCGGCATTCGGGTGGCCACTCTCGCGGCTTCCGCCACAGAAGTGACTGCGCCGGCCTGGGGGTCGGGCGCGCCCTACCCGCCGATTCAATCGGCATGGCCGGTGCAATGCTAATTGGCTGGGCGCCGCCGGCCATTGGTGTCGCCCGGACGCGAAAACGCATGCTCGACGGCGGCAAGATACCCGAGAGGAACGGCTTCGGCGCAGCGCCGCCGGCGAGGCCCGTGGCGTGATGCGCCTTTTCAAAGGCCCGAGCGCCTGGCTCGGCGACACCATGAAGGCGCTCGCCGTGCGCGCGCGCCACAAGGGCCTGGCCTTGCGGTGCACGATTCGGCCCGATGTCCCCGACGCGTTGGTCGGTGATCCGAATCGGTTGCGCCAGGTCCTGGTCAATCTCGTCGGCAACGCGGTCAAGTTCACCGAGCACGGCGAAGTGGCGGTCGACGTCGATCTCGCTGTCGGCGCCCCGCTCGCTGCCGAAGGCGCCACTCCCGTTCCGTCGGATTCGCGCCCGCCGCGACCTGACGCGGCGGCCCTGCACTTCGCCGTCCGCGACACCGGGATCGGCATCCCCCCCGAGCGGCAGCAAACCATCTTCGCCGCCTTCGCGCAGGCCGACGGCTCGACGACGCGACGCTACGGGGGGACGGGACTGGGGCTGACGATCTCGACGACGCTGGTCGAGCTGATGGGCGGGCGCATCTGGGTGGAGAGCGAGCCCGGACGCGGCTCGACGTTTCACTTCACGAGCCGCTTCGAGCGCCGCGAGCCCCTGCTGGTCGCGCCGCCGCCGGCGGTTGCGCCCGACGTACGCGGGCGGCCGCTGCGCTTCCTGCTCGCCGAAGACAACGCCGTAAATCAGAAGCTGGTGGTCCGCCTGCTGGAGAAACGCGGTCACGGCGTCACCGTCGTCGGCAACGGCCGGGAGGCCGTCGCCGCCGTGCGCGGCGGCGGCTTCGACGTGGTGCTGATGGACGTGCAGATGCCCGAGATGGACGGCTACGAGGCGACGGCCGCGATTCGCGCGCTGGAGCGCGACGGGAGCGGTCATCTCCCGATCATCGCGATGACCGCGCACGCGATGAAGGGCGACGCAGAGCGCTGCCTCGCCGCCGGCATGGACGCCTACGTGTCCAAGCCGATCAACTCGACGGTACTGTGGGCCGCGGTCACGCGCCTGACCGCCCCGGCGGCAACCGAGTCCAGCCCCCCGGGCTCCGCCCATTCCGAGCGGGTCGAAGCGTAGGCTGGCGTCATTCGACACGCTCCATCGCTGATCTCGGCAGGGTGAAATAGAAGGTCGCCCCCTGGCCCTCGCTGCTGTCCACCCAGAGGACCCCACCCATCCGCTCCACGGCCAGCTTGCAGAACGACAGCCCGAGTCCGCTGTCGGCATGGGCCGAGGCATCCCGGTCGAAGTGGCGAAAGCGCTCGAAGATGAGCTGGTGGTACTCGGCCGGAACTCCGGCGCCGCGATCGGCGACGCCCACGAGCACGGTGTCTTCCTGCGACACCGCCGTGAGCCGGATCTCGCTGGCGTGGCTGTGGCGAATCGCGTTGTAGAGCAGGTTCTGCAGGATGCGCCGCGTCAGCATCCGGTCGGCCCACACGTGCACCGGCGCCGGCGGCGGGTCGATCAGCACGGACACCTCCGCGTCGTCGATGTGCGGGCGCGCGTCCTCGACACTCTGCCGCATGATATCCCCAACCGGAAAGTCTTCCGGCTCGGCGGCCAACATGCCGGCTTCGAGCGTGTTGATTTCGAGAGCGTTGCCCACCATCCGCAAGACGTCGCTCGCGGATCGCTCGATGCGCCGCACGCGAGACATCTGCGCCTCCGAAAGCTCCTCGTGGTGGCGCAGCATCAACTGCGCGGTCATGTGAATGCCCGCGAGCGGGTTGCGGATGTCGTGAACCAGCATGGCCACCAAGGGCTGTCTGGCGCTCGCCCGGGCATCCGGCACCGCCAGGGCGGTGGTCGCCTGCTCCACCGTTTCTCGACGCTGCTCTCCGGGAGTCCGGTTGACGTATACGCCGGAGATGCCTGCATCGGTCGCCGATCCCATGTCCAGACACATCACCTTGAGCAACGACGCCAGGTAGGCATCGAGCCGCTCCGGCTCACTGCCGAATTCGGCGATCAGGCGTGGCAGCAGGAGTCGGATGTACAGGCCGTAGCTGCCGACGTCCCACGGCGGCGGCAGGTTGCTCCGCCGCTCGACGGCACCGGCCCGCCAGCGCCCGTGGCAGGAGGTCTGCCCGTACTCTCCGCTCGTCAACGACAGGAAGTATTCGCGGTGCCTTTGCTTGAGCCACCGGACCGTCTCTTCATCGCGGGGAATGGCACCCGCCGCGTCGGAGCTCAACAGTTGGTCGTACAGCGCATCGACGATCTCGACGACGTGGCGCTCGGCAAACGGCTGCAGCTCGCGCAGTCGCACGGCGTCGATCTGGGTGAACTCAAGCAACGCAGGACTCTGCGCTCGTTCTGCCGCACTCACTTTTGTGCGTCGCCCGGACGTCATCGGTTCCGCTTCGCGTGTTGAGGGGCAACGATACCACGATCGACTTCGTTGAGAACCCCGTAGTTCTACGCGCGTATTTCCTCGGTCTACCGGTCGACGGCCGCGTATCGTACAAAAGTGACGTGGAACGACTTCCGCGAGTCGGCGTCCTGACCGTCTCTCGCACCTCCGCCGCAGAGGAGGCGCGCAGACAAGGCCGCGACGTCGAACCCACACCCCTGCGCGTTCTCCTCATCGAAGACGATCCCGCCGATGCGCTCTTGATCGTGCAAGAGCTGGAACGCACGGGGTACGACGTCACCTGGCACCGGGTGCAGACCGCGCCCGATCTGGAGATGGCGTTGCGGCGGCAATGGGACGTGATCACGTGCGACTGGGTGATGCCGGCGTTCGGCGCACCGGCCGCCCTGAATGTGCTGCGCAAGCACGATAGCGACGTGCCCGTAATCATCGTTTCCGGCCAGGCGGCCGAAGGGGTGACCGTAACCGCCATGAAAGCGGGAGCCCACGACGTCGTCAGCAAGCACAAGCTGACGCGGCTGGGGCCGGCGGTCGAGCGCGAGCTGCGCGAAACCAAGGTCCGACGGGCCAGGCGGCAGGCCGAAGCGGCGCTCAAAGCGTCCGAAGCGCGCTACCGGCGGCTGTTCGAAACGGCCAGGGACGGCATCTTCATTCTGGAGACCGCGGCGGGCCGCATCATCGACGTCAACCCCTACCTGGTGGAGCTGCTCGGTTACACTCGCGACCAGATGCTGGGGAAGCAGCTCTGGGAGCTGGGGCCCTTCCGCGACATTGCCGCGAGTCGGGACATGTTTCGCGATCTGCAAACGAAGAGCTACGTCCGCTACGATCATCTTCCCCTCGAGTCCAGCGATGGGCAGCGCAGGGACGTGGAGTTCGTCAGCAACGCCTACCAGGCCAACGGCACGCGAGTCATCCAATGCAACGTCCGGGACATCACCGAGCGCAAGCGGACGGAACGCGTGATCGCCGCGCTCAACGTGGATCTCGAACGGCGGGTATCCGCGAGAACGGCGCAGGTTGGGATGATCAACGAAGAGCTCGAAGCCTTCAGCTATTCCGTCTCCCACGACCTGCGCGCGCCGCTGCGACACGTGGAGCAGTTCGGCAAGCTGCTGCTGGAGGATCATGCTGCTCAGCTCGACGGCCAGGGCCGCCACTACGTCGAGCGGATCCAGGCGGCCACGCGGCGCATGGACAATCTCATCACCGACCTGCTGAGGTTATCCCGCGTGGCGCTGGTGGAGATGGCGCCGCAGAAGGTCAACGTCAGCGCGCTGGTCGAGGCGATTGTCGCCGATCTGCGCGAGAGCGATCCCACACGCCGGGTGGAGTGGGTGATCGCGCCCGCGGTGGTCGCCGAGGGCGATCCAAGTCTGCTGCGTGTCGCCTTGGACAATCTCCTGACCAACTCCTGGAAGTACACCAGCAAGCATTCCAGCGCGCGGATCGAGTTCGGCACGTTCGAGAGCGAAGGGGGCGTGGTGTACTTCGTGCGCGACGACGGCGCGGGCTTCGACATGACGCGTTCGGAGAAGCTCTTCGGCGCCTTCCAGCGGTTGCATGGCGAGGCGGAGTTCCCCGGGAGCGGCATCGGTCTGGCGACAGTGCAGCGTATCGTGCGTCGCCACGGGGGCCGAGTCTGGGCCGAGGCCGCCGTCGAGCGCGGCGCCACGATCTACTTCACCCTCGGCCCCGCCGGACCCGTCCCCGAACCCGGGCAGCCACCTGCTTAGAGCCACGAGATAGAGCGCGCGACGTACGGCCCTGCCGTCGCTCCGCCGACACGGAGGGCACGACGATGGAACCGAGTCTTCGGCTGGTTGGAGTACCCATGAGTCTGATGCAAATCGATATCGTGCTGCCGTCGCAACACTTCGAGCCGCGGCGCCCGCAAGCGCCCGAGCAGCGGCTCATGATCGCCGTCTTTCAGGACGCGCTCGAGTGCCTGGCAGGCAACCACGGTGACCGCCTCTGCGACGAGGCGAAGCGCTGGTTCCTCGCCGACGAGGCCGACTGGCCCTACTCCTTCCAAGGCATCTGCGGAGTACTCGATCTCGACGCCAACGCCGTGCGCGAGCGCCTGCGCGTTGCACCTGAGCGGCGACCGGCATTCCTGTCACCGCGCCCTGAGAAGGCGGGATCCTCGGGGCGAACGGCCTTGCGGACGCAGCAGTGACTTCATCCCTCGCTCCGGGTGAGGGCCAGCAACCCGTTGGAAAACGCGCAGACACCCCTCGACAAGCTCAGGGTGAGCGGGAAAAGTCCTTTGAAATTAGGTCGGGGCTCCGCTCATGCTGAGCGTGTCGCAGCACGGGGTGGGGTCTTCGACGGGCTGCTAGAGCGCCCCGAGTAGCGCCCGCGCTGCACGTAGTACTACGCGCGTAGTACTACGAGCTTACGGCATTGCCGGGGCCTTTGTATAAAGTCTCTGACCCTATGTCGACGACGACACACCACCTCGCCGAACGCCCAACCTCGTCCAGACTCGCGCCGCTGGTGGGCGGTTCGAGCGGCTGGCTTCGTCGTGGCGGCTCGCGCGTGGCGGCAGCCTCGCTGTCACTCGCCGGGGCGGAGAGGAGCCCTCCATGCGCGTATTCTTGATTCACATCCGCGACCCGCAGTTCTACGCGCTGCCCGCGGCCACCCGCGCCGCGAACGGACACATTCGCGTCATGGGATTCCCGCCCATCGGCATCATGTCGCTCTCCGCCGTGCTCAAACGCGCCGGCCACGAGTGCGTCATGTTCGATCAGGCCAACCCCGAGACCCCCGACGACGTCATCATCGGCGAGATCCGGCGACAACGCCCGGCTCTCGTCGGACTCAGCTTTCTGAGCACGACGAGCTATCCCTACGCGAAGCTCCTCGCGCGCCAGATCCGCGCCGCCGACGCCGCGGTGCCGCTGGCGTTCGGCGGGGTATTCGCCACCTTGAACGCGCAACTGGTCAAGCAGCAGTGCCCCGAGGTCGACTTCGTCTGCCGCGGCGACGGCGAGCAGCTCCTCCTCGACCTGATCGACCGGCTGGACGCTCCGGAGAGCGTGGCCGGGGTGACCTGGGCCAAGGACGGCAAGTTGGTCCACAACCCCAACCGGGCACTGGACCGGGACCTCGACCAGTGGCCGTTCCCCGACCGCGAGAGCCTGCCGCTCGACTTCATCGAGTCGATGCCGCTCGACGTGCCCGCGGTCCTTTCAATGGAGCGCTTCACCACGATGCAGACCTCGCGCGGCTGCCCCTGGCCGTGCGTGTTCTGCGACATCCCGATCTTCAACGAAGGCAAGTGGCGCTCGCGCAGCCCGCAGCACGTCGTCGACGAGTTCGCCGAGCTCCAGCGGCTGGGCTACGGGGCGGTCTACTTCGTGGACGACCACTTTCTCCTGCAACCGAAGCGCATCGAGGCGATCTGCAAGGGCATCAACGATGCCGGCGTCACGATCCAGTGGGGATGCGAGGGCCGCGTCGATTCCACCGCCCAGCACCTCTTCCCGAGCATGGCCAAAGCCCACTGCCGCACGCTCATGTTCGGCATCGAGAGCGGCAGCCAGCGCGTGCTCGATCGGTTGAAGAAGGACCAGACGCTGGCCGAGGTCGAGACGGCGGTGACCAACGCCAAGCAGGCGGGCATCGAGATCGTGCACGGGTTCTTCGTCGTCGGCACGCCCGACGAAACCG
>CAZYMF010000139.1:0-1221 GCA_964648215.1 uncultured Binatia bacterium (SeqCode) | reverse complement strand
CGGCTGTTCCGCTACAAGCTGACGCACTATCCGCTCCAGACGCTGCGGCTGCTCCGCCGCTTCCTGCGCTACATGCCCGCGCGCGACGTCCTGTACCTGATCGTCAAGCCATTCCTCGGAAGCAAGCAGGGCCCGACGAAGAACGAAGTGCTCTCGCGCGCGGTCGAGCACCCGCTCGTAAAGGACGCGGCCGCACATCTGACGCAGGTCTCCGACGGCGAGATCGAGCGGCTCGTCGAAGAATCGCGCGCCGAGGGCGCCGCGGCGCGGTGATCGCGAAGCGGACGACGAGAAGCGGACGGGGTCAGCTCGAACGAGCCAGCCTGGCACTCCCGGCGAGAGCCGCTGAACGAGCGCATGAAGATGGGACGGTTGTCGCGGATCTTCTCGTTCATCATCGCGCGGCGGTGGTACGTCCTCGCCTTCTACGCGCTGGCGCTGCTCCCGAGCGCGTACTTCGCCGCGCAGGTCCGCCAGGACAATTCCCTCGATCGGCTCATCATCGCCAGCGACCCGGACTACGTCGCCACCCGCGAGTTCGAGAAGGTATTCGGCGCCGGTGAGTTTGCGCTCCTCCTGGTGGAAGCCGACGACCCGTTGTCGCCGGCGGTGATCGCGCGGGTCGATCGCATCGAGCGCGCGCTCCGTACGGTCCCGCACGTCACCGCCAACTCCGCCCTCTCGGTGTTCCGCCGTGCCAAGGCCGGCTTCGATCCCACGGCGGCGCAGACCGACGAGTTCCGGCAGTTCGTGACGGGTACCGACCTCTTTCGCAAGCAGGGGCTGGTGGGCGACCGCTTCCTGGCGATCGGGCTGGTGCTGGATGTGACGGGGAGCGAGGAGCGCGAGCACACGCTCGCCGCCATCGACCGGGCGATCGACCAGTCCACACCGAGCCGGACACCGGGGCAGACCCTGCACAAGCTGGGGCAACCGTACGTCAACGTCTACCTCGACGACACCCTGCGCTCGGCCTGGGTGTATTTCGTGCTCTTCGGCGGGTTCGTCGTCGTCTTCAACCTGTTGCTGTACCGCTCGCTGCGCACCCTGGCGGCCTTCCTGATCACCCTCGGGGTCTGCCTGGCGGCGTCGGTCGGCTACATCGGGGCGACCGGAGGCACGCTGACGATCGTCTCGCCCATGGTCCCGATGACGATTCTGGTCACGGCGACGGCGACCCTGGTGTACATCCATTCGCGCTTCGTGGAGCGGCCCGCCGGC
>CAZYMF010000138.1:7452-13130 GCA_964648215.1 uncultured Binatia bacterium (SeqCode) | reverse complement strand
GCTCGTACAACGGCGCGGGGCTGTTCCTGGCGGGCGGCCTCGACGAGGTGGCGGTGTACCAACGCGCCCTCTCGGCCGCCGAAATTCACGCCGACGCAGGACTCTGAGGAAGCGTGCCGCGTCGGCCGATCGCGCCGCCGGCCCCGCGGCTCGTCGGTGAACCGTCAGCTCCGGAGATCGCGGAAGAAGGCGCGAATGTCCTCCACCAGCACCTCCGGCTCCTCCAACGCGGCGAAGTGACCGCCCGCCGGGTACTCCGTCCACCTTCGCACGTCGTAGATCTTCTCGGCCCATGCCCGCGGCGGCCGAAATAGCTCGCGCGGGAAGATGGCGCAGCCGGTCGGGACCTCGACCCGAATGCCTCGCGGCGGAAACATACCAGCGCGGCGGGCCTCGCAGTACAGGCGCGCCGAGGAGGTCGCCGTCTGCGTCACCCAGTAGAGGGTGATGTTGGTGAGCATCTCCTCCTTCGTCAGCCGGCTTTCCACGTTCCCGTGGCAATCGGTCCAGGTGCGAAACTTCTCCACGATCCACGCCGCCAGGCCCGCAGGGGAGTCGTTGAGGGCGTAGCCGAGCGTCTGCGGCTTGGTGCCTTGGATGCCCTGATATCCCGTCTCCTCCTGCATGAACCGCTGCATCTCCATCAGGCCGATCATCTCGTGATCGGAGAGGCCCGCCGCCGGATTCGACTCGTCGGGCGGGAACGCGACCACCATGTTGAGATGGATGCCGATCAGCCGCGACGGGTGCTGGTTGCCGAGACAGGTGGTGATGATCGCGCCCCAGTCGCCGCCCTGAGCGCCGAAGCGCTGGTAGCCGAGCTGGTGCATGAGAGAAGCGAAGACATCGGCCATCTTGCCGGGGTGCATCCCGGGCGACGTGGGGTGAGCCGAGAAGCCGTAGCCGGGTAGGGAAGGTGCGATCACGTCGAAGGCATCGGCGGGGTCGCCGCCGAAGCGGGCCGGATCGGTGAGCGGCCCGATGATCTTGGTGAACTCGACGATCGAGCCGGGCCAGCCGTGGCTGATCAGCAGCGGGATCGGCTTGGGGCCCACGCCGCGCTCGTGAACGAAGTGGACACCCAGACCATCCACGTCGGTGCGAAAATGGTGCAGCTCGTTCAGCGCCCGCTCGGCGGCGCGCCAGTCGAAGCGGGTGCACCAGTACTCGATCAGCTCCTTGAGGTATGCGAGGTCCGTGCCGTAGCTCCAGTCGCCGTCGTTGACCTCATCGGGGAAGCGCGTGTGCGCCAGCCGCTGCCGCAGATCGTCGAGCACTTCTTGGGGAACGTCGATGCGATAGGGTTCGATCGCCATGGCCGCCTCCGCTTCGTGGGATGAAGGACGTTTCTTGCACAGGGATGAACACGACACAACGCCGGGACGCAATTCTGCACCCGCTCGCGCGCAGCCGCTTTCTTCGCCCCGCCGTCCGTCCTATCGTCAACGGGGAACGGGCGATGTCTGTCCTCAGCGAGATCCTTTTCCTTGTCGGCCTGGTGGTGCTCATCGCCGGGGCCGAGCTCCTGGTGCGTGGCGCCTCGCGCCTGGCCACCGCCGTGGGGATCTCCCCGCTGGTCGTGGGCCTGACCGTGGTCGCCTACGGCACCAGCGCCCCCGAGCTGGCGGTGAGCGTGCAGGCGGCGTTCGCCGGCAAAGCCGAGATGGCGCTGGGCAACGTGGTCGGCAGCAACCTTTTCAACATTCTGCTCATCCTCGGCGCGTCGGCGCTGGTGGCGCCCCTGCACGTCGCGCAGCAGCTGGTACGCTGGGACGTGCCGTTGCTGATCGGTCTGTCGGCGCTTCTGCTCGTGCTCGGCCTCGACGGCTCGCTGGGGCGCTGCGACGGTGTCCTGCTCGTCGCCATCGGCGTGGCGTACTCGGTGTGGTCGGTGCGGCAGAGTCGCCGGGAGACGCGGGCCGTCGCCGAGGAGTACGAGGAGGCCTTTGCGCCTACGGTCGGGGCGCCGAACGTGCCCAGGCAGCTGCTGTTGATCGCCGCGGGGCTCGGACTGCTCCTGCTCGGCTCGCGCTGGCTGGTCTCGGGTGCCATCGCCATCGCCCAGGCCCTCGGTGTCGGCGAGCTGGTCATTGCCCTCACCATCGTCGCCGCGGGCACTTCTCTGCCGGAGCTGGCCACCTCGGTCATGGCCAGCCTGCGCGGCGAGCGGGACATCGCCGTCGGCAACGTGATCGGCAGCAACATCTTCAACCTGCTCTCGGTGCTGGGGCTGTCGAGCGTCGTCGCGCCGCACGGAATCCCGGTGCCGACCAGCGCCCTGCGTTTCGACATTCCGGTGATGATCGCCGCTACCGTCGCCTGTCTTCCCATCTTCTTCACCGGTCACGTCATCGCCCGCTGGGAAGGAGCGCTCTTCCTCGGCTACTACGGTGCCTACACCGCGTACCTGGTCCTGGCGGCCACACGAAATCACGCCTTGCCGCTCTACAGCGAGGCAATGCTGTTCTTCGCGTTGCCGTTGACCGCGATCACGCTCGCCGTTCTCGCCGTGCGCGCCGCGCGGCGAGAACGCGCGGCCGGGTAGATCCGGGTCGAATGGCGTGCTCAGCTCCCGCCCCGATCACGACCGGCGTGCCGGAGCGGAAGAAGCGCCGCCCGCCGCGAACGAGCCGCGACGGCGCAAGCCGCGGGAAGAGCCGGGGCCGCCGTCGAATCAGCCGGCGCAGCTACTCGGGTTGATGCAGCCCCTGGCGGACGCCATCGACCATGCTGCGGGACGAAACGCCACCGGGCGGCGGCAGGGCCTGCTCGCGCTCCTGCGAGTCGGTGGCCTCGTTCTCCCACTGTCGAACGGGATCGCCCGTGGTGGTATCGGTGGACCCGAGCTCGTGCCGCGGCAGGCCTTCGAGGCTTGGCGGCAGGCTGCACTGTCTGTTCCACAGCAAGAAGGCGGCGCCGAGCAGCATCAACGGCCACAGCTTTCTCATGCAACAAACTCCTTGTGAGCCGATGCTACATGCCGGAGGCCCCTCGCGCTACCGGAAAATGACGCGTCCGCGGGGGCGAAGCCCCCGTCTTGCCGGGGGCCGCCCCCCTTCGCTAGGGGTTGCCGACGTAGCGGATGCGGATGACGCGGGCGTTGGTGTAAGGGCTCGCCGTGGGATCGGTATTGTAGAGGGTAGTGAAGTAGAGACCGTCGGGGCCGAAGGCGATGCCGATCGGGGTGGCCTTGGCGGAGCCCTGGTAGACCATGAACGTCTCGGGGCCATCGAGCAGCTCGCCGGCCGCGCCCACGTTGTAGGTCAGGATGCGCTTGCCGGTCTTGCTGGCGCCGGTGGTGAAGTCCTGCCCGGCCGTGGCCAGAAACAGCCAGTCGTCGTAGTCGGCGGGGAAGGCGTCGGTTTGCATCACGTCGATCCCGACCGGCACCGAGGCGGGGGACCAGGTGAACAGCGCGTGGGTGAGCATGCTCTTGTCCGAGCCGTCATAGCCCATGTCCCATCCCGCTTCGGGGGAGTAGATGCGATCGCGTGACGGGCCGTTCTCGCTGCAGAACACGCGGCCGTCGCTGTGTCGTACCACCATCCCGTAGGTGTTGCGCACGCCGTACGCGTAGACGTAGCTGCGTGCCGCGGTCGGCGCGGAGGGGTCGTAGAATGGGTTGTCGGCCGGCGCACTGCCGTCGGGATTCAGGCGCAGGAGCTTGCCGGTGAAGTGGCTGAGGTCGCGCGAGGCCAGCGGATAGAAGCCGTCGCCGACGGCTGCCAACAGCGTGCCGTCGGCCAAGAACACGACGTCCTGGATCTGATGGCTCTCGTGGCTGAGATCGTTGGGCATGTCGAGGACGACGGTCGGGTCGATGCCCTGGCGACCGCCGTCGATGCTGGTGAGGCGGAAGATCTGGTTGTGCAGCCACTGGTTGGTGATGGCAACCGTATCGTCATGCAACGTCGCCGGATCGATCGGGCTGTCGTCCGACTGAATGTCACTGAAGGTGGCGTCACCGGTCAGATTGAAGAAGTTCCTCCCGTTGATGCCGACCCGGGTGGGTACGAAGGGCAGCGAGTCGAGGCGATGGATCTCCTGCCACGGATCGCCGGCGCTCTGCTTCATCGAGAAGGTCATCGCGCCGTGGTCGTAGGCGATACGCAGCCAGCCGCTGATGGCCGGTCCGGACTGGCTCTTCTGTAGCTTGTACGTATCGGCGAAGACCGTTTCCACCAACCGGTTGGCGTTCTGGATATCGAGGAACACCGCATTGTCGGCGTCGGCATAGGCCACCAGGCCGAACGCCGTGCCGGCGTTCCATTGCTCCTTGCCGTTCTGCATCGGGAACTGTACGTGCGCGCTGAAAGACCACTGTTCGTCGGCGGGCGAGAGCGCGCGGTAGCGAACCACCTTGTCCTCGCGCGATCCGCTGGTCCACGCCGCGGTGCTGGGCAGGAACAGGTGCCACCCCACCGGGCTGCTCGTCGATGTCCAGGTGACCGGCGGCGCCGGGGCGCGGTACGTGCGGGTCACGAAGAGGTCGCCGGTGCCGGGCTGGATTGCCATGCCGCCCAGACCCGCCTGCCCGGCATTGCTGGAAGGCGGCGGGCTGTCGAAGTCGACCAGGCCTTCAGCGTAGACGGATTTCTCGCCGCGTCCGTTCACCACCCAGATGCGGCCCTGTAGCTCCATCACGTAGTAGAGCGGCGCGTCGGGATCGCCCGGAGGCTCTGGAAGGAAGATGATCTGGGTGGGGAAGCTGAGGCCGTCGAGGACCTCCTCGGCGACGTATCCTGGGGGCAGCTGCCACGGGGTCTCGGTCTCGCGTGCCGGACGCGTGAACACCGCCGCGGTTTCGCTCGCCAGGGCGGTGAACGTGGCCCCGTTGCGACCGACCCAGAGCTGCACCGTGGCTCCGGCCCCGATGTTCAAGGCGGGCAAATAGATCACCACCTCGCGCGGCGAGTCGCTGTTGTTGGGGTCGGCGATGCTCAGCGACAGGCGGCTCTCGGGCAGGGTGAGGGCGCCGCCGTCGTTCTCGATTCTGATCTCGACCGCGCCGACGGCGGCCAGCGGGCCGGGGTTGTCCGCAGGCGCGGCGTCGCCGCTCCACGAGAGCAGCGGCTGGAAGGAATCGTCGATTACCTCCACCGGCGCGCGCAGCACGGTGAGCGAGAGCGTCGCGGGGCGCATCAGGTCGACGCCGTCCTCGTCGGTCCACCGCGGCGCCGGAGCAGCGAGGACGTCGCGGGTCTGCAGCGGCGGAATCCCGAACGGTGCCGTGCGGAAGTGGCGCCACGCGGACCAATCGGACCATTCGGTGGCCGCATCCCCGCTGTCGTCACGATAGCGGGCGTGCAGCTCGTAGGCCCTGTCGAAGTCGAGCGTGGACTGGCCGGCGCGCGGACCCTCCATGCGGCCGTTGCTCAGGTGGACGTGGCTCAGCTCCAGCCCCTGGCCGGTGCCGTGCCAGACGCGCACATCGAGCAGCACGTCCCAGATCTCCCAGTCGGACGAGAGCGGGCCATCACCGTCGGCGTCGTGGAAGGCGCTGGCCTCCATGTGGACGTCGCTGGCGGCGATGGTGTCGACACCTTCGGGCGTGGGCGAGATGATCTCGGGCGTATCGGGACTGGTGCTGTGCGGCAGCACTGTCGCCGTCGGCTCGGTGGTCGGGCTGGCGGTGGCGGTCGGCGTGCCGGTCGCGGTCGCCGAGGGGGTGGCGCTCG
>CAZYMF010000138.1:0-7352 GCA_964648215.1 uncultured Binatia bacterium (SeqCode) | reverse complement strand
GGGGTGGCGCTCGGTTGTGTCGCGGTCGCTGTTGCCGTGCTCGACGGTGCGGGGAGCGACACGGTAGGCGATGCCGTCGCGGTGGCGGTTGGCGTCAGGGTGGGGTTGGGCGCGGTGACCGAGCGGGTGGCCGTCGGTGACGGTGGAGACGGGGTCGGTGAACCTTCCGTCACCGCGGTTGGATCCGCGGTCGGCGTCGCGGTGGACGCCGCGCCCCCGCCGGAGCTGCTACCGCAGCCGGGGATCGCGAACAGGGCGAAGAGCAGTAGAAGACCAGATGGGACTTGCCGTAGGCCGTGGAATCTTTTCACCCTGTAGCGCTCCTCGAAGGCTTCGGCCGAATCGGGGATGATGTCCCCTACGGCATCTGCGCGGCGGCCGTCAAGGGCTGGTGCTCTGGCTGGTGCTCTGGCTCGTGCGCGTCTGTCGTGTTACGGGAACGCCCTCATGGATCAGGTTCGCATCGGCCTCATCGGCGCCGGGCTCATCGGCACGGCGCACTCGATCATGCTGCGGGAGATTGCCGACGGCCTCGACGGCAAGGTCGAGCTGGTGGCGGTGGCGGACCCGCTCGGCGAAGCGCGCGCGCGGGCGCAGCGACGCTTCGGCTACGAGCACGCGTTTGCGGCCGCGGCCGATCTCCTGCGCGCCGACGTCAACACCGTCTTCATCTGCACGCCGACGAGGTTCCATGCCGAGCTCGTGCACCAGGCGGCGCAGCGGCGGTTGCACGTCTTTTGCGAGAAGCCGCTGGCGATGTCGTACGCGGAGGCCGTGGGCATGGCCGATGCGGTGCGCCGCGTCGGCGTGACGGCGCAGATCGGCTTGGTGCTGCGATTCTCGGCTGTCTATCGGGTGATGCAGGCGCAGCTGGCGCAGCCGGAAATGGGGGCGCCGGTCGCGGTGGTGTTTCGCGACGACCAGTGTTTCCCCATTCGCGGCGCCCACAACACCAGTTGGCGCAAAGACCCGGCGCTCACGGCGGGTGGCACGCTCATCGAGCACGGGGTGCACGACCTCGACCTGCTGACGACGCTCTTCGGGCCGGTGGCCCGGTTGCGCGCCTGGCAGCAGAACCGCGCCGGTCATCCCGGCCTGGAAGACTACATGGCGGTCGAGCTGGAGTTCGCCTCGGGTCTGCGGGCGCAGCTCGTCAACGTGTGGCACGACATGGTGCAGCGAGCCTCGAATCGGCGCCTGGAGGTCTTTTGCGACAAGGGGTTCGTTGCCAGCGACTACGACTCGATCGGCGACGTTCTCCTGCAGGTGGGCGACGGCGAGGAGGGACGCATCGCAGCGGACGAGGTGCTGCAGCGTTTCGAGCGCCTCTGCGGTCGATCGGACCACCGCTTCCGCCACTGGTACGGCGTTCCGTACCTGCTGCAGGACCTCTCCTTCGTCGAGGCGCTGCTGGCGGGGCAGCCCGCCTCGCCCGGTATCGACGCCGGCGTCGAGGCGCAGCGCCTGGCCGCCGCGGTCTACGAGGCGGCGCGCTGCGGCGAGGAGATCGAGGTGGTGGGCTGGGAGCCGCCGCGCTGATTGCGCATGGGCCGCCCGCCTTGCGGCCGTTGACGGCGCCGGGGCGAAGGAGCCCGCGCCGCGTTTGGTGGCGCGGTCTGTCAGATTCAAGAAAGACCCAGGCCTCGGGTTCCGATCGTTTGCGAGCGCCACGAGCCACCAACAATATCGGCTCGCAATGGTCTCGCTGGCCCGTGAAATGCAAGCCACAAACGGGGTTGCGGGGACGGGCGGCGGTGGCGCCCTGTCGCCGAGGCGTTTCTCTCCGGTCGACGATATCTTCCAGCGGCCGGCATGATGTTTCTGCTCAGGGGTCGAGCCCGCCGGCCGGAGAGAAGGGTGGTGCCTTGTCCTCGGCGCAAAAGCCGGTAAATAGAACAACGACGTGAGAGGAGAACCGAACGATGGCAGAAGACACCCTCACCATCACCGACAACCGCACCGGCAAGCAGTACACCGTTCCGATCAAGGACGGGGCCATCCGCGCCACCGACCTGCGGCAGATCAAGCTCGAGGCCAGCGACCCGGGGATGTTGAGCTACGATCCCGCGTTCGGCAACACCGCAGCCTGCCGCAGCGCGATCACGTTCATCGACGGTGACAAGGGTATCCTGCGCTATCGCGGCTACCCGATCGAGCAGCTGGCCGAGAAGAGCACCTTTCTCGAGGTAGCCTACCTGATCCTGAAGGGCGAGCTGCCGACCGCGTCACACCTGAAGGCGTTCGTCCACAACATCACGCACCACACCATTCTCCACGAGAACATCAAGAAGTTCATCGACGGCTTCCACTACGATGCCCACCCGATGGGAATTCTGGTCAGCGCCGTGGGCGCGTTGTCGACGTTCTACCCCGATGCCAAACGCATCTTCGACGCCGAGTCGCGCAAGATCCAGACGCACCGCTTGATCGCCAAGATGCCCACGCTGGCGGCCTTCGCCTTCCGTCACTCCACCGGCATGCCGTACGCCTACCCGGACAACGACCTCAGCTACACCGGCAACTTCCTCAACATGCTGTTCAAGAAGACCGAGCTGAAGTACAAGCCGAATCCGGTGATCGAGCGTGCCATCGACGTGCTCTTCATCCTGCACGCCGACCACGAGCAGAACTGCTCGACCAACGCCATGCGCTGCGTCGGCAGCTCGCACGCCGATCCCTTCTCGTCGGTTGCCGCGGCCACGGCGGCGCTCTACGGGCCGCTGCATGGGGGTGCCAACGAGGCGGTGGTGCGCATGCTGCAAGAGATCGGCTCGGTGGACAATATCCCCGCCTACATCAAGCGGGTGAAGGAGGGCGAGGTGCGCCTGATGGGGTTCGGCCACCGGGTGTACAAGAACTACGATCCGCGGGCCAAGATCATCAAGCGGATCGCCGACGAGGTGCTCGAGGTCACCGGGCGCAACCCGCTGCTGAACATCGCCCTCGAGCTCGAGCGCATCGCGTTGGCGGACGACTACTTCGTCTCCCGCAAGCTGTACCCGAACGTGGACTTCTACTCGGGCATCATCTACCAGGCGATGAGCTTCCCCACCGACATGTTCCCGGTGCTCTTCGCCATCCCGCGCACGGCCGGTTGGATCGCCCAGTGGTCCGAGATGCTGCTCGACGAGGAGCAGCGCATCGCCCGGCCGCGACAGATCTACACCGGGCACGACTCGCGCGACTACGTGCCGGTCGAAAAGCGTCCCGAAGACGGCTCCACGTATTGACGCGAACGCGCCTCCGCTCCGTTCTCGGGGCGGAGGCGGCGCACGTGGCGAGCGTCAGCGCGCCGTGCGCACGAGGGCGGCGTTGTAGGAGATCTTGCTGCCCGAGGGCACCGACTCGACCAGCCACACGTTGCCGCCGATCACCGAGCGGGCACCGATCACCGTCTCGCCGCCGAGGATGGTGGCGCCCGAGTAGATGGTGACGCCGTCCTCGATGGTGGGGTGGCGCTTGCGATGGCGCAGCGGCTCCATATCGCTGCCGCGCGGCACGCTGAGCGCGCCCAGTGTGACGCCCTGGTAGATCTTGACGTTGTTGCCGATGGTGCTGGTCTCGCCGATCACCACGCCGGTGCCGTGATCGATGAAGAAGCGCTCGCCGATGTGAGCGCCGGGATGGATGTCGATGCCGGTCCGGCTGTGCGCGTCCTCGCTCATGATCCGGGGAACCATCGGCACCTTCTCGAGATAGAGCTCGTGCGCCAAGCGGTGGGTGGTGATCGTCTGGATGGCCGGGTAGCTGAAGATGATCTCCTCGACGCTTTTCGCCGCCGGATCACCTTCGAGCGCGGCGGTGACGTCGAGGTTGAGCAGACGGCGCAGCTCGGGCAGCTTGCGGAACAGGCGCAGCACGACGGCCTCGCTCCAGCTCGGGTCGCGACCGCGCTCGGCGCGCGAGCAGGCCTGCTCGTAGCTCACCGCCCGGCGGATCTGCTCGACGAGAATGGTGTAGGCGGGGAAAAGGTTCTCGCTGATGGAGTAGCGGAGGTTGCCGCGGTCGAGGTGGCGGGTGCTGTAGAAACCCAGGTAGATCACCGAATGCAGGTGCTGCAGCGCCTCGATGACGGCGCGGCGATTGGGCAACGCGGCGGTCTCGAGGCTGTCGATCGGGTGGGTGCCGTCGTAGCTGGCGAGGACCAAATCGACCACCTCTTCCAGCTCTGCCTGACGCGTCAACTTTGTCTCCATCGGGTTCCCTTTCGTTCGACCACATTATCCCCGCGGGCAGCGCAGAGACAACCGCGGTGCAACGCGCGACTGTTCATTGCGTAGCGCGATGCGGTCGTGGGCGTCGACCGTGATGACGGAGCGGCAGCGGTCTACAGGTCGTCGCGCGAGCGGATGACCTTGTGGATGAGGCCGTACTTCTTCGCCTCCTCCGGTCCCATCCAGTAGTCGCGATTGGTGTCACCGGCCACTTTCTGCACGGTCTGGCCGGTCTCGGAGGCGATCAGCTGATTGGCCTTGTCGCGCAGCTTGAGAATCTCCTGCGCCGTGATGTCGATGTCGGCGGCCGAGCCGTGGAACTGCGTTGACGGTTGGTGGATCAGGACGCGGCTGTGCGGGAAGCCGAAGCGGTGCTCCTTCTTGGCGCCGAGGAGCACCAGGGTCGCGGCGCTGGCGACCAACCCGGTGGCGATCGTTTTCACCGGCGCCTTGATGAAACGGATGGTGTCGAAGATGGCGAAGCCGCCGTCGGCCGAGCCGCCCGGCGAGTTGATGAAGATATTGATGTCCTTGGCCGGATCCGCCGCCTCGAGCAAGAGGAGCTGGGAGATGGTTCTCTGGGTGCTCTCGTCGGTGATCTCCTGTCCGATGATGATGCTGCGCGACTCGAGCAGCCGGTGCAGCAGGGTTTCGGACTCGGGGATTTTGGGCTCTTCCGCCTTTGGCACGTCTCCTCCTGGAGCGGGCTACTCGTAGTATTCGCGACCGAGGTGGGTGATCAGCTCTTCGCCCTGCAGGTAGCGCAAGGTGTTCTTGAGCTTCTGCAGCTGGATGAAGAGGTCGTGCTCCGGGTAGAGGCCGGCCGCCGCCTGCGGGCTCTTGAAGTAGAACGACAGCCATTCCTGAATGCCGGCGAGGCCGGCCCGGTGCGCCAGATCGAGGAACAGCGCCAGGTCGAGCACCAGCGGCGCCGCCAGAATCGAATCGCGGCACAGGAAGTTGATCTTGATCTGCATCGGGTAGCCGAGCCAGCCGAAGATGTCGATGTTGTCCCAGCCCTCTTTGTTGTCGCCGCGTGGCGGGTAGTAGTGGATGTTCACCTTGTGCACGTAGTCGCCGTAGAGATCGGGATGGCGATCGCGCGGCAGGATGACGTCGAGGACCGAGAGCTTGCTGGTCTCCTTGGTCTTGAACGAGGACGGCTCGTCGAGCACCTCGCCGTCGCGGTTGCCGAGAATGTTGGTCGAGAACCAGCCGGCCAAGCCGAGAGCGCGGGCCTTCAGGCCCGGGGCGATGATCGTCTTCATCAGGGTCTGGCCGGTCTTGAAGACCTTGCCGCACACGGGAACGCCGTTGCGCTCGGCGAGCTCGACCAGGGCGGGAACGTCGACGGTCAGGTTGGGGGCGCCGTTGGCGAAGGGAATGCCACGCGTGAGCGCGGCGTAGGCGTAGACCATGCTCGGCGCGATGGCCGGGTGGTTCTCGCGCAGGCCTTTCTCGAAGCTCGCCAGCGACGCGTGTACCTCCTGGCGCTGCAGGAAGCTCTCGGTGCTGCCGCACCACACCATGACCAGGCGCGAGGCTCCGGTGCGGCTGCGAAATCCCTCGACGTCGGCAATCAGTTGCTGCGCCAGATCCATCTTGGTGGCGCCGCTCTTGACGTGCGGGCCGTCGAGCCGCTTGACGAACTCGCGCTCGAAGACGGCCGGCCAGGGACGAATTTCCTCGAGATCGGGCCGAACCAGATCGAGCAGCGGGCGCTCGATGACCCCCGCCCGCACCGCGGTCTGGAAGCAGTCCTCGGGGAAGATGTCCCACGCGCCGAAGACGAGGTCGGAGAGCTCGGCCAGGGGCACGAAGTCCTTGATCAGCGGGGTACGGTCCTCGGTGCGCTTGCCGAGACGAATGGTGCCCATCTGCGTCAGCGAGCCGATCGGCTTTCCCAGGCCTTTCTTGACCAGCTCGACTCCGGCGATGAATGTGCTGCTGACGGCGCCGAGACCCGGGAGCAGCACGCCGAGACGGCCCGTGGGCGATGCTAGGTTTTTGGGGGAGTCAGTCACGAGAAGTCACGACGAATAGCGGACTCATAAAGGAGGGCGGCCGGCGAAGCAAGTAGCCCCGCGTTTGGCTCGCGGGATCGCGGGCGCCGCGAGGTCGGGAAATCGCGCTCGGACGCCGCCTGCGACTGCACGGGGAGCAGGGCTTGACGGCCGGACACGGTATGCGTATTATCTACGCAAACAGATGGAGGAAATCCCCGACATGGAAGTGCCACCGGAACGCACCGCCACCGAGCTGCAGGAGGAGTTCGCCTGCCTGAACCAGCCCCGCGTTTACGACGAGGAGGCCTGCGAGGAGATGGCGGCGACCATTCATCGCCTGCGCCAGCTCAAGCGGGAACGCAACGCCGTGGTGTTGGCACACAACTACCAGCGCCCCGAGATCTTCGAGGTGGCCGACTTCGTCGGCGATTCGCTGGAGCTGGCACGCCGGGCGACGGGGGTGACCGCCGACGTCATCGTCTTCTGCGGCGTCCATTTCATGGCCGAGACCGCCAAGATCCTGAACCCGGAGAAGACGGTGCTGCTTCCCGATCTGCGCGCCGGCTGCTCGCTGGCCGACAGCGTCAACGCCGAGGAGCTGGTCGAGCGCCAGCAGCAACTGCGCAAGATCTATCCGGACCTGATGACCGTGGCCTACGTCAACACCACCGCCGAAGTGAAGGCGGTGGTCGACGTCTGCTGCACCTCGTCGAACGCGGTGAAGATCGTCGAGGCGCTGCCGACGCAGCACGTGCTCTTCGTGCCGGACGAGCACCTGGGCAGCTACGTCCAGAGCGAGACCAGCAAGACGGTGATTTCCTGGAACGGCAACTGTTACGTGCATCACCAGATCACCCCCGCCAACATCCAGGCGGTGAAGGACTCGCTGCCGAGCGTGAAGGTGCTGGTGCATCCCGAGTGCCGCTCCGACGTGGTGGCGCTCGCCGACGCCGTCCTCAGCACCAGCGGCATGGTCAAGTACGCGAAGGAGAGCGCGGCCACGGACTTCCTCGTCGTCACCGAGTGCGGCCTCTCCGACCGCCTGCTGCTCGAGGTGCCGGAGAAGAATTTCTACAAGGCCTGCAAGCTCTGCCAGTTCATGAAGATGATCACTCTCGAGGGCACGCTGCGC
>CAZYMF010000137.1:0-13130 GCA_964648215.1 uncultured Binatia bacterium (SeqCode) | reverse complement strand
CACGCCGACGGACACAGCGACGCCGACGAGTACGCCGACATCGACCAACACCCCGACGATCACGCCGACGCCGACAGCCACGACGCCCCCCTGCGTCAACGTGAGCTCGTCCGGTACCTACTTCGAGGCCGAGAACTTCAGCGGCCACGCCAACGGGACGACCTACACCTTCGCCGGCGTGCAGAGCTCGACGGGAGGCTACAACGGGACGGGTTATCTGCAGACCGGCACGACGGGGAACAACAACCCGATCTCCACGCTCAACGCGAACCAGAGCCAATACGAACGCTACGACTACCAGCTGTACTTCCCCACCACGGGAACCTACACGATCTGGATCCGAGGTTGGGCGAGCCGCTACAATTCGAACAGCATCTTCGTCGGGCTCGACGGAACCGCAACGGGAGCGCTGCGGGAGACCACCACCGGCTCGTGGAACTGGAGCGACACCACGACCGGTGGCGGCAGCTCGAACACCATCACCATCAGTACCCCGGGCCTGCACACCATCAGCGTGTGGGCGCGCGAAGCCGACCACCGGCTCGACGGCCTCTTCATCACCTCGACCGGCACGACTCCCAGCGGCGGCATTCCAGCCGGTGCCACGGTCGTCGATCCGAGGAACTGCACCAACACCCCGACACCAACACCGTCGAGCACACCGACGTCGACGCCGACCGTGACGCCGACGTTCCCGACGTCGACTCCCACCGCGACGGCGACTCTCACCCAGACGCCGACCGCCACGGCGACGCCCACGAACACACCGCGGTGCGCCGTCAACGCGAGCGGCACCTACATCGACGCCGAGAACTACACCGCCATCAGCAACTCGGGAGCGACGTACTTCTTCACCGGCGTGATGACCTCGCAGAGCGGCTTCGTCGGCACCGGATACGTGCAAGCCGGCACGAACCAGAACCAGCTCTCGTATACCGACGTCAACAACAACCCGGGCAACTACGAGCGCTACGACTATCAGGTCTACTTTCCCGCTCCCGGAACCTACAACGTGTGGATGCGCGGCTGGGGCCCGAGCGGCTCCGAGAACTCCGTCTTTATCGGCCTGGACGGCACCGCCGTCGGAGCGTTGACCGAGGCGACAACCGGCAGCTGGCAGTGGGACAACACCGTCCAGAGCGGGACCAACACCATCACCGTGAGCACCACCGGCCTGCACACGATCAATGTCTGGCCGCGCGAGAACAATCACCTGCTCGACGGTCTGTACCTGACGACGACGGCGACGGTGCCGAGCGGCGGCATTCCGACCGGCGCAACGAGCCTCGATCCGACGACCTGCTCGTGCGGGGACGGAACGGTGGCCGGCTCGGTCTATCGCGACTACAACGCCAGCGGCAGCCACGACGCGGGCGAGCCGGGCGTGCCAGGGATCACCGTCAACGCCTACGATTCCTCCAACAGCCAGGTGGCCACCGCGGTCACCCAGTCCGACGGCA
The DNA here is from genome assembly GCA_964648215.1 of uncultured Binatia bacterium (SeqCode). Lineage (GTDB taxonomy): Bacteria > Desulfobacterota > Binatia > HRBIN30 > JACQVA1 > CAZYMF01. The sequence goes on along the minus strand of CAZYMF010000137.1, from coordinate 11,670 downwards.
GCTATGACCTCGGCACCTTGACCTCTTCGTTACCGGTCCGCGTCGAGTTCACCGACCTGCCCTCCTACCTGCAGCCAGGAACACAGGGCAGCGATTCGGGAACCACCGTGATCTTTGTCAACAGCTCCAGCTGCACCGTCGACCTCGGCGTCAACAACCCGGCCGATTACTGCCAGAGCAATCCCAATCTCTCGACGTCGTGCTTCATCAACGGCGACCCGCTGCTCGGCGGGACCGCCGGCTCTTTGGATACCATGGTCGAGTTCGCCTACAACTCGAGCGGCACGACCCCCGTCCCGACACACCTGGCCAGCGGTGACCAGATCGGCGCCACGTGGGGACTCGCCTACCAGCGCTCAACGTCGACCCTCTTCGCCAGCGCCGTCATGAAGCGCCACGTCGGCTTCGGCCCGCTCGGTACGGGCGGCATCTACAAGATCGATCTCTCGGGCGGCTCTCCCGTCGTCTCCAACTTCGTCAATCTCGCTTCCCTCGGCATACCCACCGGAGCCAATCCCCACTCGGGACTCCCCGCCGATGCCAGTCAGCCCAACCGCGATCCCAACGCTTGGGACCCCGTCGGAAAGATCTCCCTGGCTGACATGGACATCTCCGAGGACGAGCGCGCCCTGTGGGTAACGAATCTGAACAACCGCACCCTGTACGAGATCTTCATCGACAACCCGGCCCAGGTCCCCACGGCAGGCGATGTGACGGCACATCCCATCCCCGATCCCGGCTGCTCCAACGGCGAGTACCGCCCCTGGGGCATCAAGGTCCACGACGGGCTGGTCTACATCGGCATCGTCTGCTCGGCCGAAACCTCGCAGAGCAAGAGCGATCTGCACGCCTACGTGAAATCCTTCGATCCGACCAACCCCGGCGCCGGCTTTGCCCCGGTCGTCGACTTTCCGCTGACCTTCCCCCGCGGCTGCGCCAGCAACGACGGCACCTGCTGGCCCGCCGACTGGCTGCCGTGGATCTCCAGCTTCCCACAGAACGGCTCGGTGACCGGGCCGTGCTGGAACCCGGCGACGCAGACGACCGCTCCCTGCGACGGCGCCATCACCGGCTTCGACAAACAGACGATCTACCCGCAGCCCATTCTCTCGGACATCGAGTTCGACGAGAACGGCGCCATGATTCTCGGGTTCCTGGATCGCGTCGGCCAACAGACCGGCAACGCCAACCTGTCCCCGAATACCGGCGACAACTTCCAGCACGAAGGCACCTCCGCCGGGGACCTGATCCGCTTGTGCCAGGCCTGCTCCGGCAACGGAGCCTCGTGCCGGGTGAACAACGATTGCCCGGCGGGCCAGACCTGCGGCTACTCCCTCGAGTCCAACGGCAGCTGCGGCGGCGTGACCACGGGCGGCGCCAACCAGACACCGGCCCAGGGCCCCGGCGGCGGTGAGTTCTACTGGCAGGACATGTACACCCTCAGCACCGACAAGAACTCGGGCACGCACAACCAGCTCGCCCTCGGCGGCCTGGCGCTGCTCCCCGGCTCGGGCGAGGTCGCCACCACGATGTTCGACCCGGATGCCGACTACCGCACCGGCGGGGTGGGCTGGTTCACACACGCCGACGGCATGCGCCCCAGAAGCTACCAGGTCTTCGGCCTCGACCAGATCGGCACCTTCGGCAAGGCCGCCGGCCTCGGCGACCTCGAGGCCCTCTGTCAGCCGGCGCCGATTCAGATCGGCAACCGGGTGTGGACAGACGGGAACGGCAACGGCATCCAGGATCCGAACGAGCCGGGCATCAGCGGCGTCACCGTGCGCTTGTACAGCGCCGGCGGGTCCCTGCTGGCAACGACGACCACCGACGCGCAAGGCGAGTACTACTTCAACGGCGTGACGCCGAACACGGCCTACTCCGTCCGCATCGACCTGAGCCAAGACTTCGATCCGGGTCATCCGCTCGATGGCCTGGTCCCGACAATCGTCCTCGGCGGCGGCGATGCGGCACGCGATTCCAACGGCGTCGCGGCGAGTGCAACCGACGTTCGCGCCAGCGTCACCACCGGCGACCCGGGCTACAACGACCAGACCATCGACTTCGGCTTCCACAACCCCGGCGCCGCCGCGGCCTTCCTCCAGCCGCCGGCTCCGACCCCGGCAACGAGACTGTCACGGACGGCACGCCTGCTCCTGCGCTTGCTGGAAAGGAGCGGCCCCGCCGCCGACACCGGTCAAGCGGACGGAACCTCGAGCGCCGACTCGGCACTGGTCGCCACTCCGACGCCGACGCCGGAGGACCCTTGGCGAACGCCGACGCCAACCGCAACGCCGACGCCGACGGCAACCCCAACTCCAACTCCCACCCCAACCCCGTCCGCGGGACCAGGAGACGGATCCGCTCGCCTTCGTCGTGACGATGCCCCCGTCATGGCATCCGTCCGCTGGAGGAAGGCGGGCCGATTCCCGCCGCCGGCCATCGCGTCGCGACGCTCCGCGCACCATCGCCGGCTGTCCTGACGCGCGCTGCGCCGAGGCCGCGGCCTTTCACCGCACCGGCGCGGCTCTGGCGCCACCTGTCAGCGAAGACTCGGCTCGCCTGCCGCGACGATGCGCTCGGCCAGGCGGAACACCGACATGGGCGCGGACCCTTCGGCCTTGTTGTTGATGATGACGAACGCCGGCCGGCGTTCTCGCGCGGCTTCGACACACTGCACGGCGATGGCTTCGCGCATCGGCACGTCCTCGTCCACGATCTGGTTGAACGGCCGATAGCGCTCCCGCGCTTCCTCGTACGTCCGGTCACGCCCCAACATCCATCGCACCACGGTCGCCGCTCCCGGCTCGCCCACGAGCCGCACCTGACTGGCGATGTCCGGCATGCTCGGGTGCGCGTTCAGGCAGTGACAGACCCCGACGTCCTGCAACGCTTGCACGTAAGCGGAGTGCAGCAAGCGGGCGTTGCGAATCTCGACCGCGTACAGCGGGCCGCGGGGCAACGTGCGGAAAAAGGCGTGCAAGCGATCGGCGAATCCTTCGGGGCCGCCGAGCCCGGCGACGTCCTGGGGCGGGAACTGGAACAGCAGCGGCCCCGCCCTCTCGCCCAACCCTTCGATGACCGGGGCCACCACCTCGGCGATCGCGTAGCTCGAGTTGAGGAAGAGATCGTTGCGCCGGCCCCGCTGGGCGCCATAGCGGGCGTGGTCGGGGAAACGCGCCACCGTGCAGATCTCGTGCGCCTTCACCAGGAAGCGGAAGCCGTCGGGAACCGCCGCCGCGTAGCGCGCCAGCTCCGTGGCCGCGAGCGGCGCGTAGTAGGTGCGATCGATGCCGACCGCGCGCAGCAGCGGATGACAGGCATAGGCCGCGAGACCCTCGCGCGCGAGCCTCTCCTTCGTGGTCTCGCGGTCGTAGACCAGACCGGACCAGCCCGGGAAGGACCAGGAGGAGGTGCCCAGATAGACGCGCGGCGGCAACCGGCGGGCGAGCCCCTGCAGGGTCTCCGACGCGGCGGCCGGCCCCACCGCCAGGCCACGCCGGCGAGGCATCCCGCTCGTGCTCGCCGCCGGCGTCGAGTCGCGCGAATCATCGCCGAAGAGACCGAGCTGCCGTGCTGAAGGTGGCGACTTTGCCATTGCCCTATCGGACCCCCTTCGACCCCCGGGCCGGCTTCCCACAGGGCCGCTTCTCCCTCATGATGACACACCAGGGGGAGCAAGGCACATGAGCGGCACCAAGATCGGCGTCGGCCTCGGTCTCTGGCGGCTCGGGCTGCCGAGCCCGCAGACGATCTGCGCCTACGCGGAGCGCGCCGAGGACCTCGGCATCGACTCGATCTGGCTTTCCGACCACATCGTGTCGCGCCAGCCGCACCTGGACATCGCCTGCGTCATGGCTCTGTTCGCCGCTCGCACGAGGCGAATCAAGATGGGACCGAGCGTTCTCACCCTGCCGGCGCGCGACCCGGTGCAGGTGGCAAGAACCTACGCCACGCTCGACTACCTCACGGGCGGCTGCGGCCGCGTGATCATGGCCGTCGGCCTGGGCAGCGATCCGCGCGACAGCAGCGCCTGCGGCGTCAAGCCCGAAGAGCGAGCCGGCCGCCTGGAGGAAGGCGTCGAGGTGCTGCGCCAGCTGTGGGCGGGCGGCAGTGTCACTCACCACGGTCGCTTCTACCACTTCGACGACGTCACCATCGAGCCCCGTCCGGCCCGGGGCAAGCTCGACATCTGGATCGGCGGCCGCAGCGAGGCGGCGCTGCGGCGCACGGCCAAGTACGGCGACGGCTGGTTCCCGTCCTTCGTCAGCCCCGCCGAGTTCCGGCAGGGGATGGAGAAGCTGCAAGCTCACGGAGCACGCCTCGGCCGCACCATCGACCCGCGCGAGGCCGGAATCGTGCTGTTGACCTACGCCAGCCGCGACCGGGCCCCGGCACGGGCCGTTGCCGAGCGCGTCTACGCCAGCTTCAAGCTGCCTCCCGAGACGATGGCGACGCGTTGCGCCATCGGTACTCCCGAGGACTGCGTCGAGAAAATCCGAGCCTACGTCGAGGCCGGCTGCTCCAAGTACGTGCTGTTCCCGATCACCACGCCGGAGGACTTGCTCGGGCAGATAGAGCTCTACGGACGCGAGATCATTCCTCGCTGCCAATGAGGGGCCATACACCGGGATCGGCGAGGAGGATCCACATGACGAGCTCGAACGAGCGCTTCGACGTGATCGTCATCGGTGCCGGGACCGCGGGTCTGAGTGCCGCCAGGGCCGCGCATCTGGCGGGGGCGCGGGTCGCCGTCGTCGACCACGGCCCCCTCGGCACCCTGTGCGCCAGCCGCGGCTGCATGCCGTCGAAGATCCTGCTGCATTCGGCTAGGAGCATGGCTCGCACCAGCCACCTGGCCGCCGTCGGCGTCGATCTTCCCGGCCCTGCGTCGTTCAACTGGCCGGTGGTGCGCGAACGCAAACGCGATCTGGTGGGCGACTTCGTCGGTCACGTCGTCCGCGCCACCGAGAACTCCGGCAAGTTCACCCTCATCCGCGGCGCCGCCGAGTTCGCCGACGGCCGGACTCTGCGAGTCGACGGCCGGGTCGACGGCGGCGACGGTCGCGAGAGACGGCTGACCGCGGCGTCGTGGGTGATCGCCACCGGCTCGAAGCCGACGATTCCGCCGATCGCCGGCCTCGAGGACGTTCCCTACCTGCTCAGCGACGACGTCTTGACTCTCGCCGAGATCCCGCGCTCGGTGGCCGTTCTCGGCGGCGGGCCGATCGGTTTGGAGCTGGGGCAGTTTCTCCGCCGCGCCGGCGCCGAGGTGCACCTGGTGCAGAGCGGGCGGACTCTCGCCCGCCTGGCGGAAGGCCCGCTGCTCGACTCGCTGGTGGCCGCTCTCGCGCGCGAGCTGACGCTTCACCTGAAGACGACGACGACCGCCGTCAGGCTGGACGGAGTGGAAACGGTCCTGTCCCTGCGCCGGGACGGCACCGACAGGGAATTGCGCGTCGATCGGCTCTTCGTCGCCACCGGCCGCCACCCCGATCTCGGGGGGCTGGGGCTGGAGAGGCTGGGGGTCGAAGTGGATCGTGGGGTTCCCGTTCACGACGAACACCTGCGCACCAGCAACCCCCGTGTCTTCGTCGCCGGCGACGCCGCCGGGCCGCCGGCTCTGCTGCACACCGCCTCGCTGCAGGGCCATGCCGCCGGGCACAACGCGGCGCGCCCGGACGACCTCGAGCTGCCGGCGATCGAGCCGCTGCTGGCCATCGTCTTCTGCGATCCCGCCGTCGCCACGGTCGGGCTCGACCCGCAAGCGGCGCGGCGCGCCGGGCACAGCCCGTGCGTCGCCGTCCGGCTCTGGTCGGATCAGGGCAAGGCGCGGGTGATCGACGAGACCGACGGCGCCGCCCAGCTCGTGGTCGATGGGGCGACGCGCAAGGTGCTCGGCTGCCAGATCGTCGGTCGGCACGCCGACCTGTTGATCCATCTCCTGTCGTACGCCATGCATTTTGGGGCGACGGTGGACGATCTGCTCGACCTGCACCACTATCACCCGACCTTGACGGAGATGATTCCGTCTCTAGCGCAACGGATCGTGGTCGACCTGGAAAAGCGCGAGTGTCTGCGCGGCGAGGTGGCGCCGTGCGACGAGATGCAGTGAGGTGAGGCAGCCGGGGCCTACAGCATGCCGAGCTCGAGCTTGGCAGCCTCGGTCATCATCTGCTGATTCCACGGCGGGTCGAAAACGATCTCGACGTCCGCTTCCACGACGCCGGGGACCGACTCGATCAGCCGCTTGGCGTCCATCGCGATGACCTGGCCCATGCCGCAACCGGGCGCCGTCAAGGTCATCTTCACGTGCACCCGGCTGCCGCCCTCGGGCAGCGCCTCGGCGTGGAGATCGTAGACGAGACCCAGCTCGACGATGTTGACCGGGATCTCCGGATCGTACACCTTGCGCAGCTGCTCCCAGATCAGCTCCTCGTCGACCGGCCCTCCGTTGCGCGCAGCGCTGGTCTCGGCCGGTTTGCTCGGCGGCTCCTCCCCGATGGCATCGGCATCCTTGCCGCTGATGCGGAACAGCCCGCCCAGCGTCGGCACCTGAATCGTGAAGCTGTCGCCGAGCGCCTGCGTGACCACGGCCTCGGTTCCGGCCGGCAGGGTGACGGTGTTGCCTTGCGGGATCTGCACCACCTCGCACGCGCGACTGAGGGTCACTTCCTTGTATCGCATCGCCCCTGCTCCGCTCCTCAGCGCCCCTGGGCCGCCGTCTCGTCGCCCGGCCCTCGCCCCGCGGCCGCCGCCGCGCCGCCGAGGGCCCTCCACGCCTGGAGACCGCCGTCGAGGCTGCGGACATTGGTCATGCCGTAGGCGCGAAAATACGACGCCTTGTCGAGGCTGCGCCGGCCGTGATTCGAGTAGAGCACCAGCGGCTCGTCCTTGGGCCACGAATCGAGGATATCGAAAGTCAGCTCGATCGAGACGTGCTCGGCCCCTTCCACGTGCCCGGCCTGGAACTCCGCCGGCGTACGCACGTCGAGCAGGCGCAGCTTCTCGCCGCGGTGCAGAGCCTCGGCGACGGCCGAGGGCGCGACGTGCAGCTGCGCTTCGACCTGCTCACTTTCCCGGATGCAGGCGATCATGTCGTCGACCGAAGCCTTGATGCTGTGATCTTCCCGGACCTTGGCCAGGGTGTCCGTCAATTGATAGCTGCAGCTGGCGCAGCCGCCGATGTGATAACGTTGAAACAATCCGACCTTGGCGCTGGGAAAGTGGTCGAGGATTTCTCCCATCGTCGTGCCGGGACCGATCTCGAACGACACGCGAGCCTCCTGTGAATTTCTCGTCGTCACTTCACTCCGTCGACACCGTCTCGCCCTCGCCCTTGAGCGCCGCTTGCAGCGTGTGCCAGCACAAGATCGCGCACTTCACGCGCGTCGGGAACTCGCTGACGCCTCCGAACACCGCCAGCTTGCCCAGCTCGACCGCGTGCGCCGCGGCATCCGCCTCTCCGGTGACCAGGGCGTGGAACGACTGGAACAGCGCCTCTACCTCGGCGCGCGTCTTCCCCTTGATCGTCTCGGTCAACACCGAGGCCGACGCGGTCGAGATGGCGCAGCCCGATCCCTGGAACGCGACGTCCTTCACCTTGTCTCCCTCGAGCACCACGTAGATGGTGACCTTGTCGCCGCACAGAGGGTTGACGCCGTCGGCCTTCTGCACCTCGTCGCCGAGGGCGCGGAAATTCCGCGGCCGCTTGCTGTGGTCGAGGATGACCTCCTGGTACAGCTCACGCAGCTCGGAGCTCACGCGAACACCTCGACGACCTTGCCAATTCCCGCCACCAGCGCGTCGATCTCGTCCTTGGTGTTGTAGCAGGCCAGCGACGCGCGCGCCGTGGCCGGCACTCCGTAGCGCTCCATGACCGGCTGGGCGCAGTGATGCCCGGCGCGGATGGCGATGCCCTCGCGGTCGAGCACGGTGCCGATGTCGTGCGGGTGGATGCCGTCGATCACGAACGACAGCACCCCCGCCTTGCGCCGCGCCGTGCCGATCAGCCGCACCTGCGGAATCTCGGCGAGCTTCGCCGTAGCGTAGGCGAGCATCTCGTTCTCGTACGCGCCGACGGCCTCCAGCCCGAGGGAGTTGACGTAGTCGATCGCCGCGCCGAGGCCGACGGCGCCGGCAATGTTCGGCGTCCCCGCCTCGAACTTGGCCGGAATGCGGGCGTAGGTGGTCTTCTCGAAGGTGACCGAGCTGATCATCTCACCGCCGCCTTGGTACGGCGACATGGCCGCGAGCAGCTCGGCCTTGCCGTAGAGCACGCCGACCCCGCTCGGGCCGTAGAGCTTGTGACCCGAGAAGGCGTAGAAATCACAATCGAGCGCCTGCACGTCGACGGCGAGGTGGGGCACCGCCTGGGCACCATCGAGCAGCACCGGAACGTTGCGGCGATGCGCCATCTCGATCACCGTCTCGATCGGGTTGATGGTGCCCAGAGCGTTGGAGACGTGGACGAGCGCCAGCAGCTTGGTGCGCGGGCCGAGGAGCTTCTCCACCTCGTCGATCAAAAGCTCGCCGGCGTCGTCGATCGGCACCACACGCAGACGAGCCCCGCGCTCCTCGCAAACCATCTGCCACGGCACGATGTTCGAGTGGTGCTCCATGGCCGAGATCAGGATCTCGTCTCCCGGCTGCAGAACCTTGCGTCCGAAACCGTGCGCCACGAGATTGATGGCCTCGGTGGTGCCGCGAACGAAAACGATCTCGCGCTCCTGTGCCGCGTGGAGGAACGAGCGCACCTTGGCGCGTGCTCCCTCGTAGGCTTCGGTCGCGCGCTCGCTGAGGTAGTGCAGCCCCCGGTGGACGTTGGCGTAGTCCTCCTCGTAGAAGCGGGCGATGGTGTCGATCACGCGGCGCGGCTTCTGGCTGCTGGCGGCGTTGTCGAGGTAGACGAGCGGCTTGCCGTAGACCTGGCGCTGCAGGATCGGGAAGTCGTCCCGGATGCGGTGGACGTCGAACGCGGCCCGCGGTTCACGCGAGGCGGAGGCGACGTTGCCGGCGGTTCTCATGGCGAAACCTCAGCATTCGGATTGTCGTGGAAACGCGACCACAGGAGACGATCGAGCTGCACGCGCACGGGCTCGGCCTCCATGCGGCCGATCAACTCGTTGGCGAAGGCGTAGATCAGCATGTTCCTGGCGTCGCTCGCGCCGATGCCGCGCGAGCGCAGGTAGAACACGGATTTCTCGTCGAGTCGGCCGATGGTCGCCCCATGGCTGCACTTGACGTCGTCGGCGAAGATCTCCAGCTGCGGCTTGGTGTCGATGACCGCGTCCGGCGACAGCAGCAGGTTCTTGTTGACCTGCGAGGCGTCGCTCTTCTGGGCGTCGGGCCGCACGTACACCTTGCCGTTGAACACGCCCGTCGAGTGGCCGTCGAGCACCCCCTTGTACACCTCGCGGCTGCTGCAGCGCGGCTGGCGATGGTCGATGCAGGTGTGATGATCGACGTGCTGCCGCCCCCGGGCCAGGTAGAGCCCGTGGAGGGTGCACTCGCCGCCTTCGCCGTCGAGCACGGCGCCGATGTCGTTCCGCGCCAGCAGAGAGCCCATCGACACGGCGTGGGAGCGAAAGTGGCTGTCCGCCGCTTGCTGCGCCCGGACCGTGGCCAGGTGAAAGGCCCCCGCTCCCTCGCGTTGGATCTTGTAGTGCGCGAGGTGGCTGTCGGCGCCGACGAAGATCTCGGTAACGGCGTTGGTGCAGTAGGTGCCGTCGCCAAACCCGACGTGGCTTTCGATCACCGTCGCCTGGCTGCTGTCGTCGACGACGATCAGGATCCGCGGGTGCGCGATGATCGGGGCACCGGCCGCGGTCGACAGGAAGAGCAGGTGAATCGGATCGGCCACCGCCGTCCGCCGCGGCACGCAAACGAAGGCGCCGTCCTGCACGAAGGCGGTGTTGAGCGCCGCGAAGCTCTCGTCCTCGTAACCGACGCAGCGACCGAGATAGGGCTGGACGCGGTCGGCGTCCTTCTGCAAGGCCGCGGCGAGGCTTTCGGCTCGGACGCCTTCGGCAAGGTTGGCGAGCGACGACAGCTCGGCAACGTAGCTCCCGTCGACGAACACCAGCTGCGTGCCGACGGCAAGACCGGCACGCTCGACTTGCTCGCGCAGCACCGCCGGCCGTTCCGGCGGGCTCGCCGCGCTCGGCAAGCGGAACGGGATCTTCGTCAGCGGCGCGACGTTGGTGTACTTCCAGTCTTCCTGCTGCGTCGTCGGGAAGCCGAGCTCGCCGAAGCGAGCCAGGGCGGCCGCGCGCATCTGCTGCATCCAGGCCGGCAGCTTGCCGTTGAGCTGGCGAAAGTTGGCCAGGTGAAAATCGATCTCGTTCATCGGCGTCGCAGAGTCTCCCCGGATCCGTTCAAGCCGCGACGACTTCCCTCTCGAACTCGCCGTAGCCCTTCTCCTCCAGCTCCAGCGCCAGCCCCTTGTCGCCGGTCTTGACGATGCGGCCGTCGAGCAGGACGTGGACGATGTCGGGCACCAGGTAGCTGAGCAGGCGCTGGTAGTGCGTCACCGCGATGACCGCACGATCCGGGCTGCGCAGGGCGTTGACGCCGTCGGCAACGGTCTTGAGGGCGTCGATGTCGAGCCCGGAGTCGGTCTCGTCGAGAATGGCGAGCTGGGGCTCGAGCACCGCCATCTGCAACACCTCGTTGCGCTTCTTCTCACCGCCCGAGAACCCTTCGTTCAATGGCCGGTTCATCAGCGCCGGGTCCATGTCGACGATCTTCATCCGCTCCTTGATCAGCGTCAGAAAATCCATGGCGTCGACCGGATCGAGACCGCGATGCTTGCGGATGGCGTTGAGCGCGGTGCGCAGGAAGTAGGTGTTGCTGACGCCGGGGATCTCCACCGGATACTGGAAGGCGAGAAACACTCCCGCACGCGCCCGCTCTTCGGGCGCCAGCGCCAGCAGGTCCTTGCCTTCGTAGAGCACCTGCCCCTCGGTGACCTCGTAGCCCTCGCGGCCGGCGAGAACGTGCGCCAGGGTGCTCTTGCCCGAGCCGTTCGGGCCCATGATCGCGTGCACCTCGCCGTGGCGAACGGTGAGGTCGATGCCGCGCAGGATCTCGCTGCCGCCGACGCGGGCGTGCAGGTTCTTGATCTCCAGAATCGGTGGTCGTGCCATTTGTTCTTCTCGCGTTGCAGTGGCGCCGGGCACGGGCTCGGCCGCGCCGGCGACGGTTTGGGGTCGGTCAGCCCACGCTCCCTTCGAGGCTGACGCCCATGAGCTTCTGCGCCTCGACCGCGAACTCCATCGGCAGCTCGCGGAAGACCTGCTTGCAGAAGCCGCTGACGATCATCGACACGGCGTCCTCGGCCGAGATGCCCCGCTGCATGCAGTAGAAGAGCTGGTCCTCGCCGATCTTCGACGTGGTCGCCTCGTGCTCGACCTGCGCCGTGTGGTTGCGCACCTCCATGTACGGGAAGGTGTGGGCGCCGCACTTGTCGCCGATCAACAGCGAGTCGCACTGGGTGTAGTTGCGCGCCTGGTCGGCGCCGCGCCCGATCCGCACCAGGCCACGGTAGCTGTTCTGGCCGTGGCCCGCCGAGATCGCCTTCGAGAGGATGGTGCTCTTGGTGTTCTTGCCGATGTGGATCATCTTGGTGCCGGTGTCCGCCTGCTGGAAGTTGTTGGTCAACGCCACCGAGTA
>CAZYMF010000136.1:12741-13146 GCA_964648215.1 uncultured Binatia bacterium (SeqCode) | reverse complement strand
CGAGCAGCGCGTGGCCCGCCTCGTGGTAGGCGGTACGCTCCCGATCGGCCGGGTTGAGCAGGATGTTGCGCGCTGGCCCGAGGGTGATCTTCTCCATCGCTTCGGCGAAGTCCTCGGCGCGGACGGCGCTGGTGTCCTTGCGCGCCGCCAGCAGCGCCGCCTCGTTGACCAGGTTGCGCAGCTCGGCGCCGACCAGACCGGGTGTCTCGGCGGCGATGCGCTCGAGAGAGACGTCCGGTGCCAGGGGGACGTTCTTGGTGTGCACCTTGAGAATCGCGGCGCGCCCGGCGCGGTCGGGACGCTGCACGACGACGCGCCGGTCGAAGCGCCCGGGTCGCAACAGCGCCTGGTCCAGCACGTCGGCACGATTGGTGGCGGCCAGGACGATGACTCCCTCCCGGGAGT
>CAZYMF010000136.1:0-12731 GCA_964648215.1 uncultured Binatia bacterium (SeqCode) | reverse complement strand
GGTTCAAGGTCTGCTCGCGCTCGTCGTGGCCGCCGAGCTGTGCGCCGCCGCCGCGCGTGCGGCCGATGGCGTCGAGCTCGTCGATGAAGATGATCGCGGGCGCCGCCTCCCGCGCCTGCTTGAACAGGTCGCGCACGCGGGAGGCGCCGACGCCAACGATCATCTCGATGAACTCGGAGGCGCTGAGGCTGAAGAAGGGGACGCCCGCCTGCCCGGCAATCGCGCGCGCGAGCAGCGTCTTGCCGGTTCCGGGCGCGCCGATCAGCAGCACGCCTTTCGGCACGGTGCCACCGAGCCGTTGGTACCTGGTGGGGTTCTTCAGGAAGTCGACGATCTCGATCAGCTCGTTCTCGGCCTCGTCGATGCCGGCGACGTCGTCGAAGGTGACCTTCGTCTGCTCTTCACTGTAGCGCTTGGCGCGGCTGCGCCCGAGGCCGAACAGCCCGCCACCAGCCGCCGCCGCGGCGCGGCGACTGAGCCAGACAAAGGCGCCGATCAGCAGCAGGATGGGACCAAAGCCGATCAAGAGCTTGAAGAAAGATGAGGCGTTCTCGTCGACGGCCCTGATGACGACACCCTTTTCTTCGAGGCGCCGTTCGAGATCCTGGCCGGCGAAGGCCGGCCGCTGGGTCTTGAATTGCAGCGAGGTGCGCGGCTTGGGCCGATCGGCAGGAGGCGATGCCGGTGCCTTGCCAGGCGGCGCTTGCGAGCCCTGAGGGGGATACGTGACCTTCGTCTTGAAGCTTCCCCGGATCGAATCGCCCACACTGGTGACGTCCGCGACATTGCCCGCCGCGACCTGCTGCTTGAAGAAGGTATAGGGGATGGTGAGCGAGGATGGTTCCGGGAAGAACACGCGCGTGACCACGTAGTTGGCTATGACGAAAACGAGGAAGATCAGCCACCAGGGTTGCGGCCGCCAACGCGACCGCCCGGGGACCGCTTCTTTCGAGTTCTTGGGCCGGTCGTTGGAAGGGGGGGCCGCCGTGTTGTCGGTTGGTGGATTTGCCATTGTCTCGTGCTCGGGCTTCGCGGCCGGTTCAGCGCAGTATCGCCTCGGCCACCCGCCGATAGAGCTTGAAGAACTCGTCGTCGCCGAACCCCGCCCCGCTATGGAACAAGCCCGCATTGTACGGGCTGCCCTCGATCAGCGCGTCTTGCCGGTCGTAGTGTCCGAGCACGTCCGCATGATCCGCGACGACAAAGCCGCCCACCTGCGACGGGTCATCGGGGTCGACCACTTGCCTGACGGTATTGACCACTCCGTCGTTCAACGCAACGTGAATGGCGCGAGGCATTCGGCTGCGGTCGCTGCGGATCACCAGGTCTGGCTGGCGCTTGATGAGGTCTTGCAGCAGACGCCGGCACCCGTCCACGGCTGGCGACGCGTTGCCGTCGCCGATCGTCAGGTCGTACATATCTGTAAAGAAGGTATCGCTGGGACGCTTGCTGCGCGCTCTCAATCCAGTTCCCGTGACGAAGCAGGTCAATGCTACCCCCGGCTCGGGCTTGAGCCTCGAGCGGAGCTTCTCCATGTTCGCAGGCCGAAGGTCGTCGATCAGCTCACGATGGAATGCCACCTCTGCCAAGAAGGCGATCACGTCCCGCGCCAGCTGGAGTCGCCGTATCGCGGGAAGCTCTTTGGGCACGAGCCGCAGCACGTGGTAGCCTACCCGTATCCCTTCGACGATCGGAGCCAAACGGGCGAAGGGATTCTCGGCCCAATAGGCGAGCCAACTGTCCGCCAGGCACGTTCCATAGTGCGGCGCGGAGATGGTGACGACGGACCTGATCTTCCGCCGTACGGCGTTTGCCTTCTGACCCCACGCTCGACCGTCGAGGGGCTTCGTACAGGTGAGAAGTTGGGCGTCCACCCCGCCCGTGCTGTGGCCGACCAAGTAGATGCGCTCCACCCCCGCTAGCGTCGTTGTGCAGAGGTTGCCCAAGTAGTCGAGGAGGTGACGCTGCCGTTTCGCCAGGGCGTCAGTGGGATGTGTCGTGCAGGGCACGACCTGTACCGGGTGGCCGAGCCGCTCCTCGAGCACGCCCCGCAAAACTGCGACCACGCGCTCCGCAAAGTAGTAGAAGCCGCCAAAGCGCGAGAAGCCCAAGAAACCTGGGACGAGAACCACTACGTCAGGCGTCTCCACCTTTGTCTCGGCTCCGAATGGGCGAACGCGTTTGCCACGTTCGGAGGATAGACCAGCGCGGAGTCAGCGGCAATGAATCGCCGGAAGAGAGGTTCTCCTTCCTCCGGCGATCGACTGGATACCCGCTCTGGGAGGGCACGCAGACCGCGCCGTTCTGCGGCGGGCCTCTGCGACTCTCAGGGACCGCAATTCATTTCTCAGAAGTGACCGCGGAGCAGTAGCAGCGCCGCACCCAGCCCTGGAGCTACCGGAGTATCAGGACAATGACAACAATGAGAAGGACAAGGCCTAAGCCGCCGCCGAAATACATTGAGCGTTCTCCTTTCGGGTCGATCGCAGACCCTTGGACCGTACCTGCATCATGTCGGAATGATGTCATCAATGGCGCGCACCACAAGCTCGCAATACTACGCGCGTACTTGTACCGGCCGCGTCGCGGCATTCACGGTGCTGAAGGCCAGGGTTGGCAGACCGGAGAAGACCTCACATTCCCGCGGGGCGCTGCACGACTTATTGGGCTTGGAGCTCGAGGTAAACTCCGGGCCTGGCTATGGCCTTGGCCTCTGCCGACGGCTCCCAGGGAACCAGCAGCAGCCGCTTTGGTTCCAGCGAAGGGCCTGTGCTCGCGCTCACCAGGGCACTGCGCACGGCGGCGTTGCGCTTCTCGGCCAGGTCCCGTGCACCGTCCGCGCCGACCTGCTCGATGTCGGCCGCCGTGATCTGGGGCATCGCTACGAGGAGGAGCCCCGGATGAGATTGCAGGATGCGGCCGACCTGCGCGATCCGTTCCTGCCCCGTGGCGTCGAGTGAGCCGCTGCCCACCGCGAACGGAATCGGATCGATGGCAAAGGCGTGCGGGGCGCCGTTCAATCCGAACAGGCTTCCCAGAAGACGCAGCGGGCTGGTGAGAGCGCCGACAATCGCACTGCGGATTGCCTGGCCAATAATGGATCCGACCGCGGCGCGGCGCGAGCTCGTGTCGACCACTACCGGCAGCTGCAGCCTGATCTCTCCGGCGAAGTTCTTGATCAAGCTCAGCGCGATACGCAACGGTACGCCGCTCTGGCTCTGAATGAGGTCGACCCCTGTTTGCTCGACGCCGACGCTGCGCGCCACCAAGTCGGTCGTCGTCTTCAGGAGTGGCGCCGCCGGCGATACCACGACGTGCAGCGACATCCGGCCCGCCGTCGCCTTGTATCCGAGAATCGCCGCGACGTACGGGTTCATCGACTCGAGGAGCAGGTCGTTCACCTCGGCCCGGCCTTCGAGGCCCCTGGGTGTCAGGGTACCAGCAATCTCCGTCGGGCTGATTTCGTCTTCCTTCCCGGTGATCTCGAAACGGCCAATCGTCAACTCCGGCAGCAGCGCCTCGTCGAGTCGCACGCGGACGTCGGTGAGGCTCGCCCAATACGCCGGGTTCAGCGTCCTGTCCATGAACTCGAGCTTTCCACCGTCGATCTCGACGTGGCGGAGACGCACGGACGAAATCGGATCGCCATTCGCCGTGGGCGCAGAGGGAGCGGGCGGAGTCTCATCGGGGCCGCTGAACAGGTTGACCGGAAACAGGCCTTGGCTGGTTTGCTCCACCATCAGATACGGATAGCTGAGCTTCAGTGATGACACGTCGAGCCACGGAGATGCGGTCGGGGCAACGACGAACTCGACCGCGGCCGTGTGTATCGCCATGACTTGGGTTGCACGGTCGGGCGCCGGCGGCGCGCTTCCGAGGTCGCTGGCTCGTAGGTTCCCGAGCACGCGCGGGGAGCCGTTCCCGTACTCGATGTCGAGCGAACCCTGGAGCGTACCCTGCGATATCTTGACGGGCAGCTCCGGCACCAGCCGAGCGAGCGGCGGCAACACCAACCCATCGAGATTCACCTGCAGCGCGGTGTTCAGCGGCGCCACAGCAAGAGTACCTCGCACCACGACGGCGCCGCCGCCCTCCGCTTCGGCATCCGCTGTAACCGTGGTCGGCCGTTGGCCTGCGACACCGCCCCAACGAGCCGCCTTCAGTACCAAGGTCGTGGCGGCTGATCCGCGCCGCACCTGGATCTTGCCGCCGCGCAGATCGACTTCGCCGGAGTTGACGGTCCAGGCACTTGCCGAGCCGGTGTCTTCCTCCTGGGCGGCGCGAGCGACGCCCGCATCATTCAGGGTCACAGTGAACAACGGCGCTTGCGCCGTGACCTTGCCGAGGTCCACCGTGCTCTTGTCGAAGTCCACCCGCGCGTTCGGCATCGAAACGAGCTTCGCCCCGAGCTCGGTTTGCGCGCCAACGTTCAAACGCGGTGCTTCGATGCGCAGCTCCAGCGCCAGGGATCCGCTGGGCGAGGAGCGATCCGCTTCATACTTCGCCAGCGCGTCGACCTTGCCGCTGAACGTCTGTAGCGGGGAGGGGAGATCGACCAGGTCGTGGCTTACCGCAAGACCCTTGATGCCGACCTTGGCCTCGATCTTCCTGTCCGCCGTCGCCACGCGCAGCTTTGCCTCACCGCTCAATGGCGCGCCCGCGAGCGATCCGGCCAGCTCGACCGTCGCGTACAACTCGGCACCGGCATTGCGCGAGCTGACGTCGGAGGCAGCAAGCCGGCTGATCTGAACCTCGGCATCACGGGTCCGCTGCTGCACGGGATAGCGCAGCGTGAGCACTCCACCGTTCACCAGCAGCTTGCGTACGACGAAGTCAGGGAGGCTGGATGCCGACGCCGCATCGCCGCCGAAGCCTCCGAGCTCTGGCCGATACCGGGCGTCGAGAACTACCGTCGCGAGCGGTTTGTCGAGGACGACGCGATCGAGGACGATCTCGCCGTGCACCGCCCGGGCCAGGTCGGCATCGATCGTGACGCGTTCGATCGAGGCTTGATTCTGTTGCGCACCGAGGCGGAGACGACTGGCGGTGACCTCGCCGGCCCACGGCCGCCACCAGAGATGCGCGATCGATACCGGCATGCTCAGCGCACTGGAGAGAGCGCGCTCGACGATCGGCCGGGCGATCAGCGGCGGCAGCACATACGCAGCAACGAGCACGAGAACGGTGCCGATGAGGCCACGGCGGCGGCGCCGAGCTCGCCGATCAGTCGCAGGCGGCGCTTGGTCGGACATCTCCCTTTCCTACGCCAATGACCATGGAGCAAATTGGCCGGGCGTGCCGATCACGCCCGACGGTGTGCTGCCATCGTATCTCGACTCGGCGCTGCGGGAGAGGGGTCCGATCGAGAAAGACATGGCCGGCACGTTGCGATCATCCAATTCGACTGCGTTGTCGCTACGGCGCGCGAACGTCGGCGCGCGCCGTTCAGAAGTAGTAGTTCCAGGACAGACCGGTTTCAATCCAGCTCCGGCCGAAGTCGCGGTTTCCCGAGATACGCGCCTCGATCGCCTGCTGTCGCGTCAGCGAGAGGCGTCCTTCCAGACCGGCACGGGCGTAGGTGCTGCGGTCGCCGAGAGCGAAACGCGTTACCCGGGCAAAAAGGTGTGTCTTCCAGCGGTCGTTCGCCGGTCCGACGAACAGACCCGCTTGCGCGCAACTACGACACGTTGCGCGCTCCGTGCTGCCGGTTGACGTACGCGGCGACGATCAGGGCGACGACGATGGCGAGCACCGCGACCAGCAGGGCGTGAAGATAGGCGACGATGCCGAGGACGAACCCCTCGACGAGCCACGTCGCGGCGATGCTCACCCCCAGCAGCACCACCACACCGGCGGCCCACGGCTGGCCGCGCCACACGCCGAACGCGGCCGCGAGGGCACACACCGCTTGCAGGACGAAGCCGATCAGCAGCAACGGCACGGGCCGCCCGAGCAGCATCGCGGGCACGTAGCCCGCGATGTACAGGCCGTATCCCGCCAGCACGACGGCAATCAGGAGCAGCGCGGTGGAGCGATCATTCATGGGCCCTCCCTTGTCGGCCATCCACTCACGTTTAGTCAGCAGGCTGCTGGAAAACCCCTCCCGATGCCTCGACAGGCTCAGCATGAGCGGAGCCCCACCCTGATTTCAAAGGGCTTTTCCGCTCACCCTGAGCTTGTCGAAGGGTGTCCGGAATGTTTTTCAGCCGCCTGTTAGGCGCCCAGGGCGCGGCGGAAGCGCTTGACGGTCGTGGAGGCGGTCGCGCGGATATCGGCGAGGACGGAATCCACCGTGCGCTTGATGTCGGTCCACGAGCCGCCGGCGGCGGTGGACACGCGCTTGAGGGTGGCTGCGGCCTCGCGTTGCTTCGCCTTCAGGACGCCCAGCTGAGTGCGCGCGTCCTTGCGCAATTCGCGAATCCGGGCGCGCGCATCGGCCTCGAGCCTGCGCTCCGCCCTGCGCACCCCCCGCTGGATCTCATCGATCGATTTTTCCAGGTGCTTGACGCCCTGTTGAATCTCGGCGTACATGGCCCGCGCCTCGCGCGACATCGTCTTCTGCGCCCGCCGGGGCGCGCTCACCGGTTTGGCCCGCCTCTTTGCTGCCTTGGGTGCTGCCTTGGAGGACTTGGAACGCTTCTTTGATGCCTTTGGCGACATGGTCTTCTCCTTCCTGTGGCATTGGCTACACGTCGGTGTGGGGAGCTAGTCAGCCGGGCTCGGCGCCGAGCGAGGCGGCCCGGCAGCGCTGCTGCGGCGGCTAGCTCTTCTTGGGCAGCAGCAGCAGGATGCCGCCAATTACGATCGCCCCGACGCCGGCCCAGACCGGGACGTTGACCGTCTCCTTGTCCTTCATCGACAGCTCGAGCGAGCCGATCTTCGCCTCGTGGGTCTCCTTGGTGTAGCTGAAGCCGCCGTACACCAGCCCGAGGATGCCGGCCGCGATCAGCACGACGCCGATGATCTTGACGACGCTCATCTCGTCGCCTCCTCCACAGCGCGGGCTGCGCCCGCAGCCCAAAGTCGAAAGCTCGGAGTCGAAAGCGACCGAGAACGATCTTCGCGCCACGACAAGAGTTTGCATGTTTGTAGCATAGAGCTCCGGTCCCCGTGGGAGGGCACGGGGCATCGTCCGATCATCCCAACGGCTTTCTCCCTTGGAGAACACGAATCAGTATCACCACAATCGCGATGACCAGGAGGATGTGAATGAATCCACCCATCGTGTACGAGGAAACCAGACCAAGCAGCCAGAGGACGATCAAGATGACCGCGATGGTTTCGAGCATTTTGCTCCTCCTCCACCGGTAAGGTGGCGCCGATCGGAATCGTATTCCCAGCGACCCACTGCCGCTACCGGGGGCCGCTATCCCAGGATCAACTCGGACCCGGCGGCTCTCAGCGGACTGCCTCTTTGACCTTGTCGATGACCTTTTCCACCTTCTGCTTGATCTTTCCGATCACCTGGTCGGTCTTACCTTCCCGCTTCAGCTTCTCGTCGCCGCTCAGGGCCCCCGCAGCTTCCTTCACGCGTCCCTTCAGTTCGTCGGATTTGCCGCTCGCCATGGGGTCGCTCCTCTCTTTCCTGCAGATCTCATGAGCGGTGGAGCAAGGGCTGTGCCGGGACAGGCATTCATCATCAGCAACATGCCCGGTACGCTTTTCAAAGCTGCGGGTTCCCACCACTGGAAATCGTCCTGTTTGAGTGTCCTATCTTCCGGGGCGTGACCGGCCTCCTGCCCAAGCTTGGATCGGTTTCAGGGGGGTCTTCGAGGTGAAGGGCCCCACCCGTACCTCGACCGTCTCGCCGTTCTTCACCATGGAGCGGACGCGCACGCAACCGAATAGCCAGACCTCGGCGCAGAGCCCGTGGATATTTTCGAGCACTCCGGGGCGCGGCGTGTCGAACTCCACTTTGGAGGCGAGCCTGAAGTCGCGGTTCAGCCTCTCGTTCCGGTAGACGATGCCGTTGCGGTCGTAGAAGACGAAGAGTTTCCCGCGACCGGCCAGGATGTCGGTCATCTCGAAATCCTGTCCCTTCCTGTCCTTTCCCCGGATGACGGTCAGAAGGTTCACGTCGAAGGCCGCGTCCACGGCGCGGAGGGCCTCTCGCGAGAAGTGGAAGGTGCATGGCTCCCGGAACACGCCGTCGGTGAGGACGTCGATGCTCCCCCAGCCCGCCGCCGCCGCGCGAGCGAACACGTCGAGGGCCGTCTTCTCGGGCAGCTCCCGCACCCGAACCTGGGCGAGTTCCGGGGCGACCTGGGCGACCCAGGTCTTCACCTCCGGGCTCACCGCGGGGAGATTCTCGCACAGGGCCTCGGGAAACACCTCCGCGTGGAGGGGAAGCGCGGCGAGAACGAGCACCGCGAGGATCATCGCTCCAGGGGCCTAGACCGCCCGGGTCGGTTTCGCCGATTCGGCATCATATCCCCAGCGGCCCACGGCCGCTGCGGTGGGTCGCTCTCCCAGGATCAACTCAAAGCGCGACTCAGCTGAGCGCCTCTTTGACCTTGTCGATGACCTTCCCCACCTTCTGCTTGATCTTCCCGACCGCTTGGTCGGTCTTCCCCTCCCGCTTCAGCTTCTTGTCGCCGCTCAGAGCCCCCGCAGCCTCCTTCACGCGTCCCTTCAGTTCATCGGATTTGCCGCTCGCCATGGTCGCTCCTCCTTGTGCGTGAACATCCCGGAGCAACGGCTGTGCCCGGAAAGGTATTCGTCATGCGCCAACATGGCCGGAACCTTTCGAATCCTCTGATTCTCATTGCTGGAAATAATCCCTGTCCGATGGCGAGTGTCGCCCCTGCCTCAATCCGTCCAATTCCGGGAAAACCCGCCGCCGGGTGTGTGTCCTGCTTTTTGCTTCCCCACGGATGTGGCGGAGTTCGGGTCTGCCGTTTGGTTCGACCGCCCAGGGTGAGAGCGCTAGGAAGATTCGATGCGGGGCCAGCCCCTCGGACAGCCTGGACGCATCCTTGTCGCAACAGCATACGTGCTGGCGCTGTGGGGCATCGCGCTGGCGGAGCCGACTCCGACGGCTGGTCCAACGCCGAGCTTGGAGGCCCCCCCTCCCGGTTCCCCTTCGGGACCGGTATTGGAACCAGGCCAGCCGCAAGGACCCGCGCCGGGGGCCGCCCCTAGTACGGGCGAAGTGGGGTGGCAGCTCCCACCGCTCGTCCCGCGGCCGGACTTCCTCCGCCGCCGGCCGCTCATTCCCGACTTTCTGCTCAAGGACAAGCGCGAGGGATGGTTCGTCACTGTCGTGCCCGCGATCGGCTGGGACCAGCAGGCAGGGTTCAACCTGGGCCTGGTCGGCTTTCTCTTCGACAACGGCAAGAAGGACGATCCGTTCTTCCGCACCACGCCCTACCGGCGACAGATTTCCGTGACCGCCTTGGGGGCTCTCAGTGGCCTGCAGCGCTACGGCGCGACGCTCGATCAGCCCAATATCTTTGACAGCCCGTACCGGCTTCGGGCCGACGTACAGTATGCGATCGACCCGCTGAACAACTACTTCGGCATCGGGCGTGCATCGATGCAGGATTTCAACTTTCCCGGCGCCCCGGGGCAGTTCTTCGACACCTACGATGGCTACCAGAACGCTCTCCAACGGGAAGTCGACGGTTACGCCTACACGAAGTACGATCTGTACGAGACGCGCGAGACCTCCTTCGGCGTGGCGGTGGAGCGCGATATGTTCGGCGGGATCGTACGGCCGCTGATCGGCATCGGCGTCCGGTACACGGACATCCGCGATTTCACCGGCTCCAGGGTCGACGCCGAAAACTCCTCGGGCGATGACGTCAAAGCGATCGAGCAGCCAACGCGGATGCACACCGACTGCCAGGCGGGGGTGATCACCGGGTGCAGCGGGGGGTTCGACAACATCCTGAAGCTGGGCCTCAGCCTGGACACGCTCGACTTCGAGCCCGATCCGTACTCCGGCGTGCTGGCGCAGGTCGTGGCCGAGCTCTCCGCAAAGGAACTGGGGTCCGACTTCGACTACCAGCGGGTGACCTTCTCGGCCTCGGGATACAAGACCGTGTTTCCGAACGTCGCGCGGCTCGTGCTGGCGGGCCGCGGTCTGTACTCGATGCAGTTCGGCAACGTGCCCTTCTACAGCGTGCCGATTCTGGCGTTCAACACGCGCGACCGTCGCGGGCTCGGCGGGTTCGCCACCATGCGCGGCTTCGTCGATCGACGTTTCGTTGGCGAATCGGCCGTGCTGGTGAACATGGAGCTGCGCTGGAGCCTCTTCGACGGCGGCTACGTCTTGGGCCAGCACTTGCGGCCGATGCTGGCCCCGTTCGTGGACGCCGGCCGCGTCTTCAACGGCACGGAGCTGCGGTTGGGCGGCTGGCGCGCCGACTACGGCATCGGCTTTCGTCTGATCTGGAACCTCGTCACCACCGTCAGCTTCGACTACGGTATGAGCAGCGAGGGCCAGGTCTTCACCATGGATCTCGGGTACGCCTTCTGAGGGATCTGACAATCAGCGATGGGAGATGACGAGGCCATGACCGCGGACGAATCGCGTTGGGCGCGGATCAAGCCGCGCGCGATCACCATCGATGGCGATCGGGTCGTCTATCGAACCGCCGGCAAGGGGCCGGTGCTGCTGCTGGTGCACGGCATGGCCGGGAGCTCCATGACGTGGAGGCACGTCATGCCGGCGCTGGCCAAGCGGTTCACGGTCCTCGCCCCCGATCTGCTCGGGCAGGGGCAGTCCGACAAGCCTCGCGGCGAGTACTCGCTCGGCGCCCATGCCAACATGCTCCGCGACCTGATGGACACCCTGGGGCATAAGCGGGCGACCCTCGTCGGCCAGTCGCTCGGGGGCGGCGTGGCCATGCAGTTTGCGTATCAGTTCCCGGAGCGCTGCGAGCGCCTGGTCCTGGTGGACAGCGGCGGGCTGGGCCGGGAGGTCACGCTCTATCTCCGGATGCTCACCGTGCCCGGATTCGAGTCGGTCTTTCCGCTCTTCTGCTCGCCGCGATTGCGCGACGCCGGAAACCTGATCGCCACGTGGCTCGGCCGCGCGGGGGTGAAATCCACCCCTGCCAGCCAGGAGATATGGCGCAGCTACGCGTCGCTGGCGGAGGCCGAGAACCGCCGCGCGTTCTTTCGCAGCCTGCGCGACGTGATCGACTTCAGCGGCCAGGCGGTGAGCGCTCTTGGGCGGCTGTACCGCGCCGCGCGGCTGCCGACACTGATCGTGTGGGGGGCGCAGGACCCGTTCATTCCGGTCCGCCACGCCATCGCGGCGCACAAGGCCATTCCCGGCAGCCGCCTCGAAATCTTCGACGGGGTAGGGCACTACCCGCACTGCGAAGCCCCCGAGCGGTTCGTCGCGGTGCTCGTCGACTTCATCGCCTCCACCAAACCCGCCCGCCTGCCGGGGCGCTCAGCGCGGCGGCGATCCGACCCGCACACTTGAAGCGGCGCCGTACCGCCGCCTTTCAGCGCCGGCAGGCGAGAAACGCCGGAGTGCGCCGACGACGGCGACGGCGCTACTCCCAAGAGCGGTGGCGGCGACGGGATCGAAGACCACATGGGACGGGACGCGCTTGACCCATGGTGCCTATACTGACACCATATTGCGGTGCCAAAGGACGTCGATCGGTTGCTCGAACACATGCGATCCAATCCGAGCGGCGTCCGCTTTGCGGATGCGTGCAAAGTGGTGTCCGCGTTCTTCGGTGAGCCTCGCCAGAAGGGTACGAGCCATCGAGTATGGAAAATGCCGTGGCCCGGTGATCCGCGGGTGAACCTACAGATGGGCGAGGGTGGGAAGGCGAAAGCGTACCAGATCCGTCAGGCTCTTGAGGCGATCGATAGGTTACGGGAACAACGAGCATTGGAGGCGAGACATCGTGCCAAGGGAATCAAGAAAAGCTGAGCGGCGCAGTGGCCCCAAGCGCCGGGCAACGGCTGCGGCCCAGCCCGCGGAGCGCTACACCTATCGAGTGGTGTGGTCGGAAGAAGATCACGAGTTCGTCGGGTTGTGCGTGGAGTTTCCGAGCCTGAGCTGGCTCGAGCGGTCACAGGCGGAAGCGCTGGCAGGCATCGTCCGACTGGTGGGCAAGGTGGTCGCCGAGATGCGCCGCGCAAAGGAAACGCCCCCGGTGCCGCTCACCTCGCGGCCGTACCGCGGCGAGTTCCGCGTGCGTATCCCGCCGCACCTCCATCGGCGGCTCGCCATCGAAGCCGCCGAAGCCAACGTGTCGCTGAACCGACTCGTCAGTGCCAAGCTGGCGCACGGCTAGCGGGCTGCGCCGTACCGTCGCGGGACCTTTCCCCGATTCACAGCGGCCTGCGCCTCCCAAACCTCAAGGGCCTCGTTCCACCCGACTTTGATTCCCCCAGTGGGACCCATGTAGGTGACAGCGTCTGCGTGTGACCAGACCTCCTTCATTTGACCCAAGTCACCCATAAGCATTCGTTTCGGCTGGTCCTGAGAATCTGAAACGGAGGCAATGACGAACCCGCCCGCCTGCCGGGGCGCTCAGCGCGGCGGCGATCCGACCCGCACGCTTGAAGCGGCGCCGTGCCGCCGCTCTTCAGCACCGGCAGGCGAGAAATGCCGGAGTGCGCCGACAACGGCGGCGGCCTTACCAGCCCGTTGAAGAACGCGAAGACACCCTTCGACAAGCTCAGGGTGAGCGGGAAAAGTCCCTTGAAATCAGGGTGGGGCTCCGCTCATGCTGAGCGTGTCGAAGCATGGGGTGGGG
>CAZYMF010000135.1:11599-13193 GCA_964648215.1 uncultured Binatia bacterium (SeqCode) | reverse complement strand
TGTACAAGCCCGGCGGCCTGAGCGCGAGCGAGGTCGCCGCCAACTTCGACGGCGTTTTCCTCGAGCACCTGCAGCCGATCGGCATCCCGCAGATGCGCGCCCGGCAGGAGCAGCGCCCGCAGAAGAAGTAGAGCGCGTCGCGGCAAGCGGCACAGGTCGAGGAACACCGAGGAACACCATGGTTGGGATCGTTTCGTACGGGGCCTATATCCCGATGTTGCGCTTGCCGCTCGGCGCCATCGCCGGCGGCGGCCGCAAAGCGGGCGCCGCCGGCGGCGAGAAGGCGGTGGCGAACTACGACGAGGACGCCGTCACCATGGCGGTGGCCGCCGCGGCGAACTGCCTCGACGGCATCGACCGCGCCACCGTCGACGGCGTTCTGTTCGCGTCCACCTCCTACGCCTACAAGGAGAAGCAGGCCGCCAGCATCGTCGCCAAGGCCCTCGACCTGCGGCGCGACGTGACCACGGCCGACCTTGCGGATTCCCTGCGCGCCGGCACCACCGCACTGCGTGCCGCCACCGACGCGGTGAAGGCCGGCTCGGCCCGCCGGGTCCTGGTGGTCGCCAGCGACTGCCGCCTGGGACCGCCGCGCTCGGCGCTGGAGAAGAACATCGGCGACGGCGCCGCCGCCTTCCTCGTCGGCGACGCCGATGTCGCCGCCGTCATCGAGCACCACCACTTTCTCGCCGACGAGATCATCGACGTGTGGCGCACCGAGGGCGATTCTTTCGTTCATGCGTGGGAAGATCGCTTCGTGGTCGAGCACGGCTACACCCGCAACCTGGTCGAGGCGGTGAAGGCGCTGCTGCAGAAGACCGGGCTGGCGCCGAAGGACTTTGCCAAGGCCGTCTTCTACGGCCCGGACGCCCGTAGCCACGGCGCCGCCGCCCGCGCCGCCGGCTTCGATGCGAAAACCCAGCTGCAGGATCCCCTCTTCGGCCGCGTCGGCAACACCGGCGCCGCCTTCGCGCCGATGCTGCTGGTGGCGGCCCTGGAGGAGACCAAGCCGGGCGGCAAGCTCCTGCTCGCCAACTACGGCGACGGCGCCGAGGCCTGTAGCCTCGCGGTGACCGAGAACGTGAGCCAGCTGCGCAGCAAGCGCGGCATGAACTGGCACCTGCAACGCCGCGCCGAGCTCGCCGACTACGACAAGTTCCTCAGCTTGCGCAACCTGCAGCCGTCGGCGGTCGATCGCCGCGCCGGCGCCGGCGTCTCCGCCACCGTGCACTTCCGCGATCGCGACGAGGACATCAGCTTTCGCGGCCACAGGTGCCGCCGCTGCGGCGTCATGCAGTTCCCCTTCCAGCGCGTCTGCTACGGCTGCTACGCCCGCGACGATTTCGAGCAGGTCCGGCTCTCCGACCGCCACGGCAAGGTGATGTCTTTCACCTTCGACTTCTTCGCCGGCAGCCCGACGCCGCCGCTGATCGTCACCACCACCGAGGTCGACGGCGGCGCCCGCGTCTACCTGCAGATGACCGACGCCGCGCCGCAAGAGGTCAAGCTGGAGTTGCCCGTGGAGTTCACCTTCCGCAGAATTCACGAGTACGGCGGCACGCCCAACTACTTCTGGAAGTGCACGCCGGTGAGG
>CAZYMF010000135.1:8840-11499 GCA_964648215.1 uncultured Binatia bacterium (SeqCode) | reverse complement strand
CCCGAGGACATGATCGTCGAGGCCGCCTTCGAGGCCTATGAGGACGCCGGCATCGACGACCCCCAGGAGCAGATCGAGGCCGTCTTCTGCGGCGCCGTCTACCCGTCGAAGGGCACCGCCGAGGTGGCCGACGCCCTCAAGCTCTACGGTCGTCCGGTCAGCATGGTGCAGAACTACTGCGCCACCGGCACCGACGCCTTCCGTTACGGCGTCTTCGCCGTCGCCTGCGGCATGTACGACACCGCGCTGGTGGTCGGCTTCGACAAGCCGAAGGACCGCGGCGTCTCCGGACCCAGTGTGCAGACGGCCGGGGTGCGCGGCCTGCCGATGACCCCGGCGGGCTGGTTCTCGCTGTGCGCCGCCAAGTACTTCGAGACCTACGGCGCCAGCCGCGAGGACCTCGCCAAGATCGCCGTCAAGAACCACCACAACGGCACGCTGGCGCCGAAGTCGATGCTGAAGCGCGAGATCACCGTCGACGATGCTCTCAAGGCCCCGATCATCTCCTGGCCGTTCGGCCTCTACGACTGCTGCGCCCAGTCCGACGGCGCCGCCGTCGCCGTCATCACCCGACGCGAGCTGGCCAAGCGCTTTCGCGACGACTACGTGCTGGTAAAGGCGGTATCGATCGCGCTCGAGGCCAACCCGCAGAGCGATCCCTCTTTCGATTTCCTGCGCTGGAAGCCGACCGTCTCGGCGGCACGGCAGGCGTACAAGCAGGCCGGCATCGCCAACCCGTTCAAAGAGATCGACATCGCCCAGGTGCACGACTGCTTCACCCTGACCGAGCTGCTGACCTACGAGGATCTCGGCCTGTGCGAGAAGGGCTCGGCCAAGGAGCACATCGCCAGCGGCACCTTCGCTCTCGACGGCGAGCTGCCGGTCAACACCGACGGCGGGCTGAAGACCTTCGGCCATCCCACCGGCGCCACCGGCGTGCGCATGCTGTACGAGAACTACAAGCAGCTCCAGGGCAAAGCCGACAGGCGCCAGGTGAAGAACGCCGCGGTGGCGCTGAGCCACAACATCGGCGGCGCGCCGCAGGCCTGCGGCATGACCATCATCGGCATGCCGTGACGCGGGCCGCGACAAGCTCCAAGACACGAGCGTGAAACCGGCTCGGAGTCGACCCGGCCCTTGCGCTCCCCGCCGCCGTTCGATGTAGTGCCGGCGGCGATGCGACACAAATCAATCGGATTCCTCGTGGTCGCGGCGTTGGCCGCACCCCTCTTGCCGGTGACGGGCTGCGCCACACGGCACGAGCTCGGCATGGAGTCTCCCGGGCGACCCCAGATCACCTGGCACGGCGAGCCACTCGGCGAGTCGCCGCCGGCGAGCAAGACGCCTTCGCCGCAGAACCTCGAGCCGCAGCTCCTGGCCGATCTCCACGCGGCAGAGCAGAAGGGCAGCGACGACCTCGCGCTCGCCGATGCGCTCTACCGTCTCGGCATCCTGCGCCGCCAGCAGGGCAAGTACGACGAGGCCGAGCAGCTCTACCGCCGCGCCCTCGTCATTCGCGAGCGCGAGCACGGCCCCAACGATCTCGAGGTTGCCGCGACTCTCAACAACCTCGCCGCGGTGGAGGCGCTGCAAGGCAAGTACGACGAGGCCCGGCCGCTGCTGCAGCGAGCCCTGGACATTCGGCGGGCGGTGCTCGGCGGCGACAACGTGCTGACCGCGGAGAGCCTGAACAATCTCGCCCTGCTCTACGCGGCGCAGGGCAACGCCGCCGCCGCCGAGCCGCTCTACCAGCAGGCCCTCGCCGTCCTCGACAAGGCGAAGGCGGGCAACGACCCCCAGCTCGAGCGCGTCCTCGACAACTACGCCGCGCTGTTGCACGACACCGGCCGCGAGGAGGAAGCCGCGCGCCTCGAGACGCGCCTGCGCCTCCTGCGCGCCACCAAGAGCGATGCAACCGCCCCGGCGCCCTAGCCGGCGTGCGACCTTCCCCTTTTCGCTTTCCGGCTTCTTCTTACAGAAACGTCGCGAAGACGCTGTCGGCGACCATCAGCCCGCGCTCGCTCAGACGCCAGCCCGAGCCGTTGGCGAGCAACAACCCGTCGTCCTGCAACGTGCGCGCATGGGGGAAGGCGGCGAAGAACTCGATCCCGAAGCGGCGGGCGAATTCGCGCCCGTCGAAGCCGTCGCGCAGCCGCAGGCCGAGGAACACGAACTCGCCGCGCGCCTGCGGCGCCGCCAGCGACTCGGCGAAGGCGCGCGCCTGGCCCGCCTCGTTCACCCGGCGAATGTACACGTTCGGGTTCTTCTCGTTGCTCCACCGCCTACCGGCCGCGGCCGCGACGTCGGCGGCCGGCGCGCCGGCTAGGAACGAGTGGGCGCCGGCGCCGACGCCGAGGTACTCGCCGCCGCGCCAGTAGTTGAGGTTGTGCCGGCACTCGCGGCCGCGGCGGGCGTAGTTGGAGATCTCGTACGGAGCGTAGCCCGCTTCGCCGAGCAGCTGATGCGCGCGGGTGAACATCGCCACCTCGATCTCCTCGGGCGCCTGGCGCAGCTCTCCCCGGGCGCGCATGGCGTGGAAGGCCGTACCCTCCTCGAAGGTCAGGTTGTAGGCGGAGACGTGGTCGGGCCCGAGGGCGACGGCGGTGCGCAGATCCGCCTCCCACTCCGCCGGCGTCTGTCCCGGCACGGCGAAGATGAG
>CAZYMF010000135.1:0-8740 GCA_964648215.1 uncultured Binatia bacterium (SeqCode) | reverse complement strand
GAGAAACGGCGCATGGGCTGCGCTCACTATAGCGAATGACCCACCACAGGGCAGGGTCGCGGCAGCTCGAGTCAGTCGCCCCACGGGTACTCGTCGAACGGGTACTGCTTGCACCCTTGCTTGCCGAGGTTGGGGTAATCCCGTGGCGACAAGGTGCGCGACCAGCCCACCAGGTCGTGGAAGACCCGACACTTGTCCTTCTGCGTCGGCAGGCGGGGATCCTCGTCGACGGCGGCCAAGAGGCCGGCGCGCGTCACGCTGTTGGCCGACATGCGAACCCCGCCCCCCACGGCGGTGTCGAGCACCAGGAACTTGGGCGCCTTCGGGCCGCTGTTGTCCCACGCCGTCCAATCGGGCAGCCGGCCGTCGCGACCCCGACCCGGCGAGCCGGTGTAGGCGAAGTTCGCCCAGTACGACATCATCTCGGCCGACAGCGCCAGCCGCCCCGGCTCGTTGTCCTTGGTGAAGATCACGTTGCCCCGGCGCCCGAGATCGAAGTGGCCGAAGACGAACGGAATCTCGAAGCCGTGCGCCGCGCCGAGCATGACGGAGAGATTGGCCCCGAGCTTGGTGGGCTCCTCGTCCCAGTCGAAGCGGTAGACGAACACGTTCCCCTGCGTTCCGCGCATCGCCGCCGCGGGCTCGTCGGCACCGGTCGCCTTCCACATCTTGGCCAGGTACTCCGCGCTCAGATTATAGCGGCGCGGGTGGCGCAGCCGGGGAAAGATCCACAGGAACCGCCGCACCGCATGCGGGTCGTTGAACATGAACAGCTTGTTCTCGTCACGGTTGGTGCCGAGCACGACCGGCACGCGGTTGTAGCCGTCGGGGCGGGCAAACCGCTGCAGCGGATCCTCGTCCGGCAGCACCACGCCGTCGCGGAACACCTTGGGCATGTTGAGCATGCCGGTGCCGCCGAAGGTCGGGTACGCGCTCAGGATCTCGGTCGCGCTCTTGCCGCGCAGGTAGGCGGCGATCTCGGTGGCGCTCATCGCCGCCGCCCGCACCTTGGCGGCCTGGCGGTCGGCCGCCAGCTTGTCCTTGATCAGCAGGCGCAGCAGCACCTCGCCCGCGCTGTCGGGGTCGCCCGGGTCGGCGTCGTCGACGAAATGCTCGGCCTCCGCCACCCGGCTCAGGGAGACGCCGCCGCTCTCGACGATGGCCCGCTGGAACAGACCGTGCGCTTCGGGAGAGAGTAGCAAGGTGAACACGTTGGTCCCTCCGGCCGACTCGCCGAAGATGGTGACCTTGCCGGGATCGCCGCCGAAGGCGGCGATGTTCTCCTGCACCCACCGCAGCGCGCGGATGAGGTCCAGGGTGCCAAAGTTGCCGGACTGGTCGAGCGGCGTGGTGCCGGCGCCGCGCAGAGCGGGGAGGCGGAACCAGCCGAGCGGGCCAAGGCGATAGTTGAGGGTGACGACGACCACGTCCTCGCTCTGCGCCAGGTTGCCGCCGTTGTAGAAGGCGCCCTGCCCGATCGAGTTGCCGCCGCCGTGGATCCACACCATCACCGGCAGCCCGGCCCCTTGCCCGGGCACCTCCGCTTCGCTGAACCGCGGCGCGTAGATGTTGAGGGTGAGGCAGTCCTCGCTGCCCACCGGGGTCCCCGGACGCGCGGTGTCGACGCCGCCGAAGGCGCTGGCGAGCTGCACGCACGGCGAGCCGAAAGCGACGGCCTGGCGAACGCCCGACCACGGATCAGGCGGCTGCGGCGCCCGCCAGCGCAGCGGTCCGACCGGCGGCTTGGCGTACGGAATCCCGAGCCAGACGTGGCTGTGGTAGCGGCCGACGGTGCCCACCACCTCGCCCTGGCGTAGCACTCGGTGCGAGCTCGGATCCGGTGTCCGGCTCCGACTCTCCTCGCGCGCACAACCCGCGAACGCGGCCACGGCAAGTGCCGCGACCATCACTCTCCCGATCGACCGTACGTCGCCCATGTCCCCCTCCGCTCGTCTGTCGTCTCAGAGGCTTGCCGAACCCGTCCTCGCCCCCTGCCCGCGCACCATACATCTTTGCCGGGCGAAGGGGGAAGCGTTTCGGCACGGTCGTGGAGGCAGGCGATGGCGTGGATCCGGATCCGGTGGCACCGGGCTCCGTCCGGTGCCTGCTCAGTCCCGTGGGCCGTCACGGCCCGCCGTTCTCGGCCCGCGATTGAAGCTTCTACAGCGGACTTTGAAACTCAGGGATACGCGAGAGCCTCTTGCGCCGCCTCGACGGCGTTGCCGACCAGAGCAAGCGCCGCCTCGCTCCATGGCACGTCGCTTGCCTTCGTCGCAAGCGCACCGTCGTTCCGTCGCGCCGTCGATGGGCGCCGACCTCCCCTCTCGGCGTCCATCGACACCGCGATCTGGCGCTCAGGGAGGAGTTGTGTCGATGAGTCAGCGGGAGTTCTCGTGGGTGCCGATCGTAGCGCTGAGCTTGATCCTCATTGGTGCCGAGTGCTTTCTGCTGGCCACCGGCACGGTGCACGGCGAGGCAGTTCGCCTCGCGTCGCCGGCGGCCGGCGAAGCGCCGGAGCATTATGCCGCGTTCACCTACGCAACGACGGCCCTGGCCAACGTCGCCTACTGTCCCGCCAAGCTTCTGCTCGCCGGCCTTGGCGTCGTCGTCAGTGGCGTCAGCTACCTGGTGACGATGGGGAGCAGCGAGCCGATGGAGTTGATCTGGAGCGCCTCGGTCGGCGGCGACTACCTGCTGACACCGGGCATGCTCGAAGGACGACAGCCTTTCCGTTTCATCGACAGGTGCGTCGCCGAGAACGGCGATCCTTGTTGAGCCCGTGACGTGGAACGTTCTACGACCGACCGTCGTTCCACGCACACCCGGCGACGCCGAGCGCCCCAAACCGGCGTCGCCGGGACTCAATTCCGGCGGCGGCCGTCACCGCCTCTTGGCAAAGCCGCGCCGCCGGCATAGCTGCAAGTTACAAGGTTCAAGCTACAAGCCGAACCACGTCCCTGCCTTGGACCTTGTCACTTGAAGCTTGTAGCTGCGATCAGTACTTGCGCATCACCGCGACGACGACGCCGCGGATGCTGACGTCCTTCGCCTTGGCCAGGATCGGCTTGAGGCTATCGTTGGCGGGCTGCAGGCGGACCATGCCGCTCTTCTCGCGGTAGAAGCGCTTCACCGTCGCCTCGCCGTTGATCGTCGCGACGACGGTCTCGCCGCTCTCCGGCACCGGGCGCTCCTCGACGACGATGTAGTCGCCGTCCCAGATGCCGTCGTTGATCATCGAGTTGCCGGCCACGCGCAGAACGAAGGTGTGCTGCCGGCGGACGAACTCCTCGGGGACCGCGATGCTGTCGCTCTGCTCCAGCATTTCGATCGGCTGCCCCGCGGCCACGCGGCCGAGCAGCGGCAGCTCGACGGCGCGGCGCCGCTTCTGCTGCGGCACGATCTCGATCGCCCGGCTCAAGTTGGCTTGCCGCGCAATCAAGCCCTTCTGCTCGAGGTTGGTGAGATGCTTGTGGACGGTGGCGAGCGACGACAGGCGGAACTGCACGCCGATCTCCTCGAGCGTCGGCGCAAAGCCGTTGCCCGAGATGTAATGGTCGAGGTAGTCGAACAGCTCCTTCTGCCGCTTGGTGAGAATCATTCGCCGCTCCTTCTGTCCGCCTGGATAGTTAGCGAAAGTTGAGCGAAGATTCAATGGCGCGACGGCCGGGAGGTGGGAGTTCAGAGCGAAGAGCCGGAGTCCTCCCGCCCCCGCGAGTTCTGTCGTTCGAGGCTCGCCGCTCCGCCGTTTCCGGCTTGGACCTTGTTTCTTGAACCTTGAACCTCGATTCAGTACAGCCGCGGCTCGCCCTCGGGGCGGGTCTTCCAGCGCTTGTGGAACCAGATCCAGTGGTCCGGGTGCTGCCGCACCATGTCCTCGAACGCCGCCGAGCAGCGCTGCGTGGTGGTGCGGATGTCGGCCTCGCGGTCGCCGGTGTTGGCCGGCTCGATCTCGGGCAGGATCACGATGCGGTGGTGCTCGCTCTCGCCGTCGCGGACGAGGAAGACGGGTATGATCGGCGCCCCGGTCAGCAGCGCCAACCGCGCCGGCCCGGTGGTCGTGCACGCCGGCACGCCGAGGAGATCGACGAAGACGCCGTAGCTGCGGGTCTGGTTCTGATCGATCGGGATCGCCACCATCGCCTTGGCCCGCAAGCGCCGCAGCGCCTCCTTGGCCGCCGCCTTCTTGGGGATGAACTGCGTGCCGGCGCCGGAGCGCAGGGCGGCGATCTCGCGGTCGACCAGCTCGTTGCGCATGCGGCGGTGGATCAGCGTCACCGGCTGGCCGAGCAGGCCGCAGGCGTAGGCCAACAGCTCCCAATTGCCGTAGTGCGCGGTGAGAATGATGGCGCCGTGCTCGCGGGCGCGCGCCACCACGTCGTCCCAGCGCGCCGGATCCTCGACGCGCACGTAGCGCGCCAGCGACTCGGGCGTCAACGCCGGCAGGTGCGCCACTTCGAAGGCGAGGCGGCCGAGATTGCGGCAGGTTGCCCGCAGCAGGCGGCGCCGCTCCGCCGCGGTCTTGTCGGGAAAGGCGAGCTCCAGGTTCTTCAGCGCGATGCGCCGATCGCGGAAGTCGAAGACGTAGAACAGCAGCCCCAGCAACGCCCCGAGCCGCGGGCTCCATCGCCACGGCACGGCGCGACACAGGCGCAGCGCCGCCCGAAAGCCGACGTCCTCGACACGATCGACCAGCGACGGCGTGCGGGGCGCCGTGGCCTTGGCTGGCGCCACGGCGGTTTCACTCATCGTCGACTCGGAACGCTGGAGAAAATGGCGCCGAGGCGGCTGGTGTCCGCCCCGGCGCGGCAGAGATACGACTCAGGAAGTCGCCGGCGCGTGGGCGAGCGCACCATCGAAAGCTTCGCGCTCCTTTTCGAGCAGCGAGCCGTACACCTGCTCGTCGATCTCGCGGTACTTCTGCATCGCGGCCACGACCCGCGCCTCGCCCCCTTCTTCGGCGGCCAGCTCGTCGAGCTTTCCCTTGATCCACGAGATGTGCCACTTCTCGTCCTTGGTCACCTCGTGCAGCACGTCCAGCGTGTCCTTGTCGACGTTGGGCCGCGCGGCGTGATCGAGGTAGCGCTGGTGGGCACGCTCCTCGACCACCACGGTGAGGGCCAGCAGGTCGATCAGGTTGCGCGGCACCGTCCGCAAACCGATGCGCGACTGGTAGCCGTCGCCCACCTGCTGCGGCTCGCCGCCGATGTCGGTGATCCGCTTCGTCCACAGCCAGGCGTGGCGCGTCTCGTCGGCCAGGTGGAGCGACAGCTTCACCTGCGAGTCGGGGTCGGGTATATGATTCAGCAAACGCATCAGCAGCCCCGCGCCGCGCAGCTCGGCGTCGCGGTAGTAACTGAAGAGCGTAACCATCCGCGGATCCACACTCATGTGCAGTCCCTCCTTCCGTGTTCGTTTCTACAGAACGGGACGTGAATAGGAATAAGGTAATTGCTGGTCCAGATCAAGGCGAGGGATCGGTGCCCGGTGCCAGCGCCGGTGCCACCACACCCACTCGGCCGGATTGCGGCGAATCTGCGCCTCGATGGCCTGGTTGAACGCCGCCGTCAGCTCGCGAATGTCCGAGCGCAGGTCTCCGGTTTGCGGCATCGCAAACGGGGGCAGGATCGTGATGCGATGGCCGCCCTGTGCCCGGCGCTGGACGAACACCCCCAGCACCGGCAGCTTGCGGCGCAGCGCCAGGGACGCCGCCGCCGCCGGCGTGCGCGCCGCGCGGCCGAAGAACGGCACGGACACCGACGCCGCCTTGGTGTCCTGGTCGACGATGATCGCCAGCAGACCGTGATCCTTGAGCACGCGGAGGATGTCGCGGGTCGCGTGCGGGCTCTCCCGCAGAATGGTCTGGACACCCTGCCGGGCGCGGAAGTCGACGATGAGCTGATTGAGCCGCGGCTCGTAGATGCGCCGCGCGATGGCCCCGACGCGCAGCCCCTTGAGGGCGAAGTAGGCGGCCAGCAGCTCCCAGTTGCCGATGTGCCCGGTGATCACCACCGCGCCCCGTCCCTCGGCCAGAACCGCTTCCGCGTGCTCCCAGCCCTCGAGCTCGATGTAGTCGTCCAGCTGCTCGCGGATGGTGTCCATCTTGGCCAGCTCGCAGAAGCTGCGGGCGATGTTCATGAACGAGGCGCGCGCCAGCCTCGTTCGCGCCGCTTCCGAGAGCTCGTCGCCGAAGGCCAGGCGCAGATGCTCCAGCGCCAGCCGCCGCGGCGCGCGCAGCAGGCGAAACAGCAGCGCGCCGACGCGATCGCCGAGCGCCAGCGCCCGCTCCAGGCCAAGCCGGCCGACGGCCGCCAGGGCCAGTCGCGTGGGCCAGTAGACCACCGCGTTCTTCACGCGCCGGACGGCGCGTCGCAAACGGTGCGAGCGCTTGTACAGGCGGCGGATTGGATTCGGCACCCGAGGATCCCCGTTACACGATGTTCGCCTGCAGCAGGTCGTGAATGTGCAGGATGCCCTGCGGCACGCGCCCGGCGTCGACGATGAACAGCGAGGTGATGCTGTGGCGCTCCATGATCGCCAGGGCCTCGGCGGCCAACGCGTTGCCGCTGACCACCTTCGGGTTGGCCGTCATGACGTCGCCCGCCCGCAGCGCGCGCACGTCTTCGTCCCGCTCCAGCGCCCGGCGCAGGTCGCCGTCCGTCACCACACCGGCGAGCGCCCCTTTGTCGTCGGCGACGCCGGTGATCCCCAGCCTCTTGGTGGTCATCTCCAGGATGGTGTCGTGAAACGAGCTGCCGACGCGCACCAGGGGAACGGCGTCGCCGCGGTGCATCAGGTCTTCGACCTTGAGCAGCCGGCGGCCGAGGGCGCCCAGGGGGTGCAGCTGGGCGAAGTCGTCCACCTTGAAGCCGCGGCGCTCGAGCAGGCCGAGCGCGAGCGCGTCGCCGAGGGCGAGCTGCGCCGTGGTGCTGGCGGTCGGCGCCAGGCCGAGCGGGCAGGCCTCCTCCGGCACCGAGACGTCGAGGACGACCTCGGCGGCCTTCGCCAGAGTCGAGCGCGGCTGCCCGGTGAACACGATCAGCGGCAACGCCAGGCGTTTGAGCAGCGGCAAGAGCTGCACCACCTCGGTCTCGCCGCTGTACGACAGCGCCACGACGACGTCGCCGCGCGCCAGCATCCCCGAGTCGCCGTGCAGCGCCTCGCCCGAGTGCAGGAACAGGGCGGGCGTGCCGGTGCTGGAGAACGTCGCCGCGATCTTGCGCCCGATCAGGCCCGACTTGCCCAGCCCCGTCACCACCACCTTGCCACGGCAGGCCTGGAGCAACGCCAGGGCGCGATCGAAGCTCTGATCGAGCCGCGCCCCGACGGCCTCGATGCCGGCGCTCTCGATCGCCAGAACGCGGCGCGCCCGGCGCACGTCGGCGGAGCGGGTGCCGCGGCGGACCGCGGGTGGGCGCCTAGCTTTGCGGGGCAGCGGCATGGATCGCCTGCAACTCGCGGAGCAGCTGGGGCAGCTCGCTCAGACGGTAGGAGTTGGGCCCGTCGCTGAGCGCGTGCTCGGGGTCTTCGTGCGTTTCGAGAAACACCGCGTCGACGCCGACGGCAACCGCGGCGCGCGCCAGCGGGCGGATGAAGTGGCGCTGGCCGCCGGAGGCGACCCCCTGCCCGCCCGGCAGCTGCACGCTGTGACCGGCGTCGTAGACCACCGGGTAGCCGTACTCGGCCATGACCGCCAGCGAGCGCATGTCGGCAATGAGATTGTTGTAGCCGAAGCTGACGCCGCGCTCGGTGACCATGAGCTGCTGGTTGCCGGTCGAGGCCACCTTGTCGAGCAACGGCTTGACGTCCCACGGGGCGAGGAACTGCCCCTTCTTGACGTTGACGGGCTTGCCGGCCTGCGCCACCTGCAGCAGGACATCCGTCTGCCGGCACAGGAACGCCGGCGTCTGCAGCACGTCGACCACCGCCGCCACCGCGGCCACCTGCCCCGGCTCGTGCACGTCGGTGACCACGGGAACGCCGACGTGGCGCTTCACCGCCGCGAGAATCTCCAGCCCCTCGTCCAACCCCGGGCCGCGATACGAGGCCAGCGAGGTCCGGTTGGCCTTGTCGAAGGACGACTTGTAGATGAAGGGCATCCCCGCGGCTGCGGTGATCGACCGCATCGCCTCCGCGTGGCGCAGCGCGCTGTCGCGGCCTTCGATCACGCAGGGGCCGCCGATGAACACCAGGGGCCGGCCGCCGCCGAGGCGGACCCCGCCGACGGGAACTTCGCGCCGCTGCGCCATCGTCACTGCGCGGCGCGCACGGCGCTCAGCAACGGCATGCTCGACGTCTCGGCCTTGCGCTGCAGCGCGGCGCGGACGAACCCCTTGAACAGCGGGTGGCAGTCGAACGGGCGCGACTTGAACTCCGGGTGGAACTGGCAGGCGACGAACCACGGGTGATCGGCGATCTCGACGATCTCGACGAGCGAGTCGTCCGGCGACACGCCGCTCAGGATGAGGCCGTTCTTGGTCAGCGTCTCGCGGTACTCGTTGTTGAACTCGTAGCGGTGGCGGTGCCGCTCGCTGATCTTGCGCTTGCCGTAGAGCTTGGCCGCCACCGAGTGCTCGGCGAGCACGCAGGGATAGGCCCCCAGCCGCATGGTGCCGCCCTTCTTGGTCACCACCCGCTGGTCGGACATCAGGTCGATCACCGCATGCGGCGTGTCCTCGTCCACCTCGCTGGAGTTGGCGCCGGCGAGGCCGCACACGTTGCGGGCGTACTCGATGACCGCCAT
>CAZYMF010000134.1:0-13233 GCA_964648215.1 uncultured Binatia bacterium (SeqCode) | reverse complement strand
TCAGCGCGGCTCGGCTTCGAGGTACTGCCGCACCACGGCGGCCACCTGGTTGCCGCCGCGCACGGCGTAGTTGGTGCCGCGGTCCTCGGGATAGATCTGCGCCATGGCGGCGCTGAACAGACCCGGCACCGGCGTGGCGTAGGGCAGCATCCGCTCGTCGAAGTCGGGGGTCACGATCGGCTGCGCGAAACGGTCGCGCATGATCATGCGCTTCTCGATCCAGCTCTCGTCGAAGTCGGGGTTGACGCGCTTGAAGTGCGGCAGGTAGCGGGCCAGCACCTGGTCCGACGGCAGACCGAAGAACTCCTCGTCGGGATAGGCGTAGTGGGAGATGTAGACGATGTGGCGGCCGCCGTACGCGGAGGGCGGGATGTAGTTGGTGTGCTCGATCAGGCCGCCGAAGGGGACCGAGACGTCGCTCACGTTCATCCAGTAGATCGGCGACAGCGACCGCTTGAGCACCAGGATGGTGCAGACCACGCCCGAGTGCTCCAGCGACTTTGCGGTCTGCCGCCACGGCGGCGGCAGCGCCGGGGCGAGGTCGGCCAGCAGCGGCGGTGCCACCGTGCTGACGACGGCATCGCAGGAGAAGGTGCCGGTGCTGGTCTCGACCTGCAGCGGCGTGCCGCGGATCGCCGTCCACGGCGCGGCCCCGTTCTTCAGCTCGCGGCGGCGCAGGTTGGAGATGAAGCGGGGCGGGTCGACCTCCGGCGGCAGCAGCCGCGTCGGCGCGGCCGTGACGCGCCGGACCACCGACCCGCGCTCGATCACCCCGCCCAGAGCCTGCACCTGCGCCGTCAGCCGTTCGGTCAGAGCGCCGAAGCTGCCGTGGACGTAGCCCAGGCTCTCCTGCGTTCCGCCCTTGGTGCGCGAGGTCGCGCGCAGCCGCATCTTGCCCCACATCCACACCATCGCCACGCGCTCGGCGTTGCGGCCGAACTTCACCCGCAGCATCGGCTCGTAGATGGCCCGGGTCACCCCCGGGCCGGCGTAGCGCCGGTACCAGTCGATGGCCCGGATCGACTCGAACGGCTTGGGGTTGGGGAAGCGCTGCAGGAACAGCCCGGTGACGCCGCAGCGCACGCGATCGGCGAGGCTGAGCGGGGTGAAGCGCAGCAGGTCGCCCGGGGTGGTGAAGCGGTAGACCTTGCCGCCGTGGAACATGCCCATCGGCGGCGACGGCCAGTCGATGGCGACGCCGATCTCGTCGGCGAGGGCGATGATGTCGCGGTCGCTGGTGAAAAGATGATGGTAGTACTTCTCCAGCCGCGCCTCGCCGAGGTCGAAGGTCATGGCCAGGCCGCCGAGCTGCCGCGAGCGCTCGAGCACGGTGACCCGGTAGCCGGCCTGGAGCAGGCGGTACGCCGCCGTCAGCCCGGTGTAGCCGCCGCCGATGATGCCGATGGTCTGGGATCCCTGTTGCGCCATTGCAATCGCCAACTGATCGTTATAGCGTTCGCGGGCTCAAAGCAAAACGGACTCGCACTTCGCTATCAAAACGTCGCCGATGGGGCCGCTGGTTGTCTGGTGGGTCGTGCTTGAGGGCCTCGGCCTCCTCGCCTTCCCGATCACATTCAAGATCTTCTCCGCCGCCGATGACCGCGGCTACCCGTTCGCCAAGATCTTCGCGGCCCTGCTGATCACCTACCTGTCGTGGATCGCCGCCTTCGCCGGCGTGCCGTTCCACCTCGCCCTGGTCGGCGCGCTGGTCGTGCTGGCGGTGGCCGGCGGCTGGCTGGCCGCGAGGCAGCGCGCCGAGCTCGCCCGCTGGTTCGCCGACGGCGGGCGCACGGTGCTGCTGCGCCACATGTTGGTGTGGACGGCGCTCTTCCTCTTCTTCGCCTGGGAGCGCTCGCTGCTGCCCGACATCTTCGGCGCCGAGAAGTTCATGGACTTCTCGTTCTTCAACACCCTCACCCGCACCCGCGTGATGCCGCCCCAGGATCCGTGGATGGCGGGCAAGCCGTTCAACTACTACTACTTCGGCTACCTGATGTTCGCCAACCTGGCGCGCCTGAGCCACCTGCCCAACACCATCGCCTACAACCTGTCGGTGGCCACGGCGGGGGCTCTGGCCGGAGCCGGCATCGTCGCCGTCTCCTGGCGGCTGACGCGGCGCTGGCCCTTCGCCCTGCTGGCCGGCGCCATGGGCGTGCTGCTCGGCAACCTCGACGGCTTCCTGCAGGTCTGGCAGAAGGGCTCGCTGACGGCGATCGACTACTGGCACTCGTCGCGCATCGTCGCCAACGGCGACACCATCAACGAGTTCCCGTTCTTCACCACCATTCACGGCGACCTGCACCCGCACTTCATGGTGCTGCCGGTGACGGTGCTGCTGCTGGCGCTGCTGCTCGACCGCCGTCTGTTCGCGCCGCGCGACGACGCGCCGCCGGGATCGCTGGCGGCGCTGGCCCCCTTCGGCCTTCTCGCCTTCGTGCTCGGCTCGATGATCGTGATCAGCCCGTGGGAGCTGCCGGTGGGGCTGATGGTCTCCTTCCTGCTCGCCGGGCGCTTCCTGCCGCTGCGACCGTTGCTGGGCAAGGGCCGGCTCTCGCTCGGGCTGCGCATGATCGGGGTGCTGGTGGCAGGTTACGTTCTCTTCCTGCCGTTCTACATCCACTTCGCGGCGCCCATCGTGGCGCCGGGCCCGAACGAGCTCTGCGTCGGCTCCGCCTGCGTCAAGCTGGCGCAGACCTCGCTGCGGGAGTTCCTGATCGTCTTCGGCGCGCTGCTCTTCCCGCCGGTGGTCCTGCTGGCGATCGAGGGTCTCGGCGTGCTCCCCGACGTTCCCGAGGCGCGCCATCTCCTGCTCGCCCTCGTCGCCCTGGCCATCGCCGTGGCGGCGCTGGCGGGCAACGCGGTGATCGTGCTGCTCGCCGCCTTCGTCGCCGCGGCGTTGGCGTGCGCCTACGGTGCCGCTTCGGCGCCGGAGGTCGATCCCGATCGCGCCGGCTACCTGCTGCTGCTGGCCGCCGGCGTCGCTCTGTTGGCCTGCGAGATCTTCTACCTGAAGGATCCGTACGGCGAGAAGCTCTACCGCATGAACACCGTCTTCAAGCTGTACTTCCAGTCGTGGATCCTGCTGTCGGTGGCGACGCCGTGGTGCCTGCTCAAGCTGCTGTCGCGCCGCTGGTCGTGGGTGCCGGCACGGCAGACGGTGGCGGTGGCGATGGCGGTCCTGCTGGCGGCCTCGGCGTGCTACCCCGTCGGCTTGAGCCTGGAACGCGCCGGAGCGATCGGCGACCGCGAAACGCTCGACGGCAACGCCTATCTCGCTCGCGAGCATCCCGACGACTACGCCGCCATCGAGTGGCTGCGCCACAACGTCGCCGATCTCCCGGTGATCCTGGAGGCGACCGGCAACCCCTACAGCTACTACGCCCGCTTCGCCGCCAACACCGGCCTGCCGACGGTCATGGGCTGGGCGAACCACGAGGGCCTCTGGCGCAGCCACGACCGCGACGTCGAGGAGCGCAAGAGCGAGGTGATGCGGATCTACCAGGCCCCGACCCTGGAGGCGGTCAACCCGCTGCTCGATCGCTACCACGTGCGGTACGTCATCGTCGGCGAGGTGGAGCGCAAGGACTACGGGCACGGCGTGGAGAAGTTCGACAGCCTGCCCGTGGCCTTCCGCCACGGCGACACGGTCATCTACCGCCGGGGCTAGCGCCGCCGCGCCCGGCGGCGACGCCCGATCGGCAACGCGTTGCGCATGCGGGTTCTCATTGCCCTCACCTACTATCGGCCCCACGTCAGCGGGCTGACCGTGTACGCGCAGCGGCTGGCCCACGGCCTGGCGCGGCGCGGGCACGCGGTCACGGTGTTGACCTCGCGTTTCAGCCCGCGGCTGCCGGCGCGCGAACGCGACGCCGACGGCGTCGAGATCGTCCGCGTGCCGGTGTCTCTCGCCGTCAGCAAGGGCGTGATCATGCCGCTGTTCCCGCTCTATGCTTTCGCCCTGGCGCGGCGGCACGACGCCCTCAGCGTCCACCTGCCGCAGTTCGAGGCCTCGTTGCTCGCCGCCGTCGGCCGTCTGCTCGGCCGCCGCGTCGTCCTGACCTACCACTGCGATCTGCGCATGCCACCGGGCTCCTTCAATCGCACTGTCGAGAGCAGCCTGGCGCCGCTGAACGAGGTCGCCGCGCGCCTGGCACACCGCATCGTGGTGACCACCGAGGACTACGCCGAGCACTCGCGCTTCCTCAGCCGGCACCGGGCCAAGCACCGGGTCGTCCCGACGCTGATCGACATGCCGCAACCCGACCGGGCGACCATCGAGCGGATGGCGCGGTGCTGGCGATCGCAGGGACATCCGCGCATCGCCTTCGCGGCGCGCTTCGCCGCCGAGAAGGGGGTGGAGTACCTGCTGCAGGCCCTGCCCCTGGTCGCGCGCGAGCTCCCCGACGTCCAGGTCGCCTTCACCGGCGCCTACAAGTACACCGTCGGGGAGGAGGCCTACCTCGAGCGGCTCCGCCCGCTCTTGACCGCGCAGGCGGAGCGGCTGACTTTCCTCGATCTGCTCGACCCGGTGGAGCTGGCGGCGTTCTTCGCCGGCAGCGACGTCCTGGCGGTGACCAGCCTCAACTCGACGGAATCGTTCGGTATGGTACAGGTGGAGGCGATGCTGTGCGGTACGCCCGTGGTGGCCAGCGATCTGCCCGGAGTGCGTGAAGCGGTGCGGCGCACGGGCATGGGTCTGACGGTGCCGACGCGCGACCCGGCGGCGCTCGCCCAAGGTTTGATCCGGGTGATCCGCGAGCGCCGCAGCTTCGTGCGCCCGCGCCAGGAGATCGCGTCGGCCTTCGATCTCCCCAGCGCGTTGGCGCGCTACGAAGAGCTTCTCGGCGGGACGGAGGCGCGCGGCTGACGGTGGCCGGCGACGCGTACGGCGAGAAGTACTACGAGCACGGGCGGCTCGACGAGGACCGCATCGCGCTGTGGTACTATGCCCGCGTGGTGCGGCGGCTCGGGACCCGCGGCGCGCGCCTGCTCGACTTCGGCTGCGGCACCGGGCACCTCCTCAGGCGTCTGGCCGCCGATTTCGAGACGGTCGGCTACGACTCCTCGCCCTACGCCCGCACCCGCGCCCGCATCAACGCGCGCGAGGCGGTGGTGCTCGAGGAGTGGCAGTCGCTGGCGCCCGAGAGCTTCGACGTCATCGTGTCGCTGCACACGCTCGAGCACCTGCGGCGGCCACGCGACGTCGTTCCCCGGCTCGTCGCCCTGCTGCGACCCGGGGGCCGCTTTCTCTTCGTCGTGCCCAACACCGCCAGCCTGGGCCGCCGCCTCAAGCGCGACGACTGGTTCGCCTACCGCGACCCGTCCCACCACAGCCTGCTCAGCCAGGGCGAGTGGGTCGGCCTCATCCGGCACTGCGGCCTGAAGCCGCTGTGGGTGCGCGGCGACGGCTGGTGGGACCCTCCCTACGTCTCGCTGTTGCCGGTGGCGGTGCAACGCGTGATCTTCGGCGCGCCGGCGGCGCTGCAGCTCGTCGCCCCGACGCGGCGGCCCTTTCTACCGCCGCGCCTGGGCGAGTGCCTGATCGTGGCCGCCGCGCGCCCCTGAGGCCGGGCCGCGGCGCGTTGCAATGCGAAATGATTCCGGGTAGCGGCAGACGGTCATGAACGGATCGGGACGTAGCTGGTGGAGCAATCCATCGACCTGGATTCTCGCCGTCACCCTGTTCGCCGGCGTGGTGCGCCTGACCAACCTCAATTGGGACCAGAACCACTTCTTCCACCCCGACGAGCGCCGCATCGCCACCGCGGTGCTCGACCTGTCGTTCCAGCCGCTGCAGCTCAACCCGAAGTTCTTCGCCTACGGCTCGTTCCCGATCTACCTCGACAAGATCGCCAGCAGCCTCGGCGGCCAGATCGACCCGCGGCTGACCAGCTACGACGGCGTGATCCACACCGCGCGCGCCGTCTCCGCCGTGATCGGCACGCTCACCGTTCTATTGACCATCCTGCTGGGGATGCGGCTCTACGACCTGCGCACCGGCCTGCTCGCCGGCGTGCTGCTGGGCGCGTGCGTCCTGCACGTGCAGAACTCCCACTTCGGCACCGTCGACATCACCCTCACCTTCATGGTGCTGCTGTCGCTCTATTTCCTGGTCGGCGTGGTCCGCGAGGCGCGCTGGCGCGACTACCTCTACGCCGGCCTGGCCATCGGCCTGGCCGGGGCGAGCAAGGCCAGCGCCTTCCCCCTCATGCTGCCGCTGGCGATCGCCGGTGCCGCCCGCCTCAAGCGCGGCGACCGGTTCGGGCGGGTGACGCTGGGCCTGCTGCTGGCCACCGGCGCCGTGGTGGTGGGCTTCGGCGTCGGCGAGCCCTACGCGCTCATCGACCTGTGCGCCAGCGCCGGCATGTGCACGGTCCGCCAGCAGGGCCCCTCGTTCCTGCGCGATCTGCTCGAGCAGAGCCACATGGTGCGCAACGCCGGCCTGTTCCCGTACACCAACCAGTACGTCGGCACGGCCAAGTACGGCTACGACCTGACGCAGCTCATCCTGTGCGGGATGGCGCCGCCGCTGGGTCTGGCGGCGGTGTGGGCGAGCGGCCGGCGGGTGATCGGGGCGTGGCACGACCGCGCCGAGGAGCTGGTGCTGCTGGCCTGGGTGGTGCCGTTCTTCCTCGTCACCGGCTGGTTCGAGGTCAAGTTCATCCGCTACCTGCTGCCGATCTACCCGATCATGATCCTGTGGGCGGCCGACTGGCTGATGCGCGTCTACCGCCGCGGCCGCCTGCTCGGCCGTTTCCTGCTGCCCGGCGTGGTCGGCGCCACGCTCGCCGCCCTGCTCGCGTTCCTGTCCATCTACAGCCAACCGCACACGGCGGTGCGCGGCTCGGAGTGGGTCTACAAGTTCATCCCCGCCGGCGCGAAGATTCTCACCCAGGACTGGGACGAGGGCTTCCCGATGCCGCTGCCGGGCTACAA
The DNA here is from genome assembly GCA_964648215.1 of uncultured Binatia bacterium (SeqCode). Lineage (GTDB taxonomy): Bacteria > Desulfobacterota > Binatia > HRBIN30 > JACQVA1 > CAZYMF01. The sequence goes on along the minus strand of CAZYMF010000134.1, from coordinate 6,297 downwards.
CGCCGACCGCTACAAGGTCGTCCCCTTCGGCTACTACGAGCCCGACAGCCCGTCCAAGATGCAGAAGCTGGCGCGGGCGCTGTCGGACAGCGACTACATCGCCTTTCAGACCAAACGGCTCTACGGCGCGCTGACCCAGGCGGCGCACAAGTTTCCGCTCAGCAGCAACTACTTCTACCTGCTCTTCTCCGGCGACCTCGGTTACACGCTGATCCACGAGGAGGCCGCGCGGCCGACTCTGTTCGGCATCGAGTTTCCCGACGAGCTGGTCGACGAGTCGTTCTCCGTCTACGACCATCCCAAGGTGCTGATCTTCCGCAACGACGGCCACTTCACCGCCGACCAGCTCTACGACAAGATCATGCACGGCCTGCCGTCGCAGCCGATGACCCGCAACCAGCTGCTGCTGGCCCGGCCGGGCAGCGACGTCGGCGGCGGCAGCGAGCCGATCGACTCCAGCATTCCGGCGCTGATCACCTTCGTCCTGCTGGTCGAGGCGCTGGGCCTGGCCGCCTACCCGCTGGTGCGGCGCTGGCTGCCCGGCGTCGGCGCCTACGCGCTCGCCAAGGTGCTCGGCATCCTGCTCTTCGCCTATGTGCCCTGGCTGCTGGTCAGCGTCGGCCAGGCCGATTTCACCCGCGACACGCTGCTGGTGTGCGCGGCGGCGATCCTGATCGCCGGCGGCCTGCGCTGGCGCGGCACCTTCAAGCCGACGCCGCGCTCGGAGTGGTTGATCAGCGAGGGGCTCTTCTGGGGCGTGTTCGCCTTCTTCCTGGTCGTGCGCGCCTACAACCCGGAGATCTTCTGGGGCGAGAAGCCGATGGACTTCTCGTTCCTCAACGCGCTCACGCGCGCCGTCACGCTGCCACCGCCCGAGCCGTGGTTCGCCGGCCACGACCTCAACTACAGCTACTTCGGCTACTACGTCACCGCCGCCCTCGGCAAAGCCTGCCACATCGCCCCGGCGATCACCTTCAACCTCGGCATCGCGCTGTTCGCCGGCCTGACGGCGGCCGCCGCCTTCGCCCTCGGCTGCGCCATCACCAGCCGCTGGTCCGCCGGCCTGCTCACCGCCATCTTCACCCTGCTGCTCGGCAACCTGGCCGGGCCGTTCGAGCTGCTGCACCGCCGGCACGTCAACTTCGACTACTTCTGGGCCACCTCGCGGGTCATCAAGGACACCATCAACGAGTTCCCCCTGTGGAGCTTCCTGTTCGCCGACCTGCACGCCCACGTGATGGTGATGCCCTTCTCCCTCGGCTTCCTGTGTCTCGGGGTGCTCTGGGTGCGACAGCACTTCGGCGAGGAGCGATCCGGGCGCACCGCCGTTCTTCCCCTGCTCGGCCTCACCGGCCTCCTGCTCGGCAGCATCATGGTGACCAACGCCTGGAGCACGCCGACCTACGTGCTGTTCTTCCCCTTCCTGCTCGGCTGCCACTGGCTGGCCACGCGCGAGCGACCCGGCATCGGCGCCTTCGTGGTGCAGCTGTTCACCCGCGTGTTGCTGCCGACCGCGGCGGTGGTGCTGGTCGCCTACGCTCTCTTCCTGCCCTTCTGGCTGCACTTCACGCCGCCGGAGAGGAACTGGGGCCTGGAGCTGGGCACGCTGGCGCCGCCGCAGGGCTTCTTCACCATCTTCGGCCTCTTCTTCTACGCCCTGATCCCGTTCATGTTCCTGTTCTGGCGCCGCCACATGCGCGTGCCGCGGACCGCCGCCGCCCCATCCGCCATCACCGCGCCGCCACTCCCGCCCACGCCGGAAGCCGAGCTGCAAGAGGCGATCGCCGCTCTCCCCGACGGCTTCGCGCCCGCGGACGAGGCGGTCCCCCCGCTGGAGGCAGCGGAGGTGCCGCTCGCGAGCGAGGACCCCGCCCCGGCCGTTGCGCCGGAGCCGGCCACGGTGCCGCTGCCGCCCGTCGCGCCCGAGCCGCGCCCGCGAGCGCGGGTGGGCTGGTTCCGCTTCCTGCGCCCGGTGCTGGAGAACCTGGCGCTGTTCGCGGTGATGGCGGTCGTATTCTGGTTCTTCGGTCTCAAGCCGCGCGGGCCCTACCCCACCATCGGCGTGACCCGCTGCCTCCTGCTGGTCCTGGCGCTGCTGACGCTGCAGATCGCCGTCGACCGGCACATCGCCGCGCGCCACCGCATCGCGCTGGTGATGATGGCCTTCGCCTGCTTCGTCACCGCCGGCTGCGACTTCGTCTACGTCTGGGACCGGATGAACACCATCTTCAAGTTCTACCTCGACTCGTGGTTCCTGCTGGCGGCGGCCGCGGCCACGGCGGCGGTGGAGCTGTGGCGCGGCCGGGTCGGCGGCGGGCTGGCGCGGCGGGTCTGGCAAGCCGGCCTGGTGGTCGTCGTCGGCGTGGCGCTGTTCACCGGCGTCACCGACACCTACGGCGTGCTCACCACCAACCGCGTGGCGACGCCGAAGCCGACGTTGAACGGCATGCTCTACCTGCAGGAGCGCACCCCCTACGAGCTCGCCGCCTTTCGCTGGCTCAACCGGCGGATCAACGGCATTCCCGTGATCCTCGAAGCCTACGGCCCGTCGTACGGCGAGTTCGCCCGCGTCTCCATGAACACCGGCCTGCCGACCGTGCTCGGCTGGGACTACCACGTCTTCCAGCGCGCCAACCCGTGGTCCGACATCAACCGCCGCAAGGCCGACGTCAAGCTGATCTACACCAGCACCAACGAGACCCAGGTGCGCGCGGCGCTGGAGCGCTACCACGTCGCCCTGGTCTTCGTCGGCGCGCTGGAGCGGCGCACGTACGGCGGCGCCAACCTGGAGAACTTCAAGAGCTGGAAGGACCTGCTGACGCCGGTGTACGAGAATGCCGCGGTGACCGTCTTCGCCGTCAGCGGCCAGTTCACCGGCGCCATCCCGGTGACCACGGTGGAGGAGGTGCCGCGGGTGACGGCGCAGGAGGGCGGGCCGCCGCCGCAGGAGCCCGAAGGGCAGCTGCGGCAACCGCGCGGGGTCGGCATCGACAGCCACGGCGCCGTCTACGTCTGCGACTTCGGCAACGCCCGCATCGAGAAGTTCAGCCCGACACTGCGCTTCGAGATCGGCTGGGGCGAGCACGGCGAGCTGCCCGGTCAGTTCAAGGATCCCTGCGGCGTCGCCGTCGGCCCGAAGGACAAGGTCTACGTCGCCGACACCTGGAACCAACGCGTGCAGGTGTTCTCGGCCAGCGGCCAATACGAGCGCGAGTGGGCGGCGAGCTTCTACGGACCGCGCGGCATCGCGGTGGACCGCCAGGGCGCGGTCTTCGTCACCGACTCCGGCAACAACCGCGTCGTGCGCTTCTCGCCCACCGGCCAGCAGCAGGTCTCGTGGGGCGGCAAGGGCACGGCGCCGGGAAAGTTCGCCGAGCCGATCGGCATCGCCGTCGACGACAACGACAAGGTCTACGTCTGCGACAACGCCAACGGCCGGCTGCAGATCTTCAGCCGCGACGGCGTCTACGTCACCAGCTTCCCGGTGCGCGGGTGGGAGAGCAAGGTGTTCTCCGAGCCCAACGTGGCGGTCGATCCCTACGGCCGCATCTGGGTGACGGTGCCGCTGCTGAAGGAGGTGCGCGCCTACGACGCGAGCGGCAAGCTGCTGCGGACGATCACCGGGCAGAGCATCCCCACGGCCAAGTTCGAGACCCCGATGGGCATCGCCGTCGATGCGACGCGCAAGGAGCTGGTCGTCTCCGATCTCGACAATCGCCTCGTCAGGATCCCCTATGGCGAGGGCCACTGATCGTCCGCTCGTCTACACGCCGCTGGCGGTCGCCGCGCTGGCCTGCGGCATTCTCGGACAGTACTGGCTGGTGGCGGCCTTCGATGCCCGGCGCGCGGCCGTCGCCTGGGGCGCGGCCGCCGTGCTGTTCGTGCTCGCCTACTTCCTGCACGGGAGCGGGCGGGAGCTTCCGTCCGCCGACGAGGGACTGCCGTTTCGACTCGAGTGGTCGCTGGCGCTGCTGGTGCTGGCGGTCGCCGTCTTCTTCCGCGTCTTCCGCCTCTCCGAGCTGCCGCCCGGTCTGAATCACGACGTCGCCTGGAACGGCCTCTACGCGGTGAAGATCCTCCAGGGCGAGCCGTACACGCCGTACGTGCCCGCGGCGTGGGGCCGCGAGACGCTGATGATGTACTGCCAGGCGCTGGCCATCAAATGGTTCGGCATGAACCTGTTCGCCATGATCCTGCCGGCGCTGGCGGCGATGATCCTGATGGTGCCGGCGTTCTACTTCTGGGCCCGCGCCATGTTCGGGGCGCGTGCCGCGCTGGTGGCGACGTTTGTGCTGGCCGCCGCCGGCTGGCCGCTGCTCTTCGGCCGGGTCGGTTGGCGGGCCGGGTTGCAGCCGCTGTTCACCACGGTTGCCTGTCTGTTCTTCTGGCGCGGCCTGGTGACCGGGCGCCTGCTCGACTTCGGGCTGAGCGGCGTCGGCCTGGCGCTGGACCTCAACACCTACAACGGCTCGCGCACGCTGCCGTTGCTCTTCCCCCTGTTCGTCATCGCCTATCTGATCAAGAACCGCCGGGTAATGGCCTTCGTGCGCCGCTACTGGCTGGGCATCACGGTGATGACCGCCGCCTTCGCCGTCGTGATCGCGCCGCTGGCCTGGTACGCGGTGCACCACTGGAGCACGTTCCAGGGCCGCGCCGATGCGCTCTACGCCGGCCCGGGCCGGATCTGGGAGAGCGTGCGCTCCGCCTTCCTGCTGTTCAACTATCGCGGCAACGGCGACGACTTCTTCATCAACACGCCGTTGCTCGAGGTGCCCGCCGCCGTGCTCTTCGTCTTCGGGGTGCTGTGGTGTGCCCTGCGCCTGCGCGACGAGCGCGCGGTGTTCCTGCTCCTCGGGCTGCTGGTCAGCCTGCTCCCGGGCATGGTGACCAAGCCCAACGGCAACCGCTGCATCGGCGCCATGCCGTTCGCCTACTTCTTCGTCGCTCTCGGTCTGCTCTATTTCGCGCGCCTGGCCCGCGGCCTGGGTCGCGCCGGCGGCGTGCTCGCCGCGGCGGTGCTGGTGCTCGGTCTGGGCGCTCAGGCCGGCGCCACCTACAAGGAGTATCTCAGTCACGAGCGCCGGCCGATCTGGGGCTACTACCCGGAGACGACGGTGCTCGGGCACTACATGCGCCAGCTCGTCGGCAAGTATGCCATCTGGGTCGGCGGCGCCAACTTCCCGCGCGACAGCCTGACCTTCCTCACCTACACCGGCCACGGCGATCCCTTCCAGCGCCAGTACACCTGGCTCGACGACGTCACCGCGCTGCTGCACATGGTCCTGCAGCCGCCGCCGGGCCGGGGCCTGGCGTTCATCATCGCCAACATGGATCGCGGCCCGGCCGTCTTCGCCGCCCTCGAACGGCGATTTCCCGTGCACCAGATCGCCGATCTCCACTACCCGCCGGGCGGCGGTCCGGTGTTCGCCCGCGTTCTCCTGGTTCCCCCCGAGCAGGTGGCGACCGAGCAGGCGCCGGCGGCCCTGCCGCCGCCCAGCGGCGAGCCGTTGTGGAACGGCGGCCGAGGGTTGGCGCCGGGACAGTTCGACTCCCCGAAGGGGCTCGCGCGCGGGGCCGACGGCGATTTCTACGTCGCCGACACCGGCAACCACCGCATTCAGAAGTTCGACGCCAAGGGAGCGTTCTTGGCAACCTGGGGTGCGCTCGGCGACGCTCCCGGCTCGTTCCGCGAACCCTCCGCGATCGCCGTCGATCGCGACGGCAACCTGCACGTCGTCGACACCTGGAACAGCCGCGTGCAGAAGCTCAGCCCCGACGGCAAGGTGCTGCGGGTCTACGCGCCGCCCAAGGGCTTCTTCGGACCGCGGGGGATCACCATTGCCGGGGACCGCGTGTACGTGACCGACGGCGGCAAGAACCTGGTCGACGTCTTCGACCTCGACGGCAACTTCCAGGCGAGCTTCGGCGGCGAAGGGCACGGCGCCGGCCAGTTGTTTCAGCCGGTGGGCATCGCGTTGGACGCGCAGAACCGGATCTGGGTCGTCGACAGCGGCAACAACCGGCTGCAGGCGTTTCATCCGGACGGCACGCCGGCGGGGACCGTGCCGGTGCCGGACTGGACCGGCGATCAGATCAAAGAGGGATATATGGTCACCACCGGCGGCGGACTGATCCTCTCCGACCCGATCAAGAACCGGTTGCTGCTGCTCAGCGGCGAGCGGCTGCAACCGATCGACGCCGGGGTTTCCCTCGAAGGACCCTCCGGGCTGGCCTGGGCACCGCCGACGCTCTACGTCGCCGAGCGCGGGCGCGACGCCGTCGCCCGCGTCACTCTGC